>NZ_BAAAQN010000005.1:0-294990 GCF_039531695.1 Catenulispora yoronensis
TCACCAGGTTCTTCAGGCCGGTGTATTCCGGTCCCATCTTCGCCCGGGTCTTGATCCAGCTCGGTTTCTTCTCGATCGGGACGGCGCTGTTGCGGACCTCAAGCCGGAGCAGCTTGCGGCCTTCTGGTTCTGGGGTGACGGCCGTCACTTCGAGTCTCCTTGTGAGAGGGGTACAGCTGTTTCCTGTGATTACCAGCTTAAGCGGGTCGCGGACTATTCCTTCACCGCGCCGACCAGGCCGGACGCCTGGGATTGCTCGGTGAGCACCGCACCGAGGTGCTTCGCGACCAGCGGGGCGACCTCGTCGACGCTGACGTCCCGGCCGAGCTCGGCGGACAGCGAGGTGACTCCGGCGTTCCGGATCCCGCACGGGATGATCTTGTCGAACCAGGCCAGGTCGACGTCGCAGTTCAGGGAGAAGCCGTGCATGGTCACGCCCTTGGCCACCCGCACGCCGATCTGCGCCAGCTTGCGGTCGGCGCGCCGCTGCCCGGCGTTGGACGGCGCGTACTCCGGGCCGGCCAGCCGCGGGTCGAACTCCTCGTCGTCCTCCACCGGGGCGCCGACGGTCTTGAGCCGCAGGTTCAGCCCGCCGAGGTCCTGGCGCTCGATCTCGTCGCCGAGGATCCACACGCCGCTGCGGCCGTGGATCCGGGTGGTCTCCAGGCCCAGCTCGGCGCAGGCCCGGATCAGGGCCTCCTCCAGGCGGCGGACGTGGCCGACCACGTCCATCGCCTCCGGCAGCCGCAGGATCGGATAGCCGACCAGCTGGCCGGGGCCGTGGAAGGTGATCCGACCGCCGCGGTCCACGTCCAGGACCGGAGTGCCGTCGTCGGGCCGCTCCTCCGGGGTGGTGCGGCGGCCCGCCGTGAACACCGGGGGGTGCTCCAGCAGGATCAGGGTGTCGGCGACCTCGCCGGCCACGCGGCGGGCGTGAACCTCGCGCTGGAGGTCCAGAGCCGCCGGATACGGAACGGCCTCCGCACCGAAGCCGGCGCGGAGGACCGAGAATCCACGTTCTTCAGACACCCCTCAAGGGTACGCCTGATGATTACCGTCCCTATTGGGCCGGGGCGGTCGGGGTCTTGAGGACGCCCAGAGTCACGGTGGCGGTCGTGGAGTTGCCGTCGCGGGTGTAGGTGATCTGGATGGTGTCGTTCGGCCGGTGCGAGCGCACCGCGGCGGCCACGTCGGCGTAGGAGTACACCAGCCGGTCGCCGATCTTGGTGACCACGTCGCCGGGCTTCAGGCCCGCCTTCTCCGCCGGGCCGCCGGAGGCGACCTGCTCCACCTTGTAGCCCTTGGCAGTGCGGGTGGTGGTGTCGCCGCCGCCGGTCTGCTGCACGCCCAGGGAGGCGATCTGCGCCGGCTGGCCCTTGGCCAGCTGGTCGACGATCGGCAGCGCCTCGCTGATCGGGATCGCGAAGCCCAGGCCGATCGAGCCGGCCTGCTGCGAGCTGCCGCCCAGACCGCCGGACTGGCTGTTGGAGGCGATCGCCGAGTTGATGCCGATGACGTTGCCCTGCATGTCGGTCAGCGGGCCGCCGGAGTTGCCGGGGTTGATCGCGGCGTCGGTCTGCACCGCGTCCAGCACCACGGTCTGGCCGGTCTCGCCCTGGGTCTCCACCGGCCGGTTCAGCGCGCTGACGATGCCGGAGGTGACGGTGCTGGTCAGGCCGAGCGGCGAGCCGATGGCCACCACCTGCTGGCCGACCGCCAGGTTCTTGGAGTCGGCGAAGGAGGCCTTGGTCAGCCCGGAGACGCCGTCGGCCTTGATCACGGCCAGGTCGGCCAGCGGCTCGGTGCCGACGATGTGCGCGGTGGCGGTCTTGCCGTCGTTGAATGTGACAGTGATGGTCGCCGGGCCGCTGCTGCGGCTGTTGCCGCCGTTGCTCCCGCCGCTGGTCCCGCCGTTGCCGCCGAACGGGTCGCCGTTCTGCGGCTGCTGGTTGTTGTTGCCGTTGCTGGAACTGCTGCTGCTGGCCGAGGCCACGACGTGGTTGTTGGTGACGATCAGGCCGTCGGAGCTGTAGATGATGCCGGTGCCCTCGTCGCCGCTGCCGTCGGAGGTGCTGACCTGGATGTCGACCACGCTCGGCATCACCGCCGAGGCCACCTGGGTCACCGAGCCCGGCGTGTTCAGCGCCGTGTTGTTGGTGTTCAGCGGCGCGCGGGCGCCAGTGTTGTCGGCGGTGGCCGAGGGGCTCTTGTCCTTCGCCGCGTAGGTGACCGCGGTGCCGATGCCGCCGCCGATGAGGCCGGCGACCAGGGCGACCGCCACCAGCAGCTTGCCGGCACCGGAGCCGGAGCGGCCGTTCGGGGCGCCGGGCGGCGTGTAGGGCGGGAAGGTCTGGCCGTCGGAGGGCGGGGCCCAGTTCGGCGGGGGAGTCGGGCCGGGGCCGAGGTGGCTGCCGTCGCCGAGCCCGGCCTGCTGGGCGGCGTGCTGCTGGGCGGCGGGGCCGAAGGCGGCGGCCGGCTGGGAGGCCGACTGGGCCGACTGGGCCGAATGGGGAGCCGAGTGGTCGGTGGGCTGTGCGGCGGGCGCGGGCTGGCCGACCTGGGTCTGCTCGGGGACCGAGGCGGAGGCGGCCGGGGCGGCGGGCGCGGAGTGCGTTGTGTGCGCGGTTTGCGCGATGTGCGCCGCCTGCCCGTCCGGTGCGGACTGCGGAGCGCCGTGCCCCGCGGCCGAGTCCACCTGCTGCGCAGGCACCGCCGGCTGCACCAGCGTCGGCTGGTCGCCGGCGGGCTGGACCAGCGTCGGATAGTCGGTGCCCGCCGGGGCCGCGTCGTACGGGACGGCGTCCTGCTGCGGGGGGACGGAGGGCTGGTCGCCGCTCGCGGAGGACGCCGTGGTGGCGTTGGGGTCCTGAGCCCCGGAGCCGCCGGCCGCGGCGGGATTCGCGCCGAAGCTGTCGCGCACGTCCTGGTGCGCGGGCTGCCCGGCGCCGTTGTCGCCCAGGCCGCCGACGCCGCCTGCGTTGCTCGAGGGTTCGTTCATGTTGAGGAGCTTCGCCTGTTCACCTTAAGAGCTGCTGAGACCTGGTCAAGAGGTGACCGAAAAGACACCCAGGAGTCTCCACGTTTCCGTGGGCGGATTCCCGGCTCCCGACCTTATGCCGTTCTCGGCCTCAGCAGCATGTATGGCACGTCGGAGTGGCGGACGCGGCCGCGCGGCGGCGGTCGGCGGGTGTGTCGATCTTCAGGTTCGGTCACAGGGTTCGGTCGCGTGGCTCGATGAGGTCGGTCAGGGCGGTCCGGCGGCGTCGGCCTGGCTGTGCCGGTTCGCCCACGCGGTCCGATCCGTCGGCCGGGCTATGCGAAATCGGTCACACTGCCGACGCGGCCGGACCGGTCACACGGTTGGCGTAGCCCGGCCGGTCATGCCGCTGGTGTGGCCCGACCGGCTGTGCCGGTGCCGGTGCCGGTGCTGGGCCGGTGTTGCTGACGCAGCCCGGCCCGGCCCGTCACGCCGTGGGCGTTGCGGAGGCGGATTCGCTCGGGGGAGCCTCGGTCGACCGCCCCGGCAGCCACAGCCCCAGCAGCGCCCCGCCGCTCGGCGCCCGCGCCGCCGCGACCCGGCCGCCGTGGTTCTCGGCGGCCTGGCGCACGATGGCCAGCCCCAGCCCGGAGCCCGGCATGGTGCGGGCCTCGGGGGAGCGGTAGAAGCGTTCGAAGACGTGCGGCAGGTCGTCGTCCGCGATGCCCGGGCCCTGGTCGGCGACCTGCAGCAGGCCGTCCGACAGGCGCACCGTGACCGTCCCGTGCTCCGGGCTCCACTTGGCGGCGTTGTCCAGCAGGTTCGTCACGGCCCGCTCCAGCGCGGTCGGATCCCCCTCCAAGAACCACGGCTCGACCTGGATGTCGAAGCTCAGGTGCGGCGCGCGCCGGCGGACCCGGTCCACGGCCTGCCGCACCACGTCGCCCAGGTTCACCGGCTCCGGCGCGGCCTGCGGCTTGGCGTCCCGGGAGAGCTCGACGAGGTCGCCGACCAGCAGCGACAGCTCCTCCATCTGGGCCCGCACGTCCCCGATCAGCTCGGCCCGGTCGGCGTCGCTGATCCGCACCCGGTTCGCGGCCGGCGCGGTGTTGTCCGACCCGGTGCCGAAGACCTGCGCGAGCAGGTCGATGTTGGTGCGCATCGAGGTCAGCGGGGTGCGCAGCTCGTGGCCGGCGTCGGCGATCAGACGCCGCTGGTGGTCTTGGGAGCGGGCCAGCGCGGTCAGCATCGCGTTGAAGCTGGTGGCCAGGCGCGCCAGCTCGTCGGTGCCCTGCACCTCGATCGGCCGCAGGTCGCCGGTCCGGGCGACGTACTCGGTGGCCTCGGTGAGGCGGTCCACGGGCCGCAGTCCGGTGCGGCCGACGGTGATCCCGGCGCTGCCGGCCACCGCGATGCCGGCGATCCCGACGAGGATGGAGACCAGGGTCAGCCGGCCCAGCGTCTGCTGGGTGTCGTGGGTGGACTGCGCGAGCAGGACGGCCTGGCGGGTGGTCGGCGTGTTGGGGCTCTGCTCGACCGGGACGGTCACCGAGCGGACCCGGGTTCCGTCACTGAGCGTGATGTTCCGGAAGCTGGTGCCGGTGCCGTTGCTGGCCACCTCGACGTCCGCGTCGTTCGGCGCGATCGCGGGCAGGGAGCTGCGGAGCGTGTAGGTCTGGCGCTCGTCGTCGAAGACGACCACCTCGGTGTCGCTGTACGTCGGCAGGTCGAGGCCCTTGAGCGTCTGCCGGTACTGCCAGGCGCTGTCCTCCTGGCTGCGGACCATCTGCGCGGTCTGGCTCGCGTGGTTGAACAGCGTCGAGTCGGTCTGGCTCAGGATCTGGTTCCGCACCGTGATCAGGCCCGCGATCGACGCCAGCGCGACGCTCACGCCCACCGCGACCATCACCAGCCCGGTGATCCGGGTCCGCAACGGGACGTGCGACATCAGATCCGTGATCTTGGCCCGCAGGCGCTCGTACGGACCCGGACGTTCCTCCTGACCCTGCTGCTCGGCGTCGACGAACGGGTTCACGGGGCGGTCTCGCGCAGGGAGTACCCCACGCCCCGAACCGTGTGGATCAGGCGCGGCAGGTCGTCGATCTCGGTCTTGCGGCGCAGGTAGCCGACGTACACCTCAAGCGAGTTGGCGGTGGTCGGGAAGTCGTAGCCCCAGACCTCCTCCAGGATCTGCGCCCGGGTCAGCACCTGCCGGGGGTGCCGCATCAGGAGCTCCAGCAGGTTGAACTCGGTCCGGGTGAGCCGCACCGGCTTGCCGGCCCGCGTCACCTCCCGGGTGGCCGGGTCCAGCGTGAGGTCGGCGAAGCCCAGCGGGGCGTCCGACTGGTCGGCCAGCGCGCCCTGGGTCCGCCGCAGCAGCGCCCGCAACCGGGCCAGCAGCTCCTCCAGCGCGAACGGCTTGGGCAGGTAGTCGTCGGCGCCGGCGTCCAGCCCGGCGACCCGGTCCGGCACGGCGTCCCGCGCGGTGAGCAGCAGCACCGGCAGGTCCTCACCGGCGGACCGCAGCCGCCGGCAGGTCTCCAGGCCGTCCAGCCGGGGCATCATGACGTCGAGCACGACGGCGTCCGGCCGCCGCTTCGCGATCGCCTCCAACGCCTGCAACCCGTCGGACGCGAGCTCGACCTCGTACCCGTTGAAGGCCAGCGAGCGCCGCAGCGAGTCCCGGACCGCCTGGTCGTCGTCCACCACGAGGATGTGCATGGCCGCATTCTGCCCCGCCCGGTTGAGAAAGCGCTGAGATCACCCCCACCTTTTCCTCAGCGCCCACCCACCCCCCAAGCCTGCGAATTAGACCATTAGAGGGATACAAGTTATCCACACCCCCCCTTTATCCACAGACAGTCATGTCTCAGTCGCGCACAGTGCCCACCACTCGGCACAGTATCCGTCATGGACCACGACCTCACCACGGCCCCCGAGCCCGGCGCCCCCACCGCCGGCCCGGAGACCACCAGCCCCCCTCCGCCCGGCACCCCGGCCCCCAGCCCGAGCGGCCCCACCGCCCCGGCCACCGGCCGACCCGCCGGCCGGAACGGCTCCGGTGCCGGTCCGGCCCTGGAAACGGCAGCCCACGCCGACCTTGCCTTGCCCGATCCGCTCTCGCCCGACCCGGTCTCGCCCGATCCGCTCTCGCCCGACCCGGTCTCGCCCGACCCCTCACTGCTCGACCCCTCACTGCCCGACCTCACACTGCTCGACCCTGCCTTGCCCGATCCCACACTGCTCGACCCCACACTGTCCGACCCTGCCTTGCCGCCCGGACCGGCTCAGCCCGCTGACCCGATTGCCGGCTCCTCAACTTCCCCAACCATCACTTCCAGCCCTGCTACCAGTTCCGGCCCGGCCTCCGCCGCCGGCAACTTCGCCACCGACGGCTCCACTCCTCCCGGCCACATCGCCCCCGACCCCCATCCCACAGCCGGCTCCCGCTCCAACACCTCCGCTGCCTCCGCCGCCCCCGACCCAACCTCCCACCCGCCAACCGCCCCGCGACTCGATTCCTCGCCGGGATCTTCCCCCGATCCCGCGCTCGACGGATCGCCCACTTTCTCGCACGACCTGTCGTCCCCGTCTCCGTCTCCCGCCTTCGCCCCCGGCTACCCCTCCATCGGCACCGTCCGCCTCGCCTCCCCCGGCTCGGTCGTCGCCTCCATCCCGCTGCTGTTCGGCTTCCACCCCGACAACAGCCTGGTCATCCTCGGCATCAGCCGCGCCACCGGCGGCGGCCGCTACATCCGCCACGGCGTGCGCATCGACCTGGACCAGGTCCGCGGCCGCGAACGCGCCGCCGCCCTCGAACTCGCCGCCCGCCTGCGCGACCACGAGGCCGAGATCGCGATCCTGGTCGCCTTCGGCCCCCGCGGCGCCACCGGCACCAAGGCCCGCCCCGACCACTGCCGCAAACTCATGGCCGCCTTCCGCGCCCAGATCGAGGCCGCCCCCGCCGAGGAACGCGTCACCGTCGTGGACGCCCTCTACACGGCCAACGGCCGCTGGTGGTCCTACATGTGCCGCAACACCCGCTGCTGCCCCACCGCCGGCACCGTCGTCCCCGCCGAGGCACCCCCCGGCCTGACCGCCGCCCTCTCCACCCGCGGCCACACCGTCTACACCAGCCGCGAAGCCCTCGACGCCACCCTCGCCCCCTACCCCGCGGACATCCTGGCCCGCACCGCCCAAGCCGCCGAATCCGTCGACCCCACCTGGTACGACACCGAAGCCGGCCTCGCCGACGCCCGCCACCTCATGGACACCCTCCTCCTCCGCTGCGCCGACCCCCGCCCCAAACCCACCCGCACTGAGCCCACCGACACCCGACCCACCGACACCCCACCCACCCCCACTCCGCCCACTAACACTCCGCCCACCCACACCCCACCCACTCCCACCCCGGCCGCCCGGGCCACCTCCCACACCCCCACGGCCACTGCCACCATCAACAACTCCCACCCCCGCACCCGCACAGCCGCCGCCGAATCCCCCCGCTCCGCCTGCCGCCCGACAACCACCGCCCCCATCACCGCCGCACCACCCGCCACCACCCCGGATTCTCCGAGTGCTGCGGTCGACCCCCGGCCCCGGCCCCGGACGGCCGCCGCCGAGTCCCCGACCTCAGCCCGTCACCGCACCACCACCTGCACCATCGCCGATGCTGCGCCGTACGCCGATGCTGCGCCATACTCGGACTCGCCGAGTGCCGCGACCGGCCCTCAGCTCCGCACCCGGCCGGTGCCAGCCGAATCCTCGCGTTCGACCCGCCGCCGCACCACCACCTGCACTATCGCCGATGGTGTGCCGTACGCCGATGCTGCGCCGTACTCGGACTCGCCGAGTGCCGCGACCGGCCCTCAGCTCCGCACCCGGCCGGTGGCAGCCGAATCGCCGCGTTCGACCCGCCGCCGCACCACCACCGCCACCGTCACCGACACTGAGCCATCCCCTGACGAGCCGAGCGCCGCCGCGAGCCCTCGCAAGCGATCCCGGACGACCGCCGCCGAGTCTTCAACCTCCGCCAGCCACCGGAGTCCATCGACAACTGGCGACGCTACTCCCGCCCCAATCCCCGCTGCCCGATCCAGCCGTCGCGTCAACCGCGTCCCCGCGATCGGAACGCAGCCCACCGAAGCAGCTCCGCCCGCCGTCGGCCCCCGCTCACGATCCCGAGCAGCGACCACTGAGGCATCGCGCGCCACCGCCACGTCCACTTCGGCCACCAGCCCCAGCCGCCGTGCCAACCGCGCCCCGGCGGCCAGCTCCCAGCCCGAGGAAGTGGCCAAACCCACCGCCACCACCACGCCGCGCACCTCCGCTTCCCCCGCCGCGTCGACCTCTACCGCCGCACCGCGCCGCACCCCCGCCGCGTCTGCCTCTACCGCCGCGCCGCGCCGCGCCAGCGTCGCGTCCACCGCCACCGCACCGCGCCGTACCAGCGCCGCGTCGGCCTCCGCCTCTGCCTCCACTGTGCCCCGCCGCGCCGCGTCGGCTTCCGCCTCTGCCGCCGCCACACCGCGCCGCGCCACCACCGCGTCGACCTCTGCCTCTGCCGTCACTGCGCCGCCCACTTGCACCGCCGCGTCGACCTCTACCGCCATCGCTACCGCGTCGCCCACTTCGGCCGCCGCACCACGCACTTCCGCTTCCCCCGCCGCGTCTGCCGCCACCGCGCCGCGCCGCACCGCCGCGTCGGCCTCCACCTCTACCTCCACTGTGCCCCGCCGCGCCGCGTCGGCCGCCGCCGCACCGCGCTGCGCCACCACCGCGTCGACCTCTGCCTCTGCCGCCACTGTGTCGCCCGCTTCCCCCGCCGGGTCGAGCTCTGCCGCCATCGCTTCCGTGTCGCCCACTTCGGCCGCCGCACCGCGCACTTCCGCTTCCACGTCGGCCCTTGCCCCCACTGCGCCGCGCCGCACCACCACCGCAGGTACCACCGAGTCGACCCCTGCTACCGGCGCCGCGCGGCGCCGCACCCCCGCCCCTCCACGCACCGCTGACGCCGAAGCGCCGCCCGCCACCACCCCGGCCGCGCCGCCCGCCACCGCGGCCACCCCGGCCGCGCCGCCCGCCACCGCCGCCAGCCCCCGCTCCCGAACGCGCTCCCGCACAGCCGCCGCCGAATCCCCCCGCTCCGCCATCCGGCGCGGCCCATCCGCCACAGCCTCCGTCCTCGCTCCCACATCGGCCGGAGACACTGCCGCCGCCACTCCGGCCAGCAACACCGCCATCCCCGCCCCGACCCCAGCTGGTGACCCCGGCTTCCCGCCGCCCACCGCCTCGGCTGGCGACACCGGCCTCCCCGCGCCCACCCCAACTCGCGGCAGCACCGCTCCCGCCCCACCCGCCGCCCCCATTCCCGCCGCCCGCTCCGCCCGCCGCGCCAACCGCGTCCCGGCGATCGGCGCGCAGTCCGAGGAAGCGGCCGCGCCCGCTGCCGACGCCCCGCAGATCTCCGACGCTGAGGCTGCGCAGCTGCTGATTGCGCTGCTCAACTGGCGGGTGCGGGACTATCTCGCCTGCGCTGCTGCGACTGAGGATTCCGCTCGGCGGTTGTTGCGGCTGAGTACTGAGTTGGCGCGGCGGGCGCCTCATCCTGAGCTTCGCCTCGCTCCCTATGCGCTCGCCGCGTGGGCGGCGTGGGCGATTGGTCGGCCCTCGGTTGCGCAGTGCGCGGTGGACCGGGCGCTGGCCATTGATCCCGAGTACAAGTTCGCCTCGCTGATCCGGGCCGGGTTGCATCACGCCATTGATGGCGAGGGTGTGCGTGAGTCCGCCGCCAATACCCGGCGGGATCTGTTCGGTGAGGCCGCCGTCGACTTCGACACCGATCCGGAGTTCGCTCCGGCCCCCGTCCCCTCCCAGCGTTCGACCGAATCCGTCCCCTTTGACCCCTCCGACCCCGAACTGGAGAGACCATGAACATCCGCATAGAGCAACTCCCCGCTCCGACTCCGCAGCTGAACCGGGCTACGCGACGCCGTTTGCGGCGCGGTCTGGCCGATGTCCGTCGCTTTGCCGCGCAGGCCCTCATCGGTCCCGGCGGCGAGGTGAGCACGCCGCGGCCGCCGAAGTTGCCACCGGTTCCCCGTCCACTGAGCTTGGGGCGGCGCAGTAGCTCGGTGCTCGCTCTCGCGGCTGCCGCGCTGGCGGTCCCGGCGTTGCCGGGCACGGCCTCGGCCGCCGCCGTCCCCAGTGCGGCCTCGGCCACCGTCACCACGCTCGTGGCTCCGGCTCCGCAGGCCCGGCATCACCTGACGCACGGCTTGTTCGCGTCGAGCCCGAACACCGTGACGTTCCAGACCTGGTCCGCCTCCGGCTGGTCGCTGACCATGCCCGGATCGGAGGTCGAGCCCCGGTGCCTGGAGATCCCGCACCACCACCGCTGCACCCCGTGGGAGTACCGTCCGGCGCCGAAGGGCCTCTCAGGTCCCGAACCCGACTCCGCCGCGTCCGGCACCTACCGCCCGGGCATCGAGTCCTACCACATCTCGCATCTCAACCCCCGCAACCTGGGCGACTTCGCGAGCCCCGACACCGGCATCCTCTCCGCCGAGCCGGACGTCTCGACTGGCACGACCGCAGGCCTCATGACGCCGGCTGACGCCCCGATCCCCGACCTTCCCCGCCATGGCGCGCCTGCCGCCCCGGCCGCGCCGGCTGCTCTGGCCGCCCCGGCCGCCCAGACACCCCAGACACCCCAGCTCGCTCAGGCCACCCCGGTCACCCGCTCTCGACCCCTCGCGACCAAGACCCCGACCGCAACAGCGACAACCTCGGCCATGGCCCCCGCCCGCCCGGCCTCGGTATCCCTCGCCAACCGCATCGGCAGCGCCACCAAGAAGCCGATGTCGTCGCCCTGCCTGCGGGCGACGTACCTCGCGGGCAAGGACCGGCGCATGCTGGCGCATCTGCGTCCGCCGACCGACGCCATGAACGTGGTCGTCGCCCACCCGCGTGCGGAGTGTGCGGCGATGGTCGACTACCTCTCCCAATCGCGCGCCTGATGCAGCGCACTACCCACCTCGCGCGGGCCCGCCTCACCGCGGGCCGCGCGGCCCATCGCCTAGCCTTCGGAGTCCGTCGCTGTTTCGGTCGCCCAGGCCCGGTGCTCCTGCTCCGCCCACCGCCGGGTCACCCAGCCGGTTCGCATTCCGGTCCGGGCCTGCTGATCGTTGAGCGCGAACCACAGATGGCCGATCACGACGAAGCCGATCGCCAGTGCCAGCCAGTCGTGCACGAACGTCGCCCCGGTCCGCATCGACACCCCGACCAGGTGCGGGAACCACATCAGCGTTCCGGTGCCCACCATCACCAGGATCGCCCCGCACTGGAACGAGGCGTTCAGCTTCTGCCCCGCGTTGAACTTGCCCACCGGCAACGCCAGCTCGTGGGCCCGCTCCGAACGCCAGGCGCGCTTCTTCAACCAGGTCCGGTCGGTCTCGTTGTGCCGGCTCAACCGGCGCACGTCTGCCCGATACGCTCGCGAGAACAGCCCGGCCGCCATCGGGATGGGCAGGCTCCATCCGCTGTAAAGATGGATCAGGGCCATGGCCGGCCGGTGGCCGATCCGCACCGACAACGACGGCAGGTAGAGCACCGCCCCGGTCACGATCAACGTCAGCATCAGGACCGCCGTCGCGCGGTGGATGTACCGCTCGGCGCGCGTGAACCGTTCGATCCGCTCCACCCGTCCGCCACCGCCTGGCCCACCAGAGCCAGCCCCACCACTACCCGACCTACCGCCGCCAGGCTCACCACCACCCTGGTCGTACCAGCCGTCGCTCTCGCCGTCGCCCTCAGCTCGTCGGGACATCGCCGTTCCTACCGTTGGACTTTCCGACCCAGGCGTCGACGTCATACCCGAAGTTCTCCCAATAGCCGGGATGGACCGCGTCGACCACTTGGATCTCCGACAGCCACTTGATGCTCTTGTAGCCGTACATCGGCGCCGCGTAGAGCCGCACCGGCCCACCATGGTCGTGGCTCACCGGTCCGTTCAGCATCCGCGTCGCCACCAGCATGTCCGGGTTCTGTGCCTGGTCCAGGGTCAGCGACTCGGTATAGGTCCCGTCGAAGGACACGAAGCGCAGTGCCTTCGCTGAGCTCTGGACCCCGGCCAGGGCCAGCAGGTCGCTCAGCCGGATGCCGCTCCACGGCACGTTCGGCACACGCCAGCCGGTCACGCACTGGAAGTCGCGCACCAGATCGGTCTGGGGCAGCGCCGCCAGGTCGGTCAGGGAGTACTGGCGCGGCCGGTCCACCAGGCCGGAGATCGAGAGCCGGTAGGTGGCCGGGTCTGGGGTCGGCACGCTGCCGGTCACCGTGTAGAACCGCCACTCGTTGCCCAACGGAAGGAGGTTGGTCAGGCCCGTCGGATCATGTTGGGCGACGCCGGCCAGGAAACGCTGGACGGCGGCGCCGCCCACGACGCCCAAGGCGCCCAGGCCCACTACGCCGAAGACGACGCGGCGCCCGACCGGTCTTCCTTCCCCATCGGGCCGGTCGGGCCGTTCAGCAGTACTCACGGCACCATCACATCACCGCAGGTTGGGGAGCACCAGGACATGGTGAGGAGGTTCTCGGGTTCGTAATAAGTGCGGGCGCCATGGAACTGACGCGGCAGTCGCGGCGGTCACGGCCCACATCAGCGGCTCAGGTGCGCTCATCAGTGACTACGCCGCTTCCGATGCCGGTCGGTGTCCTGCAGCATCAGGCGCAGCGCCTGGGCCCGCCACCAGGCGGGCTGGACCGGGTCGATCGGTGCGGACCAGCGTTGGTCCGGATGCAGGCCGAGCGCGCGGAGGATATCGGCGCGGATGTGGAAGCCGAGGGTGCCGTACCAGTGGCCGTCAGGGCGTTTGCCGCAGGTCAGATGGATGTGGACGTCGTCGGGGCCGAACGGCATCCAGTCGATGCCGTGGTCGAGCAGTCAATAGGCGATGGCGTGCATGGGGCGCGGTGCGCCCGGCAGGTTCTCGTACCAGAAGACGGTGATCCACTCAGGGTCCTCAGTTGCCATAGGACGATCGTAGGCCGCCGGTGGTGGGCGTTCCTCCGATTAACGGGATGGGTTTGTTCACTGGCTGAGATCGCCGGGGTGACCGCGAGTGTTACCCCGGTGGCCCACCCCAGTTCTCGTCACCCTGACGACATCACGCTACGATGAACGGATGCCACAGCACCTCGACCAACCGTACGACCCGACCGCCTACCCGCCGTTCGCGGTGACGGTGGATCTGGTGGTGCTGACCGTCGCGGAGCAGGGGCTGAGCGTGCTGGCGGTGCGGCGCGGAGAAGCGCCGTTCGCGGACCGGTGGGCGCTGCCCGGCGGGTTCGTGAAGCCGGACGAGAGCCTCGGCGATGCCGCTGTGCGGGAGTTGGCCGAGGAGACCGGGCTCGGGCTGCAGATCGCGTCGCCGGACGCGCCGGGGCTGCCGGACCACGGTGTGCACCTGGAGCAGCTCGCCAGCTATGGCGATCCGGGGCGCGATCCGAGGATGCGAGTGGTGTCGGTCGCGTATCTGGCCTTGGCGCCGCTGACCTCCCTGGGCCAGGGCGGGTCGGAGCGGCCGTTCCCGTCGGCCGGGGGAGATGCGCGGGCGGCGGCATGGATGCCGGTCGCGGAGCTCCCAGGCTCGGAGGGGTTGGCCTTCGACCATGCGCGGATCCTGGCCGACGGGGTCGAGCGGGCGCGGTCGAAGATCGAATACTCGTCACTCGCTGCGGCGTTCTGCCCGCCGGAGTTCACGGTGGGGGAGCTGCGCAACGTCTACGAGGCGGTGTGGGGGGTGCCGCTGGACCCGCGGAACTTCCACCGGAAGGTGACCGGGACACCCGGCTTCCTGGTGCCCACCGGCGGCACCACATCGCGGCAAGGTGGGCGGCCCGCGCAGCTGTTCCGGCGCGGCAACGCCTCGCTGCTGAACCCGCCGATGTTGCGGCCGACGGCCGATTAGCGCCGGAGGCTATTTTGCCAGCGCCTGAGCCAGTCCTCCACGGCCCCGGGGTCAGTCCACCAGGGCGCGGAGCCTGTCCTCAAGAGCTCGGGGCCAATCGCACCAGGGCGCGGAGCTAGTCCTTCAGAGCTCCAAGTCAGTCGCACCAGGGTGCGGAGCCGGCCCTCTAGAGCTTCAGAGTCGGCCTTCCAGAACCTGGCGCCGGCGCTAGTCCTCACCGCCCAGATCGACGATGTAGGCCTCGTAGACCAGGTCGTTGCTGCGTTGGCAGTGTCGATCGAGGCGGCGGGCCAGGTCGGCGGCCTGGGCGTCGCTGAGGTCGGCCGACAGGTCGCGTCGCATTGCGCGTCGCAGCTCGGCGTGTTCGCGGATCAGTGACTCGACCGCGAAGATCAGGCGCGGGTCCGCGGCGATGATCTCGGCGTACAGCCCGTATTCGCCTTCGGTCGCGGCCAGGTGTTCGGCGATGGCGGTGGAAAGGGGGACGGCGGGGGCGAGGCCCATGGCGCAGACCTCCTCATGGTGTGGGGGGTCCTCTCATGGTGCGCATGCCTGTGCGAGGTTGTCCAGAAGCGGACGGTAGCGAACTGCCTGCGACACTTCATCACTCTTCACGGTGATTTCCCCGTGTCTCGTGAGTGATCACGGATACCGTAGCGGTCAGCGATGTCGCGGACGGTGATCGGCTGGAGGAGGCCGTGGGGAGGGGCGGCGTCGCGCGGCAGTATGGCCCGGAGCAAGAGGAGTCGCGGTGATCGAGACGATCGAGCTGACCAGCACCCGCCGGTCGCGCGGCTCGGGCGGAGGACCCGTGGAGCGGGTGTCCTTCGACGTCTATCCGGGCCAGGTGACCGCGCTGCTCGGGGCGCCGGGGTCGGGCAAGTCGACGGTGCTGCGGATGATGGTCGAGCTGGAACCGTGCAGCGGTCGCACCCTGTTCGGTGGGCGCCCGTACCACGCGCTGCGTCCGGCGGTCCGTGAAGTGGGCCTGGCCCTGAACCCCGATGCCTTGCACCCGGGCCGCACCGTGCAGGCGCACCTTCAGCTCTACTCCGCAGCCGGGGGTGTCCCGAAGTCGCGGATTGCCGAAGTCCTGGAAGTCGCCGGCCTGTCTACGCAGACCGCCGTCCGCTGCGGACGCCTGGACGCCGGCCAGCGCCAGCGTTTGGCCATCGCGGCCGCCCTGATCGGGGACCCCGCGGCCCTGATCCTGGACGAGCCCCACGCGCTCGACAGCCACGGCCGTGCCTGGTTCCACGCCCTGATCCGCGCCTACGCCGCCCAGGGCCGCACCGTCCTGGTTGCCGCCGCCGACCCCGATTCCCTCGCGGGCACCGCCGACCACGTCGTGATCCTGCGGCGTGACGACGAAGACGGCATCAGCCGCGTGATCGCCAGCCGCTCCGCCGCCGAGGTCTTCGACGAACGCCGCGCCACCGTGGTCCAGGTCCGCAGCCCGCAGGCCGCCCGCCTGGCCGCCGCGCTCGAGACCGAGGGCGCGCGCCTGTCCACCGCCGGCCCCGGCGCCCTCCAAGTGCGCGGCCTCGATCGAGCGCGGATCGGCGAGGTGGCCCACGTCGCAGGCATCTGCCTCCACGAGCTGAGCGAGATCGGCCACGACGACGATGTCTTCGGCCTCCGCCCGGTGCCGCGCCAGAAGGAACTGCTGCCGGGGCTGAGCCATGCCGGAGCGGAAGGCGCCAGCTTCGCCACGGTCTGGTCCTCCGGTGTTCGCCTGGTCGGCAGCGACACCGACACCCAGCCCCTCGACATCGAGGAGGCGGAGGTCATCGAGCCCGCCGTCGAAACCCTGGTGGCGGTTGTCGAGGTTGTGCCGGACGCGCCGGTGACCGATGCGCGCGGCCAGGCTGAAGTCCCCGGTCAAACGGCACCGCAGCTAGCACCCGCCACAGAAGCGAACGCACAGATCGCGGCACCGGTCCAGGATCGGCCGCCGCAGGTCGACGCGTTGGCGGGTAGCGAGCAGGCCAGTCCGGTAGCTGCCGGGGAGACGCAGACTGACGCGTCGCACAGTACTGATGCTTCGCACAGCGACGACCAGGTCCAGAACCAGGCGGAACAGGCGGAACAGGCGGAACAGGCGGAACAGGCAAGCCAAGTCCTCGAAGCTCGGCCGGACCGAGATGCATCGGACACCAGCCAGCAAGCCCAGGACCAGCTTAGCGAGGTCGGCCGAGTACTGACCAACCCGCCGCAGGCGATCGCCGAGGCTCCTTCCCAGCAGACAGCCGAGGCTCCTCCCCAGCGGGCAGCTGAGTCTCAGGCCGACATTGATCGAGTCGCGCCTGAGCCTTCGCAAACCGAAACACCCCCCGCGCCCCTCGCCTCCCGGCGCAGCGCGAACCGTGCCTTCGGCACCTTCCGTCGTACGCGCATCAAGGCGACCGACGACGTTCCGGGCGGTGCCCACTCCGCCCCCGTCGTCGTGGAGGCGACCTCCGCGTCGGCGCAGCCTGCTGTTCCTTTCACTGTCGCCGCTGTGCCTGCGGCGCCGGTTGACGACGGTATGACGCCGTGGCGGGCGGCTGCGGCGCGGGCGGTGCGGCAGCAGGAGCAGGACGGTCTGGTCGTTGAGGCGGCCTCGGCAGAGCAGGAGGCGTCCGCGTGATTGCTGCTTTTCGGTATGAGGTGCGGCGGTTGGGGAGTTTGCGGGGGACGCGGCGGGTGCCGGGGGTGGCGGCTGTGGTGGCGGCCGGGTTGGGGGTGGCTGCGGCGTTGGCGGTGTCGGCCGGGGCTTCGGAGCGGGTGGTGGCGTTGTTCCGGCTGGGCGGGACGTTGCCCGCGTTGGCCGCTGCGGTGGTCATGGGGGCCGCTGCCTCGGGGCATGAGCGGCATCATGGGATGCGGTACGTCACCCTCGCGGTGGTGCCGCGGCGGGCGTGGCTGACGTTGGCCAAGACCACGTGCACCGTCGTGGTCTGTGCGTTGACCGGGGCGTTGGTGGCGTTGGCTGCCGCGCTCGGCTATGCGTTGGCGCTTGCCTGGGCGTATGCCGGTGATCGGACTCTCATCCCTGATGGTGCTGCTGCCGATCCTGTTGTGCAGGGTGTGGCGCCGACGGCTGCGGCGGCGGTCGCGGCCGGGGTGCTCGGTCTGGCGGTCGGGTGGTTGGCGCGTTGGTATCGCACTTCGGTGGTGGTCGCGGTGGCGGTCGTGGTGCTCGGGACGCCGCTGGCCGCCGGTCGGTTGCTGACCGAGTTGCCGACGGTCGGGGACGGTCTGGCCCGGGCCGAGCAGTCGCTGCGCGACACGCCGGTCCTCTCCGCGCTGCTCAACCCTCGTATTCTTACTGCCTGGCCCCCGCTGCGCTCCGGTCTGCACCCGATTCCGCCGACCTCGCTGGCGGCCACCTCGCTGCTGGCCCTGGTCGCGTTGGTCGGCCTGGTGGCCGGGGCTGTGAAGTGGCAGCGGGGCTAGCGTTCGGCCCCAAACCGACCCCAGACTGGCCTCCAAATAAGACCAAAAACCACAAACCCGCCCGGCGCCGATGCGCCGGGCGGGTCTTTGGTTCAGGACCGGATCAGGCCGCGTCCTCGTCCAGCTTCAAGCTCACCGAGTTGATGCAGTACCGCTGCCCGCCGTGGTCCACCGGGCCGTCGTCGAACACGTGCCCCAGGTGGGAGCCGCACGCCGCGCACCGCACCTCGACCCGCACCATCCCGTGGCTCCGGTCCTCGAGCAGCGTCACCGCGTCGCCCTCCTGCGGCTCGTAGAACGACGGCCACCCGCAGTGCGAGTCGTACTTCGCCTGGGACCGGAACAGCGGCGCGTCACAAGCCCGGCAGTGGTACGTCCCCGCGGTGTGCGTGGACACGTACTCCCCGCTCCATGGGCGCTCCGTACCCGCCTCGCGCAGCACCGCGTACTCCATCGGTGTCAGCAGCGAGCGCCACTCCGTGTCGGTCCGCTCAACCTTCTCCGCCATCAGACTCACCCTTCGTTGCCGAGCTCAGCGTTCCTACCAAGTAACGGCTGAAGAGGAAGCCGTCTTCCGTCAGGAGCGTGTGCAGTATCAGCGGTAATCCCCCCGTAAGGTCTGGCCCGGCCAGGATCCGCATCGAGTCTCCGCCGCGCAACTGGGGTGAGACCGACAGGCACAGCTCGTCGAGTCGTTCGGCCGCTGCCAGGTGGCCGAGCAGGTGCGGGCCGCCTTCGCAGAGGATGCGCCCCAGGCCGCGCTCGGCGAGGCGGTCCACCGCCAGGCCCAGGTCCACGCCGCCGGAGCCGGCCGCGATCACGTCCACCCCGGCCGCGGTCGCCTCCTGGACCCGGTCCTCGGGGGCGTGTTCGGAGGTCAGGACGATCGTCGGCACCGCCGGCTCGCTGAACAGCGGCAGCGACCAGTCCAGGTCCAGCTGGCCCGAGACCACGGCGATCGCCGCGGTGGGGGCCTGGCCGGCGGCGGCGCGGGCCTCCTGGTACTGCTCCCGGACCTTTGTCGGGCGGTAGTGCTCGGCCCGCACCGTTCCGGCACCGACC
The DNA here is from genome assembly GCF_039531695.1 of Catenulispora yoronensis. Taxonomy (NCBI): domain Bacteria; kingdom Bacillati; phylum Actinomycetota; class Actinomycetes; order Catenulisporales; family Catenulisporaceae; genus Catenulispora; species Catenulispora yoronensis. The sequence continues at coordinate 18,448 of NZ_BAAAQN010000005.1, forward strand.
AGGACCACGTCGGCCAGGGCGCGCAGCACGCCGAAGATCCGCTTGTCCGCCTCGCCGGAAATGCCTTCGGACTTTCCGGCGGCGGTCGCCGCGCCGTCGACGCTCGTGACCATGTTCGCCCGGACCCAGCGGCGCGCCCCGGCCGGGTACGCGTAGACCTCGGCCAGGTCCACCTGGCGGTTGCGGCGCGAAGGCGGCAGCAGTTGATACATGCACCCAGCGAATCACAACAAGCGACTCCTGACACGCGCTGCGCACCCGCAAGATCGGCCCCGCTGCGCACCAGGTTCCGCAAGAGGGTTGTGATCGGCTTCACATGTGATCAATTGCACGGCCTTCGCGGTCCTCGACACCCCTCTGGAGCTGGGACATTGGAAGTGTGCCGACGTCTGCCCCGCTCGTCTCCGCGCCCGCTGCGACCCTTGTCGGCCGCCGCCCCGCCGTCGGCGCGGACCGCCTGATCGCGGACCTGGTCCCACCCCCGCGGTTCGATCAGGTGCGCTTCTCCTCGTACGTTCCGAACCCCGCCGAGCACAGCCAGGCCGTCGCCCGCGACCGCCTGGAGGCCTTCGCGGCGACTGTCGGCGCGCCGCAGAAGAAGGGCGGCGGGCTGTTCAAGAAGAAAGCGGCGGCTCCCAGCGCCGGCGGCGTCTATCTGGACGGCGGCTTCGGCGTCGGCAAGACCCACCTGCTGGCCTCGCTCTGGCACGAGGCGCCCGCGCCGCGCGAGAAGAAGGCCTACGGCACTTTCGTCGAGTACACCAGCCTGGTCGGCGCCCTGGGCTTCGCCACCGCGGTGGAGCGCCTGGCCGATTTCGCGCTGGTCTGCATAGACGAGTTCGAACTCGACGACCCGGGTGACACCGTCCTGGTCTCCACGCTGCTGACCCGCCTCTCCGACCGCGGCGTGAAGCTGGCCGCCACCTCGAACACCCTGCCCGACAAGCTCGGCGAGGGCCGCTTCGCCGCCGCCGACTTCCTGCGCGAGATCCAGGCGCTGTCGTCCCGCTTCGACGTGATCCGCGTCGACGGCCCCGACTACCGCCACCGCGACCTGCCGACGCCGCCGGCCCCGGTGGCCGAGGACGCCGTCCGCCGCACCGTGGACGAGCGCGCCGCCGCCACCCTGGACACCTTCGACGACCTCGCCGAGGAGCTCGCCGCCGTCCACCCCAGCCGCTACGGCGCCCTGATCGACGGCGTCAGCGCGGTCGGTGTGACCGGCGTGCGGCCGCTCGACGACCAGAACGTCGCCCTGCGCCTGGTGGTGCTCATAGACCGGCTCTACGACCGCAAGGTCCCGGTGGTCGCCTCGGGCACGCCGCTCGGCGAGCTGTTCACTCCCGAGCTGCTGCGCGGCGGCTACCGCAAGAAGTACCTGCGCGCCGTCTCCAGGATCACCGCCCTGGCCCGCGACGGCGTCGCGCTGGCCGAGGCCGAAGCCGAAATGGAAGCGGAAGCGGAAGCGCACGCAGATTCCGTCGCGGTCCCGGCAGCCCTCTGACCACCAGTGAGCTGAGAACCGCCGGATTCCGCACCCCCTGAACCGCCGCGACGACGTGCGCAGCGGTCACCTAGATGGCACTCTTCGTTCATGGCGAAGTCGTCGAAGTCGTTCATTGATCTGTTGCGGGCCCCCGATTCCCCCATCGACCTGTCCGAGATCCCCACGGACTCGCACCCAGGGGGGCACTCCAAGAAGGCCGCCCGGGAAGCCTTGCCGGAGCTCGGCGAACGCCTGGCCGCGTTGCAGGAGCGCCTGTTCGCCCAGTCCCGAGGCGGCACCGAGCCGGCCCGGGAGAGCGTGCTGCTGGTGTTGCAGGGCATGGACACCTCCGGGAAGGGCGGCACCGTCAAGCACGTGACCGGCGTGATGGACCCCGGCGGCCTGCACATCACCTCGTTCAAGTCGCCGACCGAGGAGGAGCTGTCCCACGACTTCCTCTGGCGCATCCGCAAGGCGCTGCCGGGCGCCGGCTACGTCGGCGTGTTCGACCGCAGCCACTACGAGGACGTGCTCATCGTCCGCGTCCGCAACCTGGTGCCGCCGGAGCAGTGGGAGCCGCGTTACGGCCTGATCAACGAGTTCGAACAGGAACTCGCCGACCAGGGCACGACCGTCGTGAAGTGCTTCCTGCACATCAGCCGCGACGAGCAGAAGGACCGGCTGCTGGCCCGCCTGGACGACGAGACCAAGCTCTGGAAGTACAACACCGGCGATGTCGACGAGCGCAAGCTCTGGCCCGCCTACCGCGAGGCGTACGAGGCCGCGCTGGACCTGACCTCGACCGCCACCGCGCCCTGGTACGTGATCCCGGCGGACCGCAAGTGGTACCGGAACTTCGCGATCACCAACCTGCTCATCGAGACCCTGGAGCGGATCGACCCGCAGTGGCCCCCGGCCGACTACGACGTCGCCAAGGAAAAAGCCCGGGTCCTGGAGTCCTGAGCCCGGCTAGGCTCCGGCGGTATGAGGATCCGTGCGGCGACCGCCGAGGACTGGCCGCAGATCTGGCCGATCTTCCGGGCCATTTGCGCCGCGGGCGAGACGTTCGTGTACGCGTATGAGCCCTCTGAAGATGAGGGCCGCTCGACCTGGATGGAGCGGCCTCCCGGGCTGACCGTGGTCGCGGTCGACGACGCCGACCGCGTCCTGGGCACCGCGAAGATGGGCCCCAACCGGCCCGGCCCCGGCGCGCATGTGGCGACCGCCAGCTTCATGGTGGACGCGGCGGCCGCCGGGCGCGGTGTCGGCCGCGCCCTCGGCGAGTACGCCCTGGCCTGGGCCCGCGCCGAGGGCTACCGCGGGATGCAGTTCAACGCGGTCGTGCAGAGCAACGCCCGCGCCGTGCACCTGTGGCAGGCGATCGGCTTCGAGATCATCGGCACCGTGCCCGGGGCGTTCAAGAGCCCGACGCACGGCTACGTCGGGCTCCATGTCATGTATCAGACGCTGGTCCAGGAGCCGGGCCAGGCCTGAACCAGCCCGATCCAGTTTGACTCAGCCTGAACCAGCCTGATCCGGCTCCTGAGCCCGCCTGCTACGGGATCAGCAGCAGCTTCCCGGTCGTCTTCCGCGACTCCAGGTCCCGGTGCGCCTGCCCGGCCTCGCCGAGCGGGTACTCGGCCCCGATCCGCAGCTTCAGCGTGCCGTCCTGGATCCAGCGGAACACGTCCCCGGCCCGCCACTCCAGCTCCTGCCGCGCGGCGATGTAGTTGACCAGCGTCGGCCGGGTCAGGAACAGCGAGCCGCCCTGGGACAGCCGCAGCGGCGCCATCGGCGGCACCGGGCCCGACGCGTTGCCGAAGCTCACCAGCATGCCCCGGGGCCGCAGCGAGGCCAGCGAGGCCTCGAACGTGGAGGCGCCGACGCCGTCGTAGACCACGTGCACGCCCTGCCCGCCGTTGCGCCGCAGCACCTCGGCGGCCAGCGCCTCGTCCTCGAACTGGTCGTAGCGGACGATCTCGTCGGCGCCGGCCTCGGTCGCCAGCTTGGCCTTCGCCTCGCTGGAGACCGTCCCGATCACCTTGGCGCCGGCGGTCTTCGCCAGCTGGGTCAGCAACAGCCCCATGCCGCCGGCCGCGGCGTGCACCAGCGCCGTCTCGCCGGCCTTGACCGGATACGTGCTCTGTGTCAGATAGTGCGCGGTCATGCCCTGGAGCATCGCCGCCGCCGCGGTCTTGATGTCCACGCCGTCGGGCACGTGCACAGTGCGCTCGGCCGACATGATCATCTGTTCGGCGTAGCTGCCCCGGCCGTCGGAGGTCGCCACCCGGTCGCCGGGCTGGAAGCCGATGACCCCCTCGCCCACCGCCAGCACGTGTCCGGCGGCCTCGGCCCCCGGCGTGTACGGCAGCGGCATCTTGTACAGGCCGCTGCGCTGGTAGGTCTCGATGAAGTTCACGCCGGCCGCGCCGACCTTCACGAGCAGCTCTCCGGGCCCGGGCTGGAGGTTGTCGACGTCCGACAATTGCAGGACGTCCGGTCCACCGAGTTCACTGACGACGATTGCGCGCATGCACGAATCCTTTCAAAGGTCGCAAGGCTTCGCATGCGTGCAACCCCATCGCCCCCGGGGTGATTCCGGCGCCCGGGGACCCGCTCGGCCGCCCGGGGGACGGGGACCGTCAGGCCGCGGCCATCAGCCGGCAGGTCGCGACCGACCCGTCGAACCGCGCCAGCACCGTGGCCGCCACCTCCGGCGCCGGCCCGAGCTCGGCGGCGACCGCGTCGGCCCCGGCGCGCCGCGCCGAGTCCCGGATCCGGTCGGCCAGCAGCCCCGGCGCCAGGAAGTACGGCGCCACGACGACCCGCCGCGCGCCGCCGCGCCGCAGGCTCCGCACCGCCTCGCCGGCCTGGTCCCCGACCGCCGGCACCGCGACGACCCGCCGCCAGCCGCTGTCCTGCCAGTACCGCGCCAGATCGTCGACCACCGCCACCGCCGCCTGGTCCGAGGACCCGGCCCAGGCCAGCACCGCGGCCGCCTCCTCGTCGCCGGGCCACACCCCGGCCTCCCGCAGCCGCCGCTCCAGGCCGGCCAGCAGCAGCGGATGCGGACCCAGCGGCTCGGTGAGCACCGGTTCGGTCACCGCCGCGCGGCCCGTGCGCCACCGCCGCGGCAGCTCCTCGTGCGCGGCGCGCACCGCCGCCGGGATGTCCTGGCGGACGTGGAAGGCGGTGTTCAGCAGCAGCGGCACCACCTTCACGTGCCGGTGGCCGTCCCGGACCAGGCCGTGCAGCGCGCGCGCCGTCGTCGGGCCGCAGTGGTCGAGGAACGCCGCCTCGACCCGCAGCCCCGGCCGCTGCGCGCGGACCGCGGCCACCACCGCCTCGACCGTCTCGCGGTGCCGCGGGTCGCGGCTCCCGTGCGCGACGGCCAGCATCGCCCGCTCCTGGTTCACGCCAGCCCCCTCGCCTTGAGCACCCGCCGCTCCAGCGGCACGAACACGAGCTGGTTGACCGCGACGCCGACGGCCAGGATCAGCAGGATGGCCGCGAAGGCGCCGGCCATGTCGTTGGTGTCCTGGGCGTTCTTCAGCAGGAAGCCCAGGGAGTGGCCGAGTCCGGCCGACTGCACGATGATCTCCGAGGCCAGCAGCGAGCGCCAGGCGAAGGCCCAGCCCTGGCGCAGGCCGGCGAGGTAGCCGGGCAGGGCGGCGGGCAGCAGCACGTGGCGGACCGAGGCCAGGCCCCGGGCGCCGATGTTGCGACCGACGCGCAGGTAGATCGGCGGGACCTGGTCCAGGCCGGAGACCACGCCGACCGCGATCGACGGCACGGCGCCGAGCAGGACGACGGTGTAGAGCATCGCCGGGGTCGGGCCGAAGAACATCAACGCCGGCGGGACCCAGGCCACCGAGGGCAGCGACTGCAGGCCCGACAGGATCGGCCCGATCCCGGCGCGCACCGCCTTGACCCGGCCGACCAGCAGGCCCAGCGGCGTACCGATGGCCACCGACGCGCCGAAGCCGACCGCGCCGTGGCTGATGCTGTGCCAGACCGCCGGCCACACGTCGCCGTTGGTGTAGGCGTCCTTCAGGGAGCTGAACACCTGCGAGGGGCCGGGCAGCTTCCAGTCCGGCCAGATCTTCGCGGCGTACAGAGCCTGCCAGACGGCGAGGATCAGCACGACGGCGACGATCGGCGGAATCGCGGAGGCGGCCACGCTCCGCAGTCTGCCGCTTTCCGGTTCCGCCGATGTTTCCAGCGCGTCAAGTCCGGCTTCGATGTTTGCGAGGTTGTCGCTGCTCCCGGCAGCTGCGTCGGCGTCTGTGACGGCCTCGCCGGTCACGTTCTCGATGGACTCGGCGGCCTTGTCAGGGTCGACGGACTCGACGGCCTCGACGGTTTCCGGTTCCTCGACCGTTTCCGCAATGTCAGCGGCCATGACGGCTGATCTCCTGACGCAGGTGCTCGGTGATCTCCACCGACAACTCGGCCACGGCCTTGTCCTCGATGCGGCGCGGCTGCGGGATGTCGACGCGCCACTCCTGCGCGACCCGGCCGGGCCGGGACGACAGCAGCACCACGCGCTGTCCCAGCCGCACCGCCTCGCGCACGTTGTGCGTCACGAACACCACCGCCAGGCCCGTGGCCTCCCACAGCCGGATCAGTTCCTCGTGCAGCACGTCGCGGGTGATGGCGTCCAGCGCCGCGAACGGCTCGTCCATCAGCAGCACCGGACTGTCCTGGGCCAGAGCCCGGGCCAGCGCCACCCGCTGCCGCATCCCGCCGGAGAGCTGATGCGGCCGCTTGTCGTAGGACCCGCGCAGCCGCACCAGGTCCAGCAGCCGCTCGGCCTCGGCCTTGCGCTCGCGGCGGCCGGAGAGCCCGCGCAGGCGCAGCGCCAGGCCGATGTTCTCCCCGGCGGTCAGCCACGGGAACAGCGCCGCCTCCTGGAACATCAGGGCCGGCCGGCCCGAGGGCACCTCGACCGTCCCGGCGCTCGGCGCGTCCAGCCCGGCCACCAGGTTCAGCAGCGTCGACTTGCCGCAGCCGGAGGCGCCGAGCAGGCAGACGAACTCGCCCGGCGCGACGTCGAGGTCGATGCCGTCCAGCACCGGCGTGGCGCTGCCGCGGAAGGACTTGCTCACACCGGAGACGCGCACGGCGGCCGGACCGGCCGCGGCGGCCGGAGCCGTCGGCGCGCCGGTGCCGGTGCCGGTGCTGGTGCCAGTACCGGTGCCGGCATTGGCGTCGGCACCGGCCGACCGGGCGGCGGTCTCGATGGTGGCGGTCATGGCGCTCTCCCCTTCGCGTTCTTCTACGCTGCTACTTCGACAGCCCGGCGTCGGACACCGCGGGCCGGCCGTTCGCGGCCAGCTCGGCGTTCAACGCGGTCAGGTCGAAGACGCCGTGCAAGTCGGTCTTCTTCAGCAGGCCGGCGGCCACCGCGTGGTCGGCCGAGGTCTGCAGCGAGGCGGCCAGCGGGTCGTCGGTGACCGCCTGCTCGCCGAAGGCCCGCTGGATCTCCGTCGGGCTCAGGGCCTTGCCGGAGAGCTGCTTGAGCTGGTCGTTGACCAGCTGCTGGGCCGCGGCGCCGTCGGCGGTGATCCACCGGTTGGCGGCGATCTGCCCGGCGATCAGCGCCTTGACGGTGTCCGGGTGCTTGGCCAGGAAGTCGGCGTTCACCACCAGGTTCGTGGTCGCGAACTGCCCGCCGGGCCACAGGTCCTTCTCGTCCACCAGCACCTTGGCCCCGGCCTCCAGCACCATCCGCGAGGCCCACGGCTCGGGCAGCCAGGCCCCGTCGATGTGCCCGGCCTTGAACTGGTCCAGGGTCGCGGCGTTGTCCTGCGGGGCCACCGACACGTCGCCGGTGCCGTCGCCGTTGGCGGTCAGGCCGTTCTGCTTGAGCCAGGAGCGCAGCGCGACGTCCTGGGTGTTGCCCTTCTGCGGGGTGGCCAGGACCTTGCCCTTCAGGTCCGCGGCGGTGGCGATGCCCGGCCGCACCACGAGCTCGGCGCCGCCGGTGGTGGCGCCGGCCACGATCCGCAGCGCCTGCCCGTGGGACTGGGCGAAGGCCGCCAGGGCCGAGGACGGCCCGACATACGCGGCGTCGAGCTGGCCGCCGAGCAGCGCGGTCATCTCGGCCGGCCCGGCGTTGTAGATCTGGGTCGTGAGCTTGGTGGTGCCCAGGGCCGAGGCGAACTCGCCGTGCGCGACCCCGACCACGGCGGTGGCGTGCGTGACGTTCGCGAAGTAGCCCAGCCGCAGTTCCGGAGCGGCGGTGGACACCGTGCCGGTGGTGTCCGAGGCCGGCGCGGCGGAGGAGGACCCGGAGTCGCCGGAGTCGTCGGAGGCCGCCGCGTACGCGGCCACGACGATCACCAGCGAGGCGACCATCCAGACGGCGGCCGCGGTCGCGGCGGCGGCTGAGAAGGCCTTGCGTATCAACGGAGAACTCCAAGCGGTGCGCTTACGTAGCGGGTCTGTGGCGGAAGTGGGCCGCGCGGCCGGCCGGCATCCGACATCGCATGTCCCCGGTGAAGTTGTGGGAGAACAGCGCGTGCTCGATCACGAGAAGACCCCCAGCGGGTCGCCGGACATCCCGGCGGTCAGCGTGTCGCCGCTGGCCGGGTCGATGAGCAGGAACGAGCCGGTCTCGCGGTCCGAGGCGTAGGGCTCCAGCAGGATCGGCGAGGCGGTGCGCAGCACCACGCGGCCGATGTCGTTGGCGTGCAGGCTGTGCGTGACCGGGGCGTCGTCGTCCCAGTCGAACTCGTCCGCCTCGGCGCCCGCGGCCGGGTCCGCCGAGGCGGCGGCCAGCGGGTCGGAGATGTCCAGCTTGGCGGAGATCTCCTTGACGATCGCCTTCACCGTCCGGGTCGTGTGCTTGAGCAGCACCCGGTCGCCGACGTTCAGCGGCCGCTCCGACAGGTGGCACACCGTGGCGGTGACGTCCTGGACCGCGACCGGCGCGGCGTCGGCCGGGGCGATCAGGTCGCCGCGGGAGACGTCGAGCTCGTCGGTGAGCAGCAGGGTGGCGGCCTGCCCGGCGGCGGCCCGGCCGGCCGGGCTGCCCAGCAGGTCTATGCCGGCGATCGTCGAGCGCTGCCCGGAGGGCAGGACCACGATCGGGTCGCCGACCTCCAGATGCCCGGAGGCGACGGTGCCGGCGTAGCCGCGGTAGTCGGTGGCCTGGTTCCGGATCACGTACTGCACCGGGAACCGGCCGTCGGGCCGCTGCTCGGCCTCGATCGGCACGCTCTCCAGGTACTCCAGCAGCGTCGGGCCGTCGTACCAGGCCAGATCGGCCGAGGGCTCGACCACGTTGTCCCCGCGCAGCGCCGAGACCGGCAGCGCGGCGTGGTGCTGCACGCCCAGCGCGGTGGCGTAGGCGGCGAACTCGGCCTCGATCTCGTGGAAGCGGTCCTTGTCGAAGCCGACCAGGTCCATCTTGTTCACCGCCAGCAGCACCCGCGGCACCCGCAGCAGCGCGGAGACGGCGGTGTGCCGGCGGGTCTGCTCGGCCAGGCCCTTGCGGGCGTCGACCAGGATGACCGCCAGCTCGGCGGTCGAGGCGCCGGTGACCATGTTCCGGGTGTACTGCACGTGCCCGGGCGTGTCGGCCAGGATGAAGCGCCGCTGCGGCGTGGCGAAGTAGCGGTAGGCGACGTCGATGGTGATGCCCTGCTCGCGCTCCGAGCGCAGGCCGTCGGTCAGCAGCGCCAGGTCCGCCTGGTCCAGACCGCGGTCCCGCGAGGTGCGCTCGACCGCCTCGAACTGGTCGGCCAGCACCGACTTGGTGTCGTACAGCAGCCGGCCCACCAGGGTCGACTTGCCGTCGTCCACGCTGCCGGCCGTGGCCAGCCGCAGCAGCCCGGCGACGTGAGTGTCCTTCTCCGCCGGCGCGTCCAACAGAACGGTCATTAGAAGTAGCCCTCCCTCTTGCGGTCTTCCATGGCGGCCTCGGACAGCTTGTCGTCCGCGCGGGAGGCTCCGCGCTCGGTGATGCGGGAGGCGGTGATCTCCTCGATCACCGCGGCGATGTCGGCGGCGTCGGAGTCCACCGCGCCGGTGCAGGACATGTCGCCGACCGTGCGGTAGCGGACCTGGCGCAGCTGCAACGCCTCGTCCGGGCGCGGCCCGCCCCAGTCCCCGGGCGCCAGCCACATCCCGCCGCGGGCGAACACCTGCCGCTCGTGCGCGAAGTAGATCTCCGGCAGCTCGATCTCCTGCTCGGCGATGTACTGCCACACGTCCAGCTCGGTCCAGTTGGACAGCGGGAACACCCGCACGTGCTCGCCGGGCCGGTGCCGGCCGTTGTACAGCCGCCACAGCTCCGGGCGCTGCCGCTTGGGGTCCCACTGCCCGAAGTCGTCCCGCAGCGAGAAGACCCGCTCCTTGGCGCGGGCCTTCTCCTCGTCGCGGCGGCCGCCGCCGAACACGGCGTCGAACTTGTTGGACTGGATGGCGTCCAGCAGCGGCACCGTCTGCAGCGGGTTGCGGGTGCCGTCCGGCCGCTCGACCAGGCGGCCGTCGTCGATGTAGTCCTGCACGTGCGCCACGTACAGCCGCAGCCCGTGCTCGGCCACGGTGCGGTCCCGGATCTGGAGCACCTCGGGGAAGTTGTGGCCGGTGTCGACGTGCAGCAGCCCGAACGGCAGCGGAGCCGGCGCGAACGCCTTCAGCGCCAGATGCAGCATCACGATCGAGTCCTTGCCGCCGGAGAACAGCAGCACCGGCCGCTCGAACTCCGCCGCCACCTCGCGGATGATGTGCACCGCCTCGGCCTCCAGGGTGCGCAAATGCGCGCGCGACGGAGCCGATTCGTCGTGGGTCAAGGTACTCATATCAGGTGTGCAGCCCGCATTCGGTCTTGGTGTTCCCGGCCCAGCGCCCGGCCCGCGGGTCCTCGCCCGGCAAGGGCTTGCGGGTGCAGGGCTCGCAGCCGATCGAGGTGTAGCCCTCGAGGAACAGGGGGTTGGTCAGGACACCGTTGTCCGAGATGTAGGCGTCGACCTCGTCCTGGGTCCACGCCGCCAGCGGGGAGATCTTCACCATGTCGCGCTTGGCGTCGTAGCCGACGACCGGGATGTCCGCGCGGGTCGGGGACTCCTCGCGGCGCATGCCGTTGATCCAGGCGGTGTAGGGCTTGAGCGCGCGCTCCAGCGGCTCGACCTTGCGCAGCGCGCAACACTTGTCGGGGTCGCGCTCGAACAGGCGCGCGCCGTACTCGGCGTCCTGCTCCGCGACAGTCCGCAGCGGCGTGATGTTCAACAGGCGCACCGGGTACACCTCGGCGACCGCGTCCCGGGTGCCCACGGTCTCGGCGAAGTGGTAGCCGGTGTCCAGGAAGACCACGTCGATGCCCGGCGCCGAGGTCGAGGCCAGGTGCACCAGGTGGGTGTCGGCCATGGACGAGGCGACGACCAGGTCCGCGCCGAAGGTGGCGTGGGCCCACTCGACGATCCGCCCGGCCGGGGCGTTCTCCAGCTCGGCGTTGGCCTGCTCGGCCAGCGCCCGCAGGTCGGTACCGGCGAAGGCGGCGGTCGACCCGTCGGCCGCCGTGGGCTCGGTGTCCGCTGACATTCAGGGCTTCCCCTCAAACTGGCGGGCGCGCGGGCGTACCGGACGTCCGACGCGCCGCGGCCGCGTCGCTGCGGCGGTTCGCGGGTGGCGTTGGGGAAGCGCCGGCGGACCGTGCGCCCTGGTGATCTTCGAATTACGGATCGCGGGCGAGGTCTACTGGGCCGGCATACAGACCATGCTGGACAGGCGGCCGAAGTCGACGTGACGTCGACCGACGAGCGCGATTCCAGCACGAGACATGACTAGAGAGTCGCACGCGTTTCACGGGTCGTCCACTGCCGTCCATGATGCGGACTGTGTGTCTCACGACACTACAGCAGCCGCACGTTGTGCGCGGCCTCCTTCGCGACATCTCCCAGATGTCCGCTCAGTGCCTGCTTAGCCATGCTCAGGGTGAAGCCCTTGGCCGTGGCGGCCGGGACGTGGGCCGGCAGTGACAGGGCGTACGGGTCGACGACGACGTCCACCACGACCGGTCCGCCGCGGTGGCTCAGCGCCTCCTTCAGCCCCTGTTCCACATCGGCCGGATGCTCGATGCGGACCCCCTTGGCCCCGAGCGCCTCGCCGACCTTCGCGAAGTCCGGGTTCCGGAAGTCGACGCCCCACGGCTGGAGCCCGGCCTCCTGCATCTCGATCCAGACGAAGTCGAGCTTGCCGTTGTTCAGGATCACGTGCACGATCTCGGTCCCGCGCTGCACCTCGGTGAGGAGGTCGCCGAGCCCCAGCATCGAGAACCCGCCGTCGCCGCACAGCGCGATCGCCTGCCGGTCCGGGAACGCCATCTTCGCACCGAACGCGTTGGGGGAGGCGCTGGCCATCGAGGCCCACGTGAGGCTGCCGAACATGTGGCGCTTCGGGCCGAAGTGCAGGTAGTGGGCCGCCCAGATGCACGCGGTGCCGGTGTCGACGGTGAACACCGCGTCGTCGTCGGCGAGGCGGTCGAGGGTGGCGACCAGGTACTCCGGGCGGATCTGCTTCAGCTGCGGGCCCTTCTCGACGTAGTGCCGCAGCTGCTTGTCGAACTGCTCCGTCTTCTTCAGGCACTTGCGCAGGAAGGCGTCGTCGTTCTTCGGCGAGAGCTGCGGCAACAGCCGGTCCAGGGTGGCGGCGACGTCGCCGACCAGGCCGAGCGCCAGCGGCACGCGGCGGCCCAGGCGCCGGCCGTCGCGGTCCACCTGCACCACCCGCACATCCTTCTGCGGCAGGAACTGCGGGAACGGGAAGTCGGTGCCCAGCATCAGCAGCACGTCGGCGTGGTTGATCGCCTCCCAGCAGCCGCCGTAGCCGAGCAGGCCGGTCATGCCGACGGCGTGCGGGTTGTCGTATTCCAGCCACTGCTTGCCCTTGAAGCTGTAGCCGACCGGAGCGTGCAGCTTGTCGGCGAGCGCGCGGACCTGGTCGCGGGCCCGGGCGCACCCCTCGCCGCCGAAGATCGCCACCGTGCCGGCGCCCTCGATGATCTCGGCCATCGCCGCGATGTCCGCGTCCGGCGCGGATCCGAGGTCGGTGTTCGGCACGACGATGCTCGGCGCCGGACCGGGGGCCTCCGCGGCGGCCACGTCGCCGGGCAGCGAGATCACCGTCGGGCCCTGCTCGGCCAGTGCCGTGGTGATCGCGGAGGTGGCGACGGCGCGCAGCTGCTTCGGGTCGACGAGGCGGCCGGTGTAGAGGGAGGCCGCGCTGAAGAAGAGGTACGGGTTCAACTCCTCCAACCCGTCGGTGTCCATGATCGCGGTCTCCACGTCGCCGGCGATCGCGATCACCGGCGCGCCCTCCTTGCGGGCGTCCATCAGACCGTTGATCAGGTGGCTCACCCCGGGCCCCGCGGTGCCGCAGACCGCCACCGGCCGGCCGGACATCCGTGCCTCCGCGACCGCCGCGAACACCCCCCACTCCTCGTGGCGGACGTGCACGAAGTCGATGCCCCCGTTGCTGCGCAGCGCGTCGATCGCCGGGTTCAGGGCGTCGCCCACGATCCCGTAGCATCGGCGCACGCCGGCCTCGGCGAGCATCGTCCACAGCACGTCCGCGACAGTAGGCATGCCGTCAGTCTGGTCGCCGCAGTGCGGGGCAGGGTGGCTAGAGTGAGCCGCGTGGGGGACCGGAAGAGACTGTCGATATCCATGCCGTCCGTGCCCGCCGAAGCGCCGTGGGAGCTGTCCCTGGCGGCCTACCTGAGACAGACGACCGCCCTGCCGTCGCTGGCGCTCAAGCCGTTGGGCCTGCTCGACCGCTACGGCGCCGTGGCCGTCGGCCCGGAGGCGGCCGGCTTCGACGGCGACGACGTGCCGTGGCCGAAGATCGTCCGGCTTGAGGTGCGCGACGTGGTCGAGGTGGTCTCGGACGCGGCCATGGCCCGCGAGGCGGAGAAGATCCGTTCGATGCTGCCGCCGGTGCCGGGCCGCAAGTGGGTCGTGGACCACGCGATGGCGCTGCTCGGCGACATCGCCGGACCGCGCCTGGCCGGGGCCCGCGGCGGGGACGTGGTCAGCGAGATCGTGTACCGGGGGGTGCTGGGGCGGGAGAAGACGCTTCAGGCCGGGGTGTTCGCGTCCTTGGTCATGGCCACGTGGCCGGACGTGCAGCGCAGCTTCACCGCCACCGCGCGGCTGCACGGGATCGACGTGTACGGCGAACGAGAGGCAGACGTCGCTGTCGAAGCCCGGGATGGGGCGGACGAGCTAACCGCTCATAGCGCCGCGGCGGGGCCGCCCACGGACGGACGGCCGCCGCCGCGGCTGACGAGCGATCTCATCGATGAGCGGCCTCGATGAGGTAGGACATCGGCACGCTCGGGTTGTCGAGCCGGACGACGCTGATCTTCTGCACCCCGGTCGGCAGCGGCCCGCCCCACGGGTTCACGCGGGGGCTGTCCTTCGGGACCCGGACGTTGTCCTTGACGTCCCAGCCGGAGCCGGGAATGTAGGCGGCGCAGCGCACGACCCCGTCGCCGAAGTCGCAGCCGAGGCTGAACCACACCGCACCCCACCCGGCCGCGCCGGAGTTGCTCGGCGGCGGGCACACCATCGTGGTGATGTCGGCGCCGGGCTTGATCTCGCCGGTCGCGAATGCGGGCATGTCGTCGTCCTCCGTCGGAGTGGGAATCGGTGACTGCGTCGGACTGGTGGACAAGGCCGAGTCCAGATCGGCGACCGATCCGCGATAGGCGTTGTAGTCGAGCAGGTGTCCGCCGTCGGACGCCTGGTTCGTGAACTGATACACGAGCGGGGACATCCCGCCGTACGGCTGCCAGCCGGCGGACTCGTCCCCGGGATAGATGCTGCGCGCGCCGCCCGATCCGCCCGGGTACGAGGACGAGACCAGCGACAGCCCGCGGGCGGCGAGGGGGGACAGGTTCGGAGAGCCCATCTGCTGCCAGTACCAGTGCGGCAGATAGACCAGGCGCAATTTGAGCCCGGCCGCGTGGGCGGCGTCGACATAAGCCGTCATCTGCGACAGCGTCGGCGAGAACGAACCCGCCGGCTCCGCGTCGAGCATGCCGGGCAGACTCAGGTCGCCGACGTTCGCCACCGTGTGCTGGGCCTGCGCCTTCGGGTCCTCGCCGGACAGGAAGTGGTACCAGACGAAGGTGCGGCCCAGGGACGCGGCCTGACGCCGCCACCCCTGGTAGTCGGCGTCGGTGTAATAAGTACCCTCAGTCGTCTTCGCCAGGACGAACGAGGCATCGGACAGCCGGGAAATGTCCAGCCCGGCCTGGTATGACGAGATATCAGGGCCGAAGACAGTCATAGGCGGCTCCTTGTGGGGGATTGGCGCACCATTGTTGCGGGTTACCCGCCATCCCTGAGCCGACTCCGCTGAAAAGAGTGGTTAATCCTCGGTGTTGCCAGTGTTATCAGTGTTCGATGTCGGATCGGGGGAACGTCGAACCGTCGGATGTCGGACCGCCGGACGACTGATCGTCCGAAGCTCCATCACCCGAAGCCCGATCAGCCGGCGACCAGCCGCCGGACGACGAGCCGCCCGGCGCCAGCAGCCCGACGAAGGAGACCTCGAACACCCGCCGGCAGCCCCGGCACGACCACCGCCGGTGGCTGCCCTCCTCGGGCCGCAGGTCCTCCTCGCCGCAGTACGGGCAGTACGCCGGCGCGGCGCGCTCGCTCACGACAGGTCCGCCTCACCGGCGCGCGTGGTCCACTGCGCGAAGGTCTCGTCGGCGCCGCGCTGCTCCTGGAACCGGCGCACCACGCGCTCGACGTAGTCCGGCAGCCCGGCCGCGGTCACCTTCAGCCCGCGCACCTTGCGGCCGAACGCGCCGTCCTGCGCGTCGTCCTCGTCCTTGGTCTGGGCGCCGAGGTGGCCGCCGAGGTGCACCTGGTAGCCCTCGACCTGCTCGCCGTGCTCGTCGATCACCAGCTGGCCCTTCAGACCGATGTCGGCGACCTGGATCCGGGCGCAGGAGTTCGGGCAGCCGTTGATGTTGATGGTCAGCGGCTGGTCGAAGTCCGGCAGCCGGCGCTCCAGCTCGTCGATCAGCGTCGAGGCCCGGTTCTTGGTCTCCACGATCGCCAGCTTGCAGTACTCGATGCCGGTGCAGGCCATCGTCGAGCGCCGGAACACCGACGGCCGCACCTGCAGGTCCAGCGCCTCCAGGTTGGCGACCAGCTCCTCGACCCGGTCCTCGGCGACGTCCAGGATGATCAGCTTCTGCTCGGCGGTGGTGCGCACCCGGCCCGAGCCGGCGGCCTCGGCCAGATCGGCGATCTTGGCCAGGGTGGCGCCGTCGAGCCGCCCGACCCGCGGGGCGAAGCCGACGTAGTGGTTGCCGTCCAGCTGCCGGTGCACCCCGATGTGGTCGCGGTCGTAGGCCGGGGCCGGCTCCGGCGCCGGGCCGTCGGGCAGCGCGCGCTTGAGGTACTCGGTCTCCAGCACCTCGCGGAACTTCTCCGCGCCCCAGTCGGCGACCAGGAACTTCAGGCGCGCGCGGCTGCGCAGCCGGCGGTAGCCGTAGTCGCGGAAGATGCCGCAGACGCCGGCCCAGACCTCGGGCACCTCGGCGAGCGTCACGAAGGTGCCCAGGCGCTTGGCGAAGTGCGGGTTCGTCGACAGGCCGCCGCCCACCCACAGGTCGAAGCCGGGACCGAGCTCGGGGTGGCGCACGCCGACGAACGAGATGTCGTTGATCTCGTGCACCACGTCCTGCAGGCCGCTGATCGCGGTCTTGAACTTGCGCGGCAGGTTGGAGAACTCCTTGCTGCCGATGAAGCGCTCCTGGATCTCGTCGATCGCCGGCGAGCCGTCCAGGATCTCGTCCGCGGAGATGCCCGCCACCGGCGAGCCGAGGATCACGCGGGGGGTGTCGCCGCAGGCCTCGGCGGTGCTCAGGCCGACCGCCTCCAGGGTCTTCCAGATCGCCGGCACGTCCTCCACCCGCACCCAGTGCAGCTGGATGTTCTGGCGGTCGGTGACGTCGGCGGTGCCGCGCGCGTACTTCTCGGAGACCTCGGCGATCGCCCGGAGCTGCTCCAGGGTCAGGCGCCCGCCGTCGATGCGGACCCGGAGCATGAAGTACTCGTCGTCGAGCTCGTGCGGCTCCAGCACGCCGGTCTTGCCGCCGTCGATGCCGGGGCGGCGCTGGGTGTACAGGCCCCACCAGCGGAAGCGGCCGCGCAGGTCCGACCCGTCGATCGAGTCGAAGCCGCCGTACGCGTAGATGTTCTCGATCCGGGCGCGCACGTTCAGGCCGTCGTCGTCCTTCTTGACCTGCTCGTTGCCGTTCAGCGGGGTGAAATAGCCCTTCGCCCACTGACCCTCGCCACGCTGCTGGCGAGGACGGGCGGCGCGGGCAGGCGTGGGCTGGGAGGCAGACATGTCGGGAGGGTCCTTAACGAGGTCGTACGGCCGGGGCGGGGACGGAGCGGGAGTCTGGGATCGGCTCGCCGGGTGGCTCGAGGTCAGCGCGCGGCGGTACAGACCATGCTGGAGAGACGTCCGTAGTCGACGTGGCGTCGACAGACGAGGGCGATTCCGGCACGGGACATGCTTCTCAGCGTGGCAGCGACTCGGGGGCACGTCCACTCTCGTCCGGGATGCGGACGGTGCGTCTCAGCCGGTGTCGCGGCCGGTGCCGGAACGGCGAACGGCCGGTCGCCCGGAGTCGGGCGGCCGGCCGTTCATTGTGCCGTCTGGTCGGTTTCCGATCGTGTCGGGCCCCGGAACAGACCTGGGAGCGGCCTAGGAGTGGCTGCCCTTCTTCCTGGTGGTGTAGGCCAGCGCACCCGCGCCGGCCGCGAGCGAGAACGCCGCGAAGGCCAGCGTCTCGGTCAGGCCCGAGCCACCGGTGTTCGCCAGCCGGTGGCCGGTGGGCTGGGACGACGGGGTGGTCGGCCGCGGTGTGGAAGGGGTGGTGTGCGGCCTGGTCGAGGGCGTCGTGGACGGTGTCGTGGAGGGTGTCGTCGAGGGCGTCGTCGACGGGGTGGTGCTCGGCGTGGTCGAGGTGGTCGAGGTGGTCGACGGCGTGGTCGGCGGGGTCGTGCCGCAGTCCGGCAGCAGGCCGTCGAACGGGTAGGAGTGCATCTCCGCGCCCGCGCTGGCGCTGCTCAGGCTGACGGCGCCGGCCGCGTAGATGCGGCCGTTGGTGCCGGGCATCGACACGTTGAGCATGCTCGCCGGGTTGCCGGTCATGACCGAGCCCTGGAACTGCGCGCCGCCGGTCATGGTGACGGTGGTGGCGGTCGGGAAGTTGAACATGATCTTCGAGCGCAGCGCGTTCAGCGGGTCCCCGGCCAGGTTGAACCCGGTGTTGGTGTTGATGATCGGCGTCGCGCCGGTCATGTTCACCAGGATCGTGGCGCCGGCCGGGATGCCGGCGAAGGAGAAGTCGACGGCCGAGCCGGCGGTGCCGATGTCGCCCGGCAGGTTGAACACCTGGAGCATGCTCGTGCCGTCGCCCTGGAAGGTGCCCTGCGATCCGCTCAGGGTGAAGGTGCCGGTCGCCGGTGCCTGGGCCGCGCACGCCGAGCGGTCCTCGATGTAGGGCTGGAGCTGGCTGTACTGGGCGACCGCGTTCGTGTCCTGGACGACCACGCCGGTCGGGGTCATGTTGATGGTGCCGGAGACCGTGCCCGCGTGGCGCAGGTTGCCGAAGGCGGCGCCCTGCGAGTCGGTGCCGCCGACGTCCATCGTGGTGCCGGGGGCGACGGTGACATTGCCGCCGACGGTGAGGAAGTCGTCGCCGTTCGGCGGGGGTACCCGCGAGCCGACGCCGGCCACGCCGACGTTGAACAGGCCGCCGCCGGGGCTCTTGTCGACCGTGAAGTTCCCGAGCACGACGATCTTGCCCTCGATCTCGGCGGCGCGCTGGGTCGCCGAGAAGTTCGTGCCGGCGAAGATGTTGATCGCGGCGTCGCGCCCCGGGAAGTCGCCGTTGTTCAGAGTGGGCCAGTTCGCGGGGCACTGCGACCCGAGGCAGGCGCCGAGCGGCGGGGCCAGCGGCGACGTGCCGTTGATCGGACCCACGGCGTGCGCCGCGGACACCACCGCCAGCGCGGCCGCGGCCAGCGCGGCCCCGGCTACTCCGAGCACAGCGGCCCGCTGACGCCCTCCTCTGCGTGCCACCTGCTGCGTAGCCATGAACCGCTCCTGACCGTGTTCGAACTATTACTTTCCGTGCACGATCGTAGAAGGTCCGCTTTGTGAGATGGGGGAGGTCGGGGCTTGCCAGGGCCGCTGATCTTTCCCGTAGATTGGTGTGATCATGCGATCAATCCGGGAAGGCGTGCTGCTCGTCGAGCGCCGCCACATCGACCTGTGCCGCACGCAGTGCGCGCTGTGTTCCACGCGTCAGTCCTGACGCCATTCCCTCGCGCCCGCGCGCTTTTCGCACATCCCGATTCCTGGAGACAGAACACCCATGTCCGCATCCGCTGACACGTCCGGCACGCCGTCGCGCGCCCGCAAGCTGCCCCACGTCCCGTTCGGCGTCCAGATCCTGCTGGGTCTGGCCGGCGGCGTCGTGCTGGGCCTGATCGCGCGCGACGCGCACATCTCGTGGCTGACCACCACGCTCACCCAGATCGGCACAATCTTCGTGCAGCTGCTGAAGCTGGCGGTGCCGCCGCTGGTCTTCACCGCGATCCTGGTCTCGGTCGCCAACCTGCGGAAGGTCGCCAACGCCGCGCGGCTGGCCCTGCGCACTCTGCTGTGGTTCGCCGTGACCGCGCTGGTCGCGGTGAGCATCGGCATCGCGCTCGGGGTGCTGACCAAGCCCGGCGACGGCGTCCGCCTCGGCGCCGGCACCAAGGCGCCGGGCACCACCGGCAGCTGGGTCGACTTCCTGAAGGGCATCGTCCCGACCAACGTGGTCGGCGCCTTCAGCGAGGGCAACGTCCTGCAGATCGTGTTCCTCGGGATCGTCGCCGGCGCGGCCGTGCTGTCGGTCGGGGAGCGGATGGAGCCCGTGGTGAAGGCCTCCGAGCTGGTGCTGGAGCTGGTGCAGAAGGCGCTGTGGTGGGTCATCCGGCTGGCGCCGCTGGGCACGCTGGGCCTGATCGGCAAGGCGGTGGCCGTCTACGGCTGGGACCTGCTCAAGCCGCTGTCCACCTTCACGCTCGACGTCTACGCCGGCCTGGCGCTGGTGCTGGTGGTCGTCTACCCGCTGGTGCTGAGCCTGTTCGGGCGGGTCAACCCGCTGCGGTTCTACGCCGGCGCCTGGCCGGCCATCCAGCTCGCCTTCGTCTCCCGCAGCTCGATCGGCACGCTGCCGCTGACCCAGCGCGTGGTCACCGAGCGGCTCGGGGTGCAGAAGGAGTACGCGAGCTTCGCCGTGCCGTTCGGCGCCACCACCAAGATGGACGGCTGCGCCGCGATCTACCCGGCGCTGGCCGCGATCTTCGTCGCCAACGTCTTCGGGGTGCACCTGGAGTTCAAGGACTACCTGCTGATCGCCTTCACCTCGGTGGTGGGCTCGGCCGCGACCGCGGGCCTGACCGGTGCGATCGTGATGCTCACCCTGACGCTGTCGACGCTCGGGCTGCCGCTGGCCGGCGCCGGCCTGCTCCTGGCCATCGACCCGATCCTGGACATGGGCCGCACCGCGGTGAACGTGGCCGGGCAGGCGCTGGTGCCGGTGGTCGTGGCCGCCCGCGAGGGGATCCTGGACCGCGCGGTGTACGACGGGCCGAACGCGGAGCTGACGGCCGCGGCGCCGGCGCCGGTCGGTGCCGTGCCGAGCGGATCCGCGGCTCCGGTCGCGGCCGGGGCTCCCGCGGCCGCGCCCGTGGCGGCGTAACACCTGGTCGGGTCGTCACCGCACGGCCGAGACCGACCGCATTGCCGAAGAGGCCGGATCCGCTCAAGCAGCGGATCCGGCCTCTTCGGCTGTGCCAGGTTCGCTCAGTCGCCGAAGACGCGCTTGGTGTACTCGTTGGCGAACAGCCGCTTCGGGTCCACGCGGTCGCGCACCCCGAGGAAGTCCTCGAACCGCGGGTAGGTCTTGGCCAGGTACTCGGCGTCGCGGGTGTGCATCTTGCCCCAGTGCGGCCGGCCGTCGTGGGCGACGAAGACCTGCTCGACCGCCTTGAAGTACTCGTCGAACCGCGTGCCCTGGTACATGTGGCAGGCGATGTAGGCGGTGTCCCGGCCGTGCGCGGTGGACAGCCACAGGTCGTCGCCGGGCACCACCCGCACCTCGATCGGGAAGTTCACGTTCCAGGACGAGGCGTTGATCAGCTGGGTGACCTCGCGGAAGACCTCCACGAAGGCCGCGCGCGGGACGGCGTACTCCATCTCGACGAACTTCACACGGCGCGGCGAGGTGAAGACCTTGTCCGAGCGGTCGGTGTAGGTGCGCGCGGACAGCGCCGAGCCGGAGACGCGCTGCACGGTCCGGGTCAGCCGGGGCGCGGTGCGGGCCAGCCGCTGCGCGGCGCCGAAGACCGAGTTGGACAGGAGTTCGTCGTCCACCCAGTGCCGGAAGCCGGACAGCGGCGCGGCCGGGCCGTCGGCCCGGTTGTTGCGCTTGATGTTGGTCCGGTCGGTGTAGGGGAACCAGTAGAACTCGAAGTGCTCGTTGGCGGTGGCCAGCTCCTCGAAGCCGTCCAGCACCGCGTCCAGCCGCATCGGCTCCTCGCGGGCGGTCAGCAGGAACGTGGGCTCGGTGCGGAAGGTCACCGCGGTGACGTAGCCGACGGCGCCGACGCCCAGGCGCGCGGCCTGGAACAGCTCGGCGTTCTGCTCCGGGGAGCAGGTCACGATCTCCCCGCCGGCCAGCACCAGCTCCAGCGCCGCCACCTGGGCCGCGATCGAGCCGGAGACCCGGCCGGTGCCGTGCGTGCCGGTGCCGATCGCGCCGGCCACCGTCTGCACCTGGATGTCGCCCATGTTGGTCAGCGCCAGGCCGTTCTCCGCCAGCAGCGCGTTCAGCTGGTGCAGCGGCATCCCGGACTCGACGGTGACCAGGCCGGCCTCCTTGTCGATCTGCTTCAGCCGGGTCAGCCCGGTGGGCATGATCCGCACCCCCTCGGTGACCGCGGCCGGGGTGAAGGAGTGGCCGGAGCCGACGGCCTTCACCGTCAGCCCTTCGTCCGCCGCACCGCGCAGGACCTCGACGACCTCGGAGGCGGTCCTGGGGGCCGCTACTCGGGCCGCCTTCGCCTTCTGGTTGCCGGCCCAGTTGGACCACTCGCTCGCGCCCGCCACGCCTCACCCGCATTCTTTCCGCCGGTGCGGCTCACAGTTCCGCGCCGGTTCACTCGATCGCCGGATCCCCCGGACGTAGCCAACGCGAGCCGAGCAGCGCAGTCAAGAGCGCGAGGGCGCTTCCTGCCACTGGGACCAGATATGCGGTGTGCGCCCCGGACCGGTCGACGACCCAGCCGGCCACCGCCGAGCCGGTGGTGACGCCGAGCGCCGCGCCGGTGGTCTCGATCACCATGCCCTCGGTCAGCCGGGCCGCCGGGACCAGGTCCTCGACCAGCGCGACCAGCGTGATCAGGGTGGGGGAGATGGCGAACCCGGCCAGCAGCAGCACCAGCGCCAGCACGCCGATGTCCGGGGCGATCGCCATCGGCGCCGAGGTGACCAGCACCAGCGCCAGGAGCAGCTGGATCCGGCGGCCCAGCGGCACGGACCAGTGCACCGCGCCGAACAGCAGCCCGGCGACGAACGACCCGCCGGCGTAGACCGCCAGCAGCAGGCCGGCCCAGTCGTCGTGGCCGTGCTCCTCGGCGAAGGCGACGGTGACCACCTCGACCGAGCCGAACATCACGCCGATCGCGACGGCGCAGACCACCACCACGCGCATGCCCGGGATGGCGATCGCGGTCGGGCCGGTGTGGTGCTCCGGCGGGTGCGGTGCCGGCTGCGAGCCGCGCTGCGCCAGGAAGGCGGTGGTGCCGGCGGCCAGCAGCACGGTGGCCAGCCCGACCCCGGCCTCGTGGTGCACCTGGAGGGTGAGGAAGGTCACCAGGATCGGGCCGATCATGAACACGACCTCGTCCATCACCGCCTCGAAGGAGTAGGCGGTGTGCAGCTGCGCGGTGCCGGTGTAGATCTTGGTCCAGCGGGCCCGGACCAGGGCCCCGACGTTCGGCAGGAAGGCGCCGGCCACCGCCGCCGAGGCGAACCAGGACCAGGTCGGCTCGTCGAAGCGGACGCAGAGCATCAGCGAGACCAGCGCGGCGACCGACACCGCGAGCATCGGGAAGACCACCTCGGCCTGGCCGCGCCGGTCGGTCAGCCGAGCCAGGAACGGCCCGAAGAACGCCTGCACCAGCGCCAGCGTCCCGGAGACCAGGCCGGCCAGCGCGTACTCGCCGGTCGACTCCTTGATCATCAGGATCGTGCCGAGCCCGAGCATGGACATCGGGAGCCGCCCGACGAAGGCCGCCGAGGAGAACCCCAGCGAACCGGGGGCCCGGAAGATCCGGGCGTAGTGCTTGGCGACCATACCGCGATCGTCGGTTCCGTGGGGCTGCTGCGCCTGCTGAGGCGGCCGGGCGGGTGGTGCGAGGCGATGGTTCTGTGCGAGGAGATGGCTCTGGCGGTGTCACGCGGCTCTCGTTACCTTTGGCCCGCCCTCGACCGCGCCGCGCCCACTATTTCTCTGAGAAATGGTGGTAATCGGAAGGAAGTGCCCCATGACCGCACTGGCCCGCTACGAAGGCCGCCGCGCCCTGATCACCGGAGGCGGCTCCGGCATCGGCCAGGC
This sequence comes from Catenulispora yoronensis, assembly GCF_039531695.1. Taxonomy (NCBI): domain Bacteria; kingdom Bacillati; phylum Actinomycetota; class Actinomycetes; order Catenulisporales; family Catenulisporaceae; genus Catenulispora; species Catenulispora yoronensis. Next base: position 41,652 of record NZ_BAAAQN010000005.1, read on the forward strand.
CACCGTCCTGCGCCTGCTGTCCGAGGGCGGCTCGGTGGTGGCCGCGGACGTCTCCGAGGAGGGACTGAAGGCGACGGTGGCGAAGGCCGAGCAGGAAGGGCCGGCGGGGCGGCTGTCGACGGTCGTCGTGAACGTCGCCGACGAGGATTCGGTGCGGAGCGGAGTGGCCGAGGCGGTGCGCGTGCTCGGCGGTCTCGACGTTCTCGTGAACGCTGCGGGCATCCTGCGCGCCGCGCACACCCACGAGATGCCGCTGGCCGACTGGAACAAGGTCCTCACGGTCAACCTGACCGGGACCTTCCTGATGACCCGCGAGGCGCTGCCCGAGCTGCTGAAGACCGGGACGCCGGTCGTTGTGAACTTCTCTTCGACGTCCGCGTCGTTCGGGCACCCGTACCTGGCTGCGTACGCCGCGTCGAAGGGCGCCATCCAGAGCTTCACGCACGCCATCGCGCTGGAGTACTCCAAGCAGAACTTGCGCGCCGTCAGCGTATGTCCGGGGTCGATCTCCTCCGGTATGACCGACGGCTCCGGAACCTCCAAGGAGAACGCCGGCCCCGGCTTCCCCGAGCACGACGTCGACTGGAATCTGATCACCAAGCTGCTGCCGGCGATCGGCCAGGGGTTCGCGGGCCCCGAGGCGGTCGCGAGTGTGGTCGCGATGCTGGCGTCCGAGGACGGCAAGTTCATCACCGGTACCGAGATCCGCATCGACGGCGGTACGCACATGTGAGCTCGCCGCGTGGCCGCGTAACTGGGTGGCGTCGGACTCCGCGCACCTGTGAATATCGGCGTATGGCTTTCATTGTGCGCCGCACTACCGCCGAGGAATGGCGAGAGTTCCGTGAGCTGCGTCTGGAGGCGCTGCTGGACTCCCCGAACAACTATGGGCAGACCCACGAGCAGGCTTCGGCCCTGCCCGACGAGTACTGGCAGGAACGCGCGCAGAGCAACGCCTCGGCTGACGACCGGGCCTTCCACGTGGCGGTGGACGACGCCAGCGGCAAGCTCGTCGGCATGTGGGGTGTGTTTCCGCACTTCGACCGGCCCGGGGTGTGCATCGTGCTCGGTGTTTACGTTCAGCCCGCGGTGCGCGGCATGGACCTCGCGCGCCGTCTGATGCACGAGTCCATCGCCTTCGCGCGGACTACGGATGCCAAGGAACTGCTGTTGCTCGTCCGCGACGACAACTACCGCGGGCGTCGCTTCTACGAGCGGGAGGGGTTCGAGTTCACGGGCCTCGCCGAGCCGCACAACCTTGACCCGACGCACGAGCTGGTGGAGATGCGCTACCCGACGTTCCGGTAGCGCATCTCCGTAGCGTTCTCCGTTCTATAAGACGTCAGATGCCGATGACGTTCAGCTCGGCGCAGGAGGTCCACGGGTTCCCGTTGACCTCGGTCAGCGCCCGGAACCGCACGTAGCGCCCGGTCGCGGCGGTGAAGTTCACCGTCTTCAGCGCGTTGCTGTTGGCGAAGGTCCCGGTCGCGACCGCCGTGCCCCAGTTGGTGCCGTCGGTGCTGACGTAGAACTCGTACTGGCCGACCCAGCCGTGGTTGCCGCCGTCCTGGCGCGGCAGGTAGCTGAAGCCCGACACCGAGTGCGCGGACTTCATGTCGAGCTGGATCTCGTGCGGGCAGGGCGGGTTGGGCGTCACGTTGTACCACTGCGTGTGCCAGAACGTGGTGGTGCTGCCGTCGATGACGTTGGTGGCCGGGGCGCTCTCGCCGACGGTCTCCTGGCTGTCGTAGTACTTCACGGTCCAGCCGGTGCGGTCCAGCACGCCCGGCGTCGGGCCGCCGGTGGGCGCCGCGGGCTGGCCGACCTCGATCTTGCCGGCGAAGCGGCGCAGGAAGTTGTCGCCGACGTTCGCGGTGGCGGTCAGGTCGTACCAGCCGTTGGCGGTGGCCCAGGAGTTGGTGACGGTCGCGTTGGCCCCGACGGTGAACGTCCACGGCCCGCCGGTGATGTAGGTGTTCGCCTTCACCGTGATCACCGCGGAGGCGGTGCCGGTGTTGGTCATCGTCAGCACCAGCTTGTTGTTCGCCGTGTCGTAGCTGGGCTTGACCTCCAGGTGCGCCAGGGCGGCGTTGCTGATGGTGGTCAGGTCGCCGACGAACGAGCGCAGGAAGCCGTTGGGGCCGTGCACGTCGATCGAGTACTTGCCGGCGCTGACGCTCTGCGCGCTCCAGTAGTCGTTGGACGTGGAGTTCGGCTGCACCAGGTACTGCCAGTTCGCGAAGGCGCGGTAGGCCATGGTGTAGGCCTGCAACGGCACGGCCTGCGCGCCGGCGTTCGAGAAGTCGGTCCAGAACCGGCCGGCGGCCAGGTCGTAGCGGCCGGTGACGTTCGGCTGGTAGAGCGTCGCGCGCTGGCCCTTGGTGCCGGACTCCTGTCCCGGCATGGTCTGGCTGGCCGGGGGCGTGGGCGCGGGCAGCGTGGAGCACTCGCTGTTGGCGGCGGTCACCAGCGGTCCGGTGGCCGGCAGGGTCGGGAAGGTGGTGGTCGAGGTGGTGAAGTTCAGCGCGTTGGTCAGGTCGCCGCAGGTCGCGCGGCGCCACGCCGAGATGTTCGGCTCCTGCACGCCGGTCCACTTCTCGATCAGCCGGATCGAGGAGGTGTGGTCGTAGATGGTGGAGTCCACCCAGCCGCCCTGCGACCAGGGCGAGATCACGATCTGCGGCACCCGGACGCCGAGCCCGATCGGCAGGCCGCCGACGAACTCGTCGGGCGTGCCGGCCGGCGGGGTGGGCGGGATGACGTGGTCGAAGAAGCCGTCGTTCTCGTCGTAGTTCAGGATCAGCACGGTCTTCGACCACACGTTCAGGTTCGAGGACAGCGCGGTGAGGATCTTCGAGACGTAGTCCGCGCCCAGCGCCGGGGCGTAGTTCGGGTGCTCGGACTTGCCGGCCGGGGCCACGATCCAGGACACCTGGGGCAATGTCCCGGCGGTGACGTCGGCCTGGAACGCGGCGATCGAGTCCGAGGCCTTCACCATGCCGCGCTGGTAGAGCGGGCTGCTGGTGGCGGCGTTCTTGTACTGCTTGAACCAGGCCAGCGCGTTGTCGTCGTAGTTGTCGGTCTCCTGGTAGACCTTCCAGGTCACGCCCGCGGCCTGGAGCCGCTCCGGGTAGGTGGTCCAGGTGTAGCCGGCCTCGGAGTTGTCGGTGACCGGGCCGCCGCCGGTGCCGTTCGGGTCGATCATCCCGGTCCACAGGTACAGCCGGTTCGGGTTGGTGGGGCCCATGACCGAGCAGAAGTTCGCGTCGCAGATGGTGAAGGCATCGGCGAGGGCGTACTGGAACGGGATGTCTGCGCGGGTGTAGTAGCCCATCGTCTTGTTGGTCTTGGCCGCCACCCAGCCGTTGTAGGAGCCGCTGGCCCAGGCGTTGTGCGTGCCGCTCCAGCCATGATCCAAGTCGGCCACGCACTGCGCGCTGGTGGTCTTCGTGTCCAGGTGCCAGGGCAGCAGGGTGCCGCTGCCGTTGGGCTGGGTGAAGATCGAGGTGCCGTTCTGGAACCGGAACGGCGTCGGGTCGCCGAAGCCGCGGACTCCGGCCAGGGTGCCGAAGTAGTGGTCGAAGCTGCGGTTCTCCTGCATGAAGACGACGATGTGGCCGACGTCGCTGAGGGTGCCGGTCTGGCCCGCGGTGGCGGCCATGGCGGTGCGCAGGGATTCCGGGATGAGCGTGGCTCCGGCGGCCGCCGCGGCGGAAGCGGACAGGAACTTGCGTCTGGTCAGGGGGGACATCTCACTCCAGAGACGGTGTGGGAGTTCGGTGAGGGTGGCACCCGCGCGAGATGCCCTGTGAATGTAGGTGCGCATCGCAGTGCTTGTAAATGCGTGATCTGCGACGTAACGGTAAAATCCAAGCAGCGGGGGAGAAGACTCCAAGGGAACCCCGGCTGAGCCGTCGGTTCAGTGTGGCTGAGGCTGTGGCCAGCGCGTCAACGCTTGGCGGGGGTGCGATTCGGCTATGACGGCCATGGAGAAATACCGGGCGTCCGCGGAGGGCTTTCGGGCCTGTTTCGGGCCCGGTTCGGAGGTGCCGCTGACCGTCGGGGGCGGTTTTGGCGCGGGCCGGTTAGCGTGGGTGCCGTGAGGCAAGCCGAAGAGATCGCGATCCGCCGGGTGAGCGGTGAGGCGTGTGTGCTGGCTGCGGCGGGGCGGGCGATCCTGCTCCAGGTCGCGCATCCGATGGTGGGGCGTGGGGTGGCCGAGCACAGCCGCTTCACCGAGGATCCGCTAAAGCGACTGCGCGGGACGTTGGACTACGTCTATGGCGTGTCGTTCGGGACACCTGGCGAGGCCGCGTGGATCGCCGCCACGGTGAACCGCATCCATGAGTACGTCGTCGGGCCCGGGTACTCGGCAGACGATCCTGATCTCCAGCTGTGGGTGGCGGCGACGCTGTACGACTCCGCTATGCGGATCTACGAACTGACGCTCGGGCCGATGCCCGCAGCGATGCAGGAGGAGTTCTGTAGAGAGAGTTCGCGGTACGCCACGTTGCTGGGATGCCCTGAGGACCTGTGGCCGTCTTCGGTCAGTGAGTTCGACGCGTACTGGCAGCGTCAGGTGGACTCTCTGGAGGTCTCGGATGATGCCAAACGCATCTATCGCGACTTGATGTATAGCAGAGCGATTCCCTGGTACCTGCGCGCTCTGCTTCCCACTAACAGGCTCGTCACGGCGGGACTTCTGCCGGAGCGCATCAGAACGCAGTATGGCCTCGCCTGGAACGGCCGCCGCGAGCGGGCGTTCGGGCTGACCATGCGTGTCACCCGGGCGACGTACCCGTGGCTGCCGCAGCGGGTACGTCACCTGCCGATGAACTTCTATATGCGCGATTTCCGTAAGCGATACCGCAGCTACTCTGTCTCTTCGTCTGCCTGAGTTTCCGCGTCTGCGGCCTCTGCGTACATGGTGTCGATCACCTCTGCATAGCGTTCGGTGATGATCCGGCGGCGAAGGCTGAGCTTCGGGGTGACCTCACCGGTGTCCGGGGTCCAGGGACCGGCGAGGATCGTGTACTTCTTCACCTGTTCGGCGCGCGACAGCTTCGTATTAGCGTTCGCCACCGCCTGGTCCACCGCGGCCTTCGTCTCGGGGGAGTCGGCGGCCTCGGCCGGGACCACGTCCGGGTCCAGGACGATCAGGGCCGTGACGTAGGGGCGGAGGTCGCCGATCGCGGCGGCGAAACCGATCACCGGATGCGCGGTGAGGTGGCTCTCGATCAGCGTCGGCGGGATGTTCTTGCCGCCCGACGTGATGATGAGCTCCTTCTTGCGATCGGTGATGGTCAGGTAGCCGTCGGCGTCGAGGGTGCCGACGTCGCCGGTGGCCAGCCAGCCCTCGGCGTCCAGCGGCGAGGCCACGGTCCCGTCCGGCTGGAGGTAGCCGGACAGCAGGATCGGGCCGCGGACGAAGATCTCGCCGTCGTCCCCGAGCCTGACGTCCACGCCCGGGATCGGCTTGCCGACCGTGCCGACCCGGTTCGCGTCCGGGGTGCAGACGGTGGCCGCGCCGCTGGTCTCGGACATGCCCCAGACCTCCATCAGCGGGATGCCCAGGCCGTGCAGGAACCGCAGGGTCTCCACCGAGATCGGGGCGGCGCCGCTGGTGGCGCGGGTGACCCGGTCCAGGCCCAGCATCGCCCGCACCGGGGCCAGCACGGTCCGATCGGCCTCCGCGACCGCCTCGGCCATCTCCTCCGGCAGTTGCTTGCCGGCGTTCCGCAGCTCGAACGCCTCCAGCGTGAGCGCGTGCGCCCGCTCGAACGCCTCCCGTTGCGCCGGATCGGCCATCTTCAGCAGGCCCTGGATGCCGGCGGCGAGCTTCTCCCAGATGCGCGGGACGCCGAACAGCCCGCTGGGATGGACGCGGCCGAGCGCGCCGACGACCTGGCGCGGGTCCGGGCACAGATGGACGTGCGCGACCTTCAGCACGGAGCCGTAGAGGCTGAGCTCGCGCTCGGCGATGTGCGCCAGCGGCAGGTAGGCGACGGCGTCGGGGAACTCCTCGATCGTGGTGATGCAGTCGACGACGGCCGCCTCGTACAGGACGTTGCGATGCGAGAGCACGACGCCCTTGGGATCGCCGGTGGTCCCGGACGTGTACATCATCCCGACCGGGTCGTCGGGCTTGATCTGGCGCCAGCGCTGCTCGAACACGCTGGGATTGGCGGCCAGCCGCTCGCGCCCGATCGCCGCGACGGCGCTGAACGGCAGGAACTGCTTGCCGTGCGCGCCCTCCCCGACGACGACGTCACCCTCCTCGACCACCACCACATGCCGCAGCGCGGGCAGCTCGTCCAGCACCGGAAGCCAGCGCTCGATCTCCGCCCGGCCCTCCAGCACGACGATCGGCGCGGCACTGTGCGCGGCGACGAAGCCGATCTGCTCGGTCGACAAGGTGGCGTAGGCGGTGCACGGAATGGCGCGCGCGTGCTGGGCCCCGTAATCGGTGATCCAGTGCTCGACGCGGCTGGACATCATCGTCAGCAACCGATCGCCGGGCTCCAACCCCAGCGCGACCAGCCCCTCGCTGAACTCCGCCGACCGCTCCCGCACCTCCGCCCACGTCAGCGTGACGGCGCTGCCCTCCGCGTCCGGCACCCCCGTGATCGCGGCGCGCTCCCCGTACTCCCGGGCATTGCGCTCCAGCAACGACGGCACCGTCTCCTCCCGCACGCCGGCGACGGCCTCCTCGACATCCCGCTCAGCACCGTCCACGACGGTCCTCCCACCTCGACTCGTTTCGACGAACACTAAAACCACCCGCACCCGCACGGAAGAGTCCTGACTAGGCCGAAAGAGTGCTCCCCCTTTCGAACCCTTGTGCCCGATTGACCCCAAATGACACCATAAACCCACCAATGCACACCGGGGGGCCGGCGACCGCACCCCACCGACATCCAGGGGGATGCCCGATGAACGAAACCACCGTCACCGTCGTAGGCATGGTCTGCAGCGAAATCCGCTACACCCCGGCCACCGACCACACCACCCCGGTCGCCCGCTTCCAACTCCGCCACACCCCCCGCCGCTTCGACAAACGCACCGAGACCTGGACCGACGGCGACCCCAGCTACTACACAGCCGTCTGCTGGCGCACCCTCGCCGACCACGTGGCCAGCTCCATGGGCGTCGGCGACCTCGTCGTGGCCACCGGCCGCCTCCGCATCAACCGCTGGCGCCGCGGCGAGGAGAACATGGTCACCGCCGAACTCGACGTCCAAGCCATCGGCCACGACCTCCGCTGGGGCACCACCGTCTACCGCCGCTCCCACCCGCCCACCCGCATCCCCGGCCCCGGCCGCCCAACCGCCGCCGCGCAAACCGCCGACCGCGAAACCCCCGACCCTCGCCCGACCAGTGACACCGCACCCGCACCCGCCCGCAACCCTGGCATCCCGACCACTCCACTCCCGACCACGCCACCCACCCTGGTACCGACGGCGACAGCGACCCTGAAGCCCACCACCTCGAAACCCACCCCGACCGAAACAGAACCCTTGGAGCTGCCCCTGGCCGCCTGACCCGCGACCCCACCCGAGCCTCCCGGCGCAGCGCGCCGCCCGGAGCCTCCCCCGCCTCTTCAACGAGGCACGCGGCCGGCCCGCGGGGACCGGCCGCTCTGCGGGACGCCTGGCTGCGACGGCATGCGACTGGGTGGAGACGGCGGCGACATGTGTCTGGCCGCGACGGCATGTGGTTGGGCGAAGGCGGCAGCGGCATGCGCCTGGCTGCGACGGCATGTGGCCGGCTGCGGCGGCATGTGCCTGGCTGCGACGGCATGTGGTTGGGCGAAGATCGTGGCGGCGGGCGGCGGGCGGCGGGCGGCGGGCGGCGGGCGGCGGGCGACAGGCAGCCGGCGGCCGGGGCTGGCGGCAGCGGCATGTCGCTGGTGCTGGTGCTGGAGGCTGCCGCTGCTCGTTGTCGTTCGCGAGCTTCAAGTGCTGAAGCTTCAAGATGCCGCCGCGAAACCGAAAGAGGTCGGGTGCCCGGGTTTGTCGCAGCCTTCGATTCATTGGTTCCGACCCCGAGGCCGCCTGCCTGCCCCGACCGCCGTCCCGACCCCGATCCCGACCCGGCTCGGGGCTCGGGCTCGCGCTCGGGCTTCAGACCAAGCGACGGCCCGCCTCCCATCAGCCATTCGGCGTCGTCTGCCCGCCCCCAAACTCGGGCAAAATCCCCTCCGTGGGCAAAATAAAGCGAGTGCGGGCGCGGTGGGTGCCGGTGGCAGCGGTCGGGGCGGCGGTGGCCGCAGCGGTCGGCGGTGCGGTCTGGGCGCATGGCGGGATCGGCTTCGGGATCGGAACTGGCAGCGGCAGTGCGGCCGCGGCATCCGGTGCGCTGACCTCGTCAAGCCTCCGACATGGACATGCCGCCGAGCATGGTGTGAACCAAACCGCCACCGCCCTCCCATCGCTAGCCCTCCAAGCCCCGCTCGTCCCGACCGCTCAGCGCTCCTTCACCGGTGAGGGCGAGTGGCGGGCGTTGGCCGCCGATTCGCATGGTCAGCCCGTCGTGCAGGGCACCATGCTTCGGGCCGGTGGGAGTTCGGTGCCGGTGGCTATCGCGTGGATTCGGCAGGCTGCCGCTCGTTTCGAGTTGCATCCCGGCTACGCGCAGCCTGGTGGTACGTGGTCGCAGCCTGACATGCTGCCGCGTGAGAGTCGTTCCGGGTTGCTTGCCACGTGGAATGGCGGGTTTCTGATGGGTGACTCCGGTGGTGGCTTCTTCCTCGACGGTAAGCAGTACGGTCCGCTCGTTCCGGGGGTCGCCGCGGAGGTCTTTCATCGGGACGGGTCGTTCACCGTCGGGGTCTGGGGCCGGGACGTGAAAATGGATCCGACCGTCGTCGGGGTTCGGCAGCAGCGGCAGCTGATGATCGATGGGGGGCGTATCGCCGGCAACATCGACTCGCTCAATACCTGGGGTATCACTGACGGCGGTGCTACTTACGTTCGTCGCTCCGGTGTCGGTGTCACCGCCGGTGGTGACGTTGTCTTCGCGCTGGGGCCGGTCATGTCGCCGCGGTCGCTCGCCACCGCGTTGCAGCAGGCCGGGGCGGTGCGGGCGATGGAGTTGGACATCAACATCAGCTGGCCGTCGTTCATGGCTTATGACTCGTCGGTCGATCCGCTTGATCCGCGTCCCTTCAAATGGGGTGATTACCCGCGTCCCGCCGAGCGTTACTTCTCACACTCGGCGCGGGACTTTGTCGCGGTCTACTCCCGTACGGCGGTGTCGCACGGCGGTTGTGTCGACGCCACCGGCGCTGCGCGGCCGCAGCCAGGTCGGAGCACCGGCGCCCCGTTGGCTTGCTGAGGGCACCCCGCTACCCGGCGCGCGCCGACGCCACGTCCCCCCACCCGGCGCACATTGACCCCGCGTCCCCCACCCGCCCCCACTGGACGTAAAAATCACGCGCCCATGGCAACTAAGCTTGTGAGTTATGGCGGAGTACATTTACACCCTGCGCAAGACGCGTAAGGCCCACGGCGACAAGGTCATCCTCGACGACGTGACCCTGTCGTTCCTGCCGGGGGCGAAGATCGGTGTCGTCGGCCCGAACGGTGCGGGTAAGTCGACGGTGCTGAAGATCATGGCCGGGCTGGAGCAGCCGTCCAACGGCGACGCCATGCTCGCGCCCGGTGCCTCCGTCGGGATCCTGCTCCAGGAGCCGCCGCTGGACGAGTCCAAGACGGTGCTGGAGAACGTCCAGGAGGCGGTGAAGGAGACCCTGGGCCTGCTCACGCGGTTCAACGAGATCGCCGAGCAGATGGCCACCGACTACTCCGACGAGCTGCTCGCCGAGATGGGCAAGCTCCAGGACGAGCTGGACCACCGCAACGCGTGGGAGCTGGACTCCCAGATCGAGCAGGCGATGGACGCGCTGCGCTGCCCGCCCGGGGACGCCGACGTCTCGGTGCTCTCCGGTGGCGAGAAGCGCCGGGTGGCGCTGTGCAAGCTGCTGCTGGAGGCCCCCGACCTGCTGCTGCTCGACGAGCCCACCAACCACCTCGACGCCGAGTCGGTGAACTGGCTGGAGCAGCACCTGGAGAAGTACGCCGGGACCGTGGTGGCCGTCACCCACGACCGGTACTTCCTGGACAACGTCGCCCAGTGGATCCTGGAGCTCGACCGCGGTCGCGCCTACCCCTACGAGGGCAACTACTCGACCTACCTGGAGACCAAGGCCCAGCGCATGCGGGTCGAGGGCCAGAAGGACGTCAAGCGGCAGAAGCGCCTCAAGGAAGAACTGGAGTGGGTCCGCTCCAACGCCAAGGCCCGCCAGGTCAAGAGCAAGGCCCGACTGGCCCGCTACGAGGAGATGGCCGCGGAGGCCGACAAGGTCCGCAAGCTGGACTTCGAGGAGATCCAGATCCCGCCGGGCCCGCGTCTGGGTAGCGTCGTGATCGAGGTCGACGACCTGGTCAAGGGCTTCGGCGACCGGGTGCTGATCGACGACCTGTCCTTCACCCTGCCGCGCAACGGCATCGTCGGCATCGTCGGCCCGAACGGCGCCGGCAAGACCACGCTGTTCAAGACCCTCGTCGGCTTCGAGCAGCCGGACGCCGGGTCGGTGAAGATCGGCGAGACCGTCTCGATCTCCTACGTCGACCAGAACCGGGCCGGCATCGACCCGAAGAAGACCCTGTGGGAGGTCGTCTCCGACGGCCTGGACTTCATCAAGGTCGGCCAGGTCGAGATGCCGTCCCGCGCCTACGTGTCGGCGTTCGGCTTCAAGGGCCCGGACCAGCAGAAGCCGGCCGGCGTGCTCTCCGGCGGCGAGCGCAACCGGCTGAACCTGGCGCTCACGCTGAAGCAGGGCGGCAACCTGCTGCTGCTCGACGAGCCCACCAACGACCTGGACGTGGAGACGCTCTCCTCGCTGGAGAACGCGCTGCTGGACTTCCCCGGCTGCGCCGTGGTCATCTCCCACGACCGCTGGTTCCTGGACCGGGTCGCCACGCACATCCTGGCGTGGGAGGGCGACTCGAAGTGGTTCTGGTACGAGGGCAACTTCGAGGGCTACGAGAAGAACAAGGCCGAGCGCCTCGGCCCGGAGTCGCTGCGCCCGCACCGCGCCACCTACCGGAAGCTGACCCGCGACTGATGTCCGGCAACTCCCGGATGAGCACCGCCACCGCCTCTCCGCCGGACTCCCCGGCGGGGAGGCGGCACGTGTACCTCTGCCCGCTCCGATGGTCGGACATGGACGCGTACCAGCACGTCAACAACGTGGTGTACCTCCGGTACCTGGAGGAGGCGCGCGTGGACTGGATGTTCCGCCGCGCCTCCGAGGCCGGGGTCGAGGGCTTCGCCACCTTCGGCACGGTCGTGGCCAGCCACGAGATCGCCTACCGCCGCCCGCTGGTCTACCGGCCGGAGCCGGTGCGGGTCGAGGTGTGGGTCACGCACGTCGCGGCGGCGAAGTTCACCGTCGCCTACGAGGTCTGCGACGACGACGGCGTCTACGCGACCGCCTCTTCGGTCCTGGTCCCCTACAACCTGGCCGGCGGCCACCTGCGCCGCCTGTCGCAGATGGAGAAGGACTACCTGGCCGAGTACTACACCCCGGCGGCGGCGTGAACGCCCCGGGCTCGACGGCGCTGGCTCTGCTCCTGGCCGGCACCGCCGAAGCCGACGACCTCGGCGGCTACCTCACCCGCCTGCTGCGCTTCGACAAGGCCGCCGCGGTCCGCGTCGTCGCCGTGGGCACGACGGTCGGGGTCTACGGCCAGCCGCCGTTCGACGTGCTGACCCTGCGCACCCTGGCCCTGGCCGAGGCCGCGCCGGACGTCGACATCACCGTGTCGGCCGGCGACCTCCTGCACGCCATCGCGCCCGACGGGGGCCTGCCCCTCCCGCGTCCGCTGGCCGGCGCCACTGCCTGGACCGGGTTCCTGCCGCCGCGCGCGGGCTGGCAGCCGGTCGGGGAGCTGCCGATCGCCGAGGTCGAGGCGGCCGCGCTGGCCGGGATCGCGGCGTTCAAGGAGCGGGCCGAGGCGATTCCGGACCGGGAGCGCACGCGGGCTGCTGTCGACCGCGTCGCGGCCGAGATCTGGGACCGGCCGCTCGACCATGGACTGTCGGTACGGGTTGCGCACGCTGCCCGGGCCATGGCCTTCCTGGGCCCGACCGGAACGGGAACTGGATCGGAAACAGGAACTGGATCGGAAACAGGAGCGGGAGCCAGTGGTGAAGCCGCAACTGCGACGGCCGCTGTTCGCTCCGCAGGCCGCTGGCTGCGCCTGGACGCTCGCTATGGGACGGTCGTGGTGCGCACCGGCTCCGGCTTGCTGCCCTGACCAGCCCTGCCCAGCTGGCCTCAGACCTGCTGCGTGAACCGCAGCTTCACCCCGAGCTCTCCCCGGTCGGCCATCATGCCGAGCCGGTTCCACGTCATCCCGAAGTCCGCGCGGTCGTAGGGGATCGTCGCGCTCAGCGTCACGCGCTCCCCGTGCCGTTCGGCCTGCGCCACGAAGCTCAGCGGCTTGACGACCTCGCGCACCCGCAGCGTGCCCTGGACCTGCACCTCGGTGCTCTCCGGTGCGACCGGCTCGACGCGGTCGGCCGTGAACTCGAACGACGGATGGCGCTCCACGTCGAAGAAGTCGGCGGAGCGCAGGTGGGTGTCCCGTTTGCGGTGCTTCGTGTCCAGCGACGCGGAGTCGACGGTCACCGTGCCGTCGGCGGTCGTCCCGTCGTCGGCGACGACGCCCTCGGCGTGGACGGTCCGGAACACCCCGTGGACGGTCGCCAGGCCCCAGAAGGTCTTGTGCTGGAAGGTCACGGCGTGGCCCGACGGGTCGAGGGTCCATTTCGTGGTCATGGCGGGCTCCAGGGAGGCAGGTAGGTAGCGGGATATCTTCTCGCCAGCAATTAGCTAGCTGGCGAGATAATAGCCAGGTGGCCTATCCTGGTCAACGTGGTGGACGTGAACGGAGTGGACGCGTGCGCGCACGGCGCGCAAGGGGGCGCGGACGACAACTGCCCCTCCGCGGCGGACTTGGCCCTGCTCGGGCAGTGGAACCAGCTCCAGGGGGCGTTCCGGCGCCTCAACAGCCGGCTCCTGGACGACGTCGAGGACAGCGCCGGGGTGTCGCCGTCGGCCTTCCAGGCCCTGTGGTTCCTGGCCGGCAGCCCCGACCGCACGGCGAAGATGAGCCAGCTGTCGGCGATCCTGGGCTTCTCCACGGCCGGCACGACCAAAGTCGCCGACCGGCTGGCCGAGGCCGGCCTGATCGAGCGCAGCCCCTCGGCCGCCGACCGGCGGGTGATCCTGGTGACGCTGACGCCGTACGGCCTCGAAGTGGCGGCGGGAGCCATCGCCACCTTCCTTGGCGCGCTGCGCGAGCGGGCTGTGGAGCCGCTGGGCGAAGACGGCTTCGCGGCGCTGGTGAAGCTGGTGGCGGGACTGGACCCGGACGGCGGCGGCGCCGATGACTGCCTCGGGTCGCTGCCTCAGGGGTGAGGCAGCGACCCGAGGCATGGCTGTCGTGGTGCGGCGGTGCGACTCAGCCTGCGGTAGAGGTCCTCAGACCGTGACACCCTGGCCCCGCAGCCACGTCAGCGGATCGATCAACGTGCCCTGCCGGTTCATGATCTCCAGGTGCAGGTGCGGCCCGGTGGAGTTGCCGGTGGAGCCCAGGTACCCGACGGTCTGGCCGACCGCGACCTTGCCGCCGGTCACCGCCAGGCGCGACAGGTGGTTGTAGGTGGAGCTGCTCCCGTCGGCGTGCTTGACCACGGCTCGCAGGCCGTAAGGGCCGGCCCAGCCGGTCTGGACGACGGTGCCGTCGGCGACGGCCTTGACCGGCGTGCCGTACGGGGCGGCGAAGTCCAGGCCGGTGTGGGCGCCGCTGCCCCACATGCTGCCGGCCGTGCCGAAATGGGCCGTCAGCCGGGCGCCGGGGACGGGGGAGGAGTGCGTCGGCTTCGGAGCCGGAGCCGGGGCTGCGGCAGGCTGCGGCGCGGCCGGAGCGGCAGCGGGCGCCGGAGCGGCAGCAGCCGGCTCCTGCGCGGCCTGAGCAGCCGGGGCCGGAGCGGCCTGCGCTGCCGAAGCAGCCTGAGTCGCCTGCCCCGAGCCACCCGCGCTCAGCGCCGCGGTATCAGCGTGGCTGATACGCGCCGTCAGCAAATCGGGCGCCGCAGCGCCGGCCACCACCGTCTGCTGCGCCTCGGCGATCGGCGCACCCGGCCGCGCCGCGACCGCCGGTGTGGCGACGGCGGCGAGGGCCACCATGGTGCTTCCGCCGACCACCGCGAACAGCGGCAGGCGACGACGACGGCGATCGGTGCGGACGGGCTGGCGAAGACGAGCGGTACGCATAGTTCAAAGCTAGACAAAACGGGCATGACCCATAGTCGCCGGTCTACGACACCCTGTTATCCGCTCGCCTCAAGTGTCGTCGACGCCCCAGCTCAAACCGCTCACCGAAGCAGTCCGCCGGGTCCGGTCCGAATGCCCCTCATGTGAGGCAGCTCGCGTCGAAAACGTCGTGAACCGCTCTCAACGCTTGCTAAGCGCCGGCCGCGCGGGCCTTCCGTTGCCGCTTCGCCAGCGGCATCAACGACATGTCCTCGGCGCTGACCTTGAGCCCCTTGTACCCGTACCCATGCTCTGTGAGCCACGTCTCAGCCTTCGCCTGCGCCAGCTCGCCGGCCACGACGATGTCCTCCTCGCGGTCGCCGTGCTCCAGGTACCGGAACGTGAAGAACGGCCGCATCGCCAGGTCGTAGGTCAGGCTGCCCTCCGCGGTGAAGGCCGCGTTCAGCACGTCGTGCTCCGCCGCCCGCGCCAGCAGTTCGGCCCGCTGCTCCTCGCTCAACGCGTCGAAGGAGCCGCGGACCATGATCCGGAAGGTGCGTTCGCTCATGGCGCCGACCCTAACCGGGGCCGGGCCGGGCCACGAGCGGATTACTCAGCGGCGGCTCACTCGGAGTTCACCATGCTGTGCGCGGCGCGCTCCAGGTAGTCCCAGAGCTCGGCCTCGTAGAGCGGCGGCAGCTCCAACTCGTCGACGGCCACCCGCATATGGGCCAGCCAGGCGTCCCGGGCCGCGGGATCGACCTTGAACGGGAAGTGGCGCATCCGCAGCCGCGGATGTCCGCGCTGTTCGGAGTACGTCGTCGGGCCGCCCCAGTACTGTTCCAGGAACATCCGCAGCCGCTCCTCGGCCGGCCCCAAGTCTTCCTCGGGGTACATCGGCCGCAGCAACGGGTCCGACGCCACCCCCTCGTAGAACCGGGCAACCAGCTTCGTGAAGGTCGGCGCTCCGCCGACCGCCTCGTAGAACGTGACGGTTTCCTCGCGATCACTCACCCGGCCATTGTCCCACCGCCCGCGGACCGGCATCTATGCTTCATCCATGGCGGGGGAGTCGAAAGCGCTGGATACCGGACCCATAGTCGCGAATGACGACGTCGATCCCATCCCGCGGGGCGACCTGATCGACTTGGTCAACGCCACGGCGCAGGCCGCGGCCCGTGCCCCCGGCCCGCGCGCACCCGGCTCCAGCCCGAGCCCGAGCGCCAGTCAGAACCAGAGTCCGAGTCAGAGCCCGAGCGCCAGTCCGAACCAGGCCCAGAGCCCGAGCGCCCGTCAGAACCAGAACCCGCGCCCGAGCCAGAACCAGAGCCCGAGCCGGAGCACCCGCCGCCCCCGCTCCCGCCCCCGCCTCCTCCGCGCCCCCTGGCTCATAGCCACCGGCACCTTCCTCCTCTACTCCCTGATCTCCGTCCTGCGCTACGAACGCCGCGACTCCCTGTCCTGGGACCTCGGCATATTCATCCAGGCCATCCGCGCCTACGCGCACTTCCAGGCCCCGATGGTCGACATCCGCGGCCAGAACCTCGACCTCCTGGGCGACCACTGGCATCCGATCCTGATGCTCCTGGGCCCGGTCTTCCGCGTCTTCCCCTCGCCGATCACCCTCCTGGTCGCCCAGGCCTTCCTCCTGGCGCTCGCGGCCGTCCCCCTCACCCGCACCGCGCAGGACCTCCTCGGCCCCCGCCAAGGCGCCGCCATCGGCATCTCCTACGGCCTGGCCTGGGGCGTCGTCCAGGCCGCCAACTTCGACTTCCACGAGGTCGCCTTCGCGGTCCCGGCGCTGGCCTTCAGCTTGTGCGCCTACATCCGCGGCGAACATCGCAAGACCGTTCTCTGGGCCCTGCCGCTGCTGTTCGTCAAGGAAGACCTGGCCCTGCTGGTCCCCGTCATCATCGCCATGGTCGTGGCCCGCACCCGCCTGCGCGACCGGCCCGCGTACCAGGGCGCGGTGGTCGGCTTCGGGGTCGCCTGCGGC
Source organism: Catenulispora yoronensis (assembly GCF_039531695.1). Taxonomy (NCBI): domain Bacteria; kingdom Bacillati; phylum Actinomycetota; class Actinomycetes; order Catenulisporales; family Catenulisporaceae; genus Catenulispora; species Catenulispora yoronensis. The sequence goes on from NZ_BAAAQN010000005.1 coordinate 57,974, forward strand.
GCCCTGGTGCTCTCGCTGCTGGTGAAGGTCGTCATACCGCACTTCAACCCGGACGGTGTCTACCTCTACTGGCGCGAGGGCGGCTGCCTGGACCCCGCGCAGCACTCCGGCCTCGGTCGGCTGGCGACCTGCGTGCCCCGGCAGTTCCTGGACGGCATCGGCGTCAAGGAACGCACGGTCCTGTTGACGCTGCTGCCAGTGGCCTTCGTCGCTCTGCGCTCCCCGCTCGTCCTGCTCGCCGTCCCGGCGCTGCTCGCGCGCTTCATCAACGTCGAGCCCACCTACTGGGGCACCGACTTCCACTACAGCGTCGTCCCGACCGTCGTGGTCTTCGCCGCCGCGATCCATGGACTGGCGCTGATGAAGCAGTCCCGCGCATCGAGGCAGGGACAGGGACAGGAACAGGGGCGGGCACGCCCACTGACGAACGCCCTCCTGAGCCGGTTCCACAGCCTCGGCGACGCCCAGCTCAAGCACGGCGCCGTCGCGATGCTCGCGATCGCCGTCGCGCTCACCCAGTACTTCCCGATCCAGGACCTGTGGCGCCACGAGACCTGGTTCCCGTCCCCGCACGTCGCGGCGATCAAGCGCGGCGAGGCGGCCGTGCCCTCCGGGGTCACCGTCGAGACCACGGTGACCATGCTCCCGGCGCTCGCGGTCCGCACCGACGCGCTGTGGATCGGCAACTCCAACATCACCGACGCGCCCGAGTACGAGGCCTTCGACATCGACCGCGCCGACTGGAACGGGCAGCGCACGGCGATCGACTTCGTCCGCTCACGGCACCCCGGCTACGCCTACGAGCAGGTGTTCGCGGACCCCGTGAACAACGTCTACGTCTTCAAACGGACCGACTGAGCGCACCGGCCGACCCCGTGAGAGGATCGCGTCAAAGCCTCAACGCCCGACTGTACTGAAGAAGGCAGGGACCACCCATGGCGACCACGCGCAAGGCCGACACTCATTGGGAAGGCAGCCTGATGGACGGCAAGGGCGCCGTCACTCTGGCCTCGTCCGAGATCGGGACCTTCGACGTCAACTGGCCGGCGCGCTCGGCCGAGCCGAACGGCGTGACCAGCCCCGAGGAGCTGATCGCGGCGGCCCACTCCACCTGCTACTCGATGGCGCTCTCGCACGGCCTGGCGCAGGCCGGCACCCCGCCGACCAGCGTCGACACCCACGCCGAGGTCGACTTCCAGCCCGGCACCGGCATCACGGAGATCCGGCTCACGGTCCGCGCCTCGGTGCCCGGCCTGAGCGCCGAGGACTTCCAGACCGCCGCCGAGACCGCCAAGGCGAACTGCCCGGTCTCCAAGGCCCTGGCCGGCGTGCCGTCCATCACCCTGGACGCCGCGCTCGTCTGAGGTTCGCAGCATTGTGCGACACCTTGCAGCACCATGAGTGAGGGCCCCGGTGGAAACCGGGGCCCTCACTCATCTCAGGGCACAGACCTCGGCGTTCAAGGCCCGCACATCATCGAAGCGCCGCGTCCGCCGGCGTATTCCGCGTCGCCGTGCTCCGCGTCGCCGTATTCCGCGCCGTGTTCCGCGCCGCGCTCACCGCCGCGCCAGCTCGTCCAGCCCCAGCAGCACCGCACCGTGGATCGGCCGCTCGTCGGCCACCGTCAGCACCGCGCGCGGCGCCCGCTCGGCGAAGCTCCGCTCGATCCGCTCCATCAGCAGCGGCTGCCGCGCCCGCAGCACTCCGCCGCCCAGCACGACCTCGATCTCGGTGTCCATCAGGTCCAGCCGGCCCATCGCCGCGAACGCCCACGCGCAGACCTCGTTCGCCAGCCGGTCCACGATCGACAGCGCCACCTCGTCGCCGAGCCCGGCGACCTCGAACACCAGCGGCGCCAGCTCCCCGAACCGGTCCTCGGCGATCTCGCCGAAGTGGATCGCCTCCACCAGCTCGGCCATCGAGGCCTTGCCGAAGTGCTCGGCCACCGCCTTGCGCAGCACCGTCGGGGCGCCCCGGCCGTCCTCGGCGCGGACCGCGAACCAGTGCGCGGTCTCGCCGATGCCGGCGCCGCCGCCCCAGTCGCCGGACACCACGCCGATCGCCGGGAACCGGGCGTGCCGGCCGTCCGGGGCGATGCCGACCGCGTTCATGCCCGCGCCGCAGACCACGGCCACGCCCCACGGGTTCGACGTCCCCGAGCGCATCAGCGCGAACAGGTCGTTGTCCACGATGGTGCGCTCGGCCCAGCCGTGCGCGGCGAACTCCTCGGTCAGCGCCTCGACCTCGACCGGGAAGTCGGCACCGGCCACGTAGGCGGCCAGCAGGTCGGCCAGCGGCTCGTCGGCGGCCAGGCCGAGCTCGGCGCGGATCAGCGCCACGCCCTGCGCGGCCACCGCGACCGCCCCGGCCACGCCGTCCAGGTACGGGGTGAACGGGCCGACCCGGACCGAGGCCAGCACCGTCCCGTCCGCCAAGGCCAAAGCCACTTCCGTCTTGCTGTTCCCGCCGTCGATCGCCAGGACGGCCGCGCGGCTCACACCCACGGCAGGAAGTCGCGGTTCTTGGCGACGAGCGAGTCGGCGAGCTTGTCGGCCAGGTCCGCCTGGCCGACCAGCGGGTGCGCGAGCAGCGCGGTGCGGACCCGGTCCACGCCGCCGTGGATCGCGGCCGCCACCGCCAGCTCCTCGTACGCGGACACGTGCGCGATCAGGCCCCGGTACAGCGGCTCGACCGGCGCGCGCAGCGGTGCCGGGCGCACCCCGGAGGCGTCGACGATCGCCGGGACCTCGATCACCGCGTCGTCGGCCAGGAACGGGAAGGTGCCGCCGTTGCGGACGTTGACCACCAGCTCCTCGCCGAGGTCGCCGTGCAGCGAGGCCAGCAGCTCGACGGCGGCCTCGGAGTAGAACGCGCCGCCGCGCTTGCTCAGCGCCTCCGGCTTGGTGTCCAGCGTCGGGTCGGCGTACTGGGCCAGCAGCTCGGCCTCCACCGCCGCGACCGCCTTGGCCCGGTTCTCGCCCTTGGCCACCTGGTCGATCTGCTCCTTGACCACGATGTCGTGGGCGTAGAAGTAGCGCAGGTAGTAGGAGGGGACCACGCCCAGGCGGCCGATCAGCTCGGCCGGCAGCTCGATGTCGTGGGCGATCTCGTCCAGCGACTCGGCCAGGTACTTGGGCAGCACGTCCACGCCGTCCAGGTAGAAGCCGCGCTCCCAGGTCAGGTGGTTCAGCCCGACGTGGTCCAGCTTGATCCGCGACGGCTCGACGCCCAGGTGCGCGGCGGCCCGCCGCTGGAAGCCGATGGCCACGTTGCACAGCCCGACCGCGCGGTGCCCGGCGTCCAGCAGGGCCCGGGTGACGATCCCGACCGGGTTGGTGAAGTCGATGATCCAGGCCTGCGGCGCCAGCCGCCGGACCCGCTCGGCGATGTCCAGCACCACCGGCACCGTGCGCAGCGCCTTGGCGAACCCGCCGGCCCCGGTGGTCTCCTGGCCCACGCAGCAGAACTCCAGCGGGAAGGTCTCGTCCACGTTCCGGATCGCCTGGCCGCCGACCCGCAGCTGGATCAGCACGGCGTCGGCGCCCTCGACGCCGGACTCCAGCTCGGTGTGCGTGGTGACCGTGCCCGGGTGCCCCTGCTTGGCGAAGATCCGCCGGGCCAGGCCGCCGATCAGCTCCACCCGGTCGGCGGCCGGGTCGATGAGGGCGAGTTCGGTGAGCGGCAGCGTGTCGCGCAACCGCGCGAAGCCGTCGACCAGCTCCGGCGTGTACGTCGATCCTCCACCGACGACGGCCAGTTTCATATCAGACTCCTGTCCCAATACGTGACAAACATCTCGCGCCCTACCCGCCGCGGCTGAAGATGTCCGCCCGCACCGCCCGCAGCGCCGCGTGGATGGCCCCGGCGAGCACCGGGTTGCCTTCCACGGTGGACACCGCGAGAGCGGGACGGGGGACCGCCACGGCGTGCAGTTCCCGCGTGATCAGGTCTTTGAGGAGGTCGCCGCCGGCGCGCAGGGTGCCGCCGGACAGGACGACGAGCGAGGGGTCCAGGATCGCCAGGACCGGGGCCAGGCCGCGGGCGGTGCGGCGGGCCAGGGTGGTGAGCATCTCGGTGTTGCCGGTCTCGACCGCGTGCCTTACCGCCTCGGCGTGGTCGGCCACCCGGATGCCGTGCTCGCGGGCCAGCTGCAACACCGCCGGCCGGCCCGCCAGGTTCTGGAAGGTGTTCTTCACCGGCTTGGCGCCGGCCCGCAGCGCCGGGTCGTCCGGGTCCAGGGCGACCGGCATGTAGCCGATCTCGCCGGCCCCGCCGGTGGCGCCGCGCACGAAGCGGCCGTCCTGGATGATCGCCAGCCCGATGCCGTTGCCCAGCCACAGCACCACGAAGTCGTCGGCGCCGCGGGCCTGGCCGTGGTGCTGCTCGGCGATGGCGGCCAGGTTGACGTCGTTCTCCAGGTCCACCCGCACGCCCAGCAGCTCGCGCAGCCGGCCCAGGTTGCCGCCGTGCCAGCCCGGCAGGTCGCGGGCGAAGCCGAGCTGGCCGGTCTCCGGATGCGGGGCGCCGGGCACGCCGATCACCACGTGCCGGACCGCGCCGGGGGCCACGCCGGCGGCGTCGGCGGCGCCGTGCAGGGCGTCGCGCACCCGCTCGGCGCTGCCGGCCGCGCCGCGCCCGACCACCGGGACCTCGAACTCGCCGACCACCTGGCCGGCCAGATCGGCCACGGCCGCGGTGACCCGGGTGTGGGTGACGTCCAGGCCGCCGGCGTATCCGGCGGCGGGGTTGACGGCGTACAACTGGGCGCTGGGCCCGGGGCCGCCGGCCGCGGTGCCGGCCGGCACCACCAGGGCGGCGGTCAGCAGCCGGTCCACCAGCTGGCTGGCGGTGGGCTTGGACAGCCCGGTCAGGGCGCCGATCCGGGTGCGGGTCAGCGGACCGTGCTCGATCAGCAGCTCCAGCGCGGAGCGGTCGTTGATCGAGCGGAGCAGGCGCGGAGTGCCGGGGGTGGTGTCGGAAGTGGCCACGGCGGCATTCTCCTCCCCGCTTCCCGGTCCTGGTGGACAACTATTAGGAAAGTTTACTAACGAAACGGGAGAGTAGCTGGTCCCGTCCCCGCCCGTCAAGAGTGTTCCCCTCCGGCGCCGGATCAGGCCGACCAGCCGGACCACTTCGTCACCGTGATCGCCGCCGCCGGTCCCTCCGGCGGGCGGTCGCGGTATTGCGGGTACTTCGCCCGGAACGCCGCCAGCACCGCCGGCGTGAGCGGTCCGACCCGCGCCGTACCGTCGGCCCGCGCCCACCACAGCGCGGACCAGTCGGCGGCGTAGTGCTCCGTCAGTAAGGAGACGTGCGGGTTGGCCGCAATGTTCCGGAGCCTCTTCAGATCCGTGGTGCGCTTCGGCTTGTGGTCCACCACCAGCGCCAGGTCCCCGTCGACCTCCGCGAAGACTACGGGGACCAAGTGCGGCACGCCAGACGCGTCCGCCGTGGCCAGGACCGCGTGCGGCTGGCTCAGGAACGTGGCGCGGGCTTCCTCAGGAGTCATGCCTTCCGAGGGTAGATCAGAGCATCCCTTGAGCCATGGCCTTGGTGACGGCGGCCGTCCGGTCGTCCACGCCGAGTTTGCCGAACGCGCGCACCAGGTGGGTCTTCACCGTCGCCTCGCTGATGAACAGCTCCCGGCCGATCTCGGCGTTGGCCAGGCCGCGCGCGACCAGGGCCAGGACTTCGCGCTCGCGCGGGGTCAGCGGCTGCGGCGCGGGCTGGCGCATCCGGCTGACCAGCTTGGCCGCCACCGCCGGGGCCAGCACGGTCTCGCCGCGCGCGGCGGCGCGCACCGCCTCGGCCAGCTCGGCGCGCGGCGTGTCCTTGAGCAGGTAGCCGGTCGCGCCGGCCTCGACCGCGCGGACGATGTCCGCGTCGGTGTCGTAGGTGGTCAGGATCAGCACCTTGATCGCCGGGGCCTCGACGGCCAGGCGCGCGGTGGCCTCGACGCCGTCCACGCCGGCCATCCGCAGGTCCATCAGGACCACGTCCGGGGCCAGCTCCAGCGCCTGCCGCACGGCCTCGGCGCCGTCGGCGGCCTCGCCCACGACGTCCAGGTCCGGCTCGGCGGCCAGCATGCCGTGCAGGCCGGCCCGGACGACTGGATGGTCGTCGACGATCAGGACCCGCAATCCCCGGCTCGCCCGCGGCTCCTCGCCGGCCCGCAGCCCCTCACTCATAGGGCACCTCCGCCTCCACCCGCGTTCCGGCGCCGGGCGCGCTGGTGATCGTCACTGTCCCGCCGACCTGGCCGACTCGCTCGCGCATCGAGCGCAGGCCGAAGCCGGTTACCGCGGCGACCTCCATCCCCACGCCGTCGTCCTCGACGCTCACCGCGAGCCCGTCGCTCCCGTAGGCCAGCCGCACCGCGGCCGATCCGGCCTGCGCGTGCTTGCGGACGTTCGCCAACGCTTCCTGCGCCACGCGCAGCGTCACCACTTGGACGTTCGCCGACAGCGGCTGCGGCCGGCCGTCGATGGCGACCGACGTCGCGATCCCCAGCTCCTCGCCGATCCGTGCCGCCGCCCGCTGGAGCGCGGCGTCCAGCGGCAGCCCGGCCGTCGGGTCGCCGCCGATCAGGGCCCGGGCCTCGGCCAGGTTCTCGCGGGCGGTGCGGGCGGCCAGCTCCAGCCGTTGCCGGGTGGTCGCCGGGTCGGTGTCCAGCGTCGCCTCCGCGGCCTGGACCAGCATCAGCAGGCTGGTGAAGCCCTGCGCCAGGGTGTCGTGGATCTCGCGGGCCAGCCGCTCGCGCTCCTCGCGCACCCCGGCCTCGTGGTTCACCCGCTCCAACTCGGCGCGGGTGGCCTCCAGCTCGCGGATCAGGGTTCCGCGCCGGTCGTGGTCGTTCAGCATCTCGACGAAGAACCCGCCGATGAACAGGTTGAACAGCAGCGCCGACCCGGCGGTCAGGGCCCAGCCGACCAGCGAGCCGCCGTCGAAGCCGCTGCGCAGCGCGATCGGCAGGGTCAGCACGACCGCGCCGCCGGTCAGGACCGCGACGCCGCGCAGCCGGTAGCCGGTCAGCGGGGAGAACTGGGAGAGCACGACGCTCGCCAGGAAGGTCAGGTCGGGGTCGGCCCAGACCACCGCGAAGCTGAGTACGGAGCTGATCGCCAGGTGATAGAAGACCACGTTGAAAGCGCGGGCGCGGTCGACCAGCCAGGGGTACTCCAGGAAGATCCACGATGCCGACAGACCCGCCAGCGGCAGCAGCAACCACGGCTTGTGCCCGCTGAGGACCAGCAGTACGCCGATCAGCAGGGCGAAGTGCCAGGCGGTTCCCCAGATCAGCGCGATGCGCCGCCAGGAGCGGTGGGACGCGCGCGCATCGTCGGCCAGCGCCTCGGTGAGCGGTTCGTCGCCGCAGTCCGGCGCCTCGGCCTCGGCCTCGGCCGGGGACGGGGACGGAACAAACCCGGACGCGGCGTCGATCGCCGCGTCCGGCCGGGCGCGCTTGGTCACCCGTCGTCCCGTCCCCGCCAGCTGAAGGTCTTCAGGCACAGCAGCAAGCCGACCACACACCAGGCCGCGAGCACCAGTGCGAGCCGCCCGTGCTCCCAGCCCTGCGCCGGCTCGGAGTACTTGAAGCTCTCCGGCAGGAACACCGACCGCATCCCCTGGCACAGCCACTTCACCGGGAAGACCGCTCCGATCTGCTGCACCGGCCTGGGCAGCGAGGAGAACAGGATGAAGACCCCGGAGACGAATTGCAGCACCATGATCGGCAGCCAGACGATCGCCGCGCCGTTCTCCGACCGGATCAGCCCGCTCAGCCCGATGCCCAGCAGGCTGCACGCGGTCGCGCCGACCAGCAGCACCCAGACGAAGGTGAACCAGCGGCTCGGGTCGGTGGGCAGCGTCAGGCCCATCAGGCCCACCCCGACGATCAGCATCACGGCGATCTGCCCGACCGTCGCGACCAGGACCGAGGCGACCTTGCCCAGGAAGTACGAGGCGGCGGGCATCGGCGTGGTCCGCAGCCGCTTCAGCGCCTTGGAGTGCCGCTCGGAGGCCACCGCGAACGCCAGGTTCTGCAACCCGCCGTTGATCACGCACATGCCGATCATCCCGGTCGCGTAGACCTGCTGATAGGTGGCCGAGGTCCCCTCGATCCTCCCGCGGAAGATCGAGCCGAACAGCAGCAGCATCACCACCGGCAGGGCGAAGGTGTAGATCAGCAGGCCGGTGTTGCGGGTCAGCTGCCGGACCTCCACCGCCATCCGGACCCGGCCGATCCGCCACACCTCGCGCAGCGGCGCCCGCCGGGGCCGGTCCGCTTCGGCGCCGGCCCTGGTACCCGCCACGTCGATCACACTGTCGGTCGTCACCATCGTGCTCACCGTCCCCCCTCGTGCTCCGACTCCGACCCGATCAGGTCGAGGTAGATGTCCTCCAGCGACGGCCGCACCACCGACAGCCCCGGGATCTCGCCGTGGAACAAGGTGGCCAGCTCGGCGATGAACCGGGTCGGCTCCGGGGTCGCCTGCTCGCAACGCTTCCCGTCCTCCTCCCAGGTCACGACCGCCTCGGCCCGGTCCCGGCCGCCGAGCCGCTCCGGCGCGGCCACCTCCACCAGCCGGCCGCGCACCAGCACGCCGACCCGGTCGGCCAGCGCCTCGGCCTCGTCCAGGTAGTGCGTGGTCAGCAGCACGGTGGTGCCGGACGAGCGCAGCGACCGGATCAGCTCCCAGAACTGCCGGCGGGCGGCCGGGTCGAACCCGGTCGTCGGCTCGTCCAGGAACAGCAGCTCGGGACCGCCGACGATGCCCAGGGCCACGTCCAGGCGCCGGCGCTGGCCGCCGGAGAGCCGGGAGGTCAGGGTGCGGGTCTGCTCGGTCAGGCCGACCGCGGCGAGCACCTCGTCCGGATCGCGGTGCGCCGGATAGTAGGAGCCGAACTGCCGCACGGCCTCGCCGACCCGCAGCATCGTGAAGTCGCGGGCCTCCTGCAGCACGACCCCGATCCGGGCCCGCCACCGGTGGTCGGCCCGCGCCGGATCCGTCCCGAGCACCGACACCTCGCCGCTGTCGCGGTCCCGTAGTCCTTCCAGGATCTCCACGGCGGTGCTCTTGCCGGCGCCGTTCGGACCCAGCAGCGCGAAGATCTCGCCGGTCGCGACGTCCAAGTCGACACCGTCGAGTGCCGCGGCGTCCCCGTAGTTCTTGCGCAGCCCCCTGGCGCGCAGTGCTGTGGTCATGCCTCCAGCGTGGCCGCGGGGCCGGGGGCGGCATGAGGTGCGACCGGTTGAGTCCGGGGGTCAACCGGTCGATGGACCCCGGTCGATGGAAGCCCTGGAACCTCGGCCGGCGGGCCCGGGCGGCCGGGTCAGGCCTCGGTGCTCAGGCCCGGCTCCACCGCCGCCCGCGCGGCGGGCAGCTGGTCCGGCCCGGGGGTCCCGGCGGCGGCCGGGACGCCGACCTTCACTCCGGCCTCGTCGAACTCGGTGATCAGCCGGCCGCGCAGCTCGCGCGCGACCTCGGCGCTGCGCCGCGCCGCCGTGCGCACCGACACCCGCATCATCATGTGGTCGCCCTCGATGGACTCGATGCCCGCGATGGTCGGCACCTCGGTCAGGAAGCTGTCCTTCCACTCCGGGTCGTCGAACATCTGGTGCGCGGCCCGGACCATCAGCTCCCGGACCTTGCCCGGGTTCTCGGTATAGGGGATCGGCACGTCGACGATCGCGCGGGAGTAGCCCTGCGACTGGTTCCCGATCCGCTTTATGGTGCCGTTGCGCACGTACCAGACCACACCGTCGTAGTCCCGCAGCTGGGTGATGCGCAGGCCCACGTCCTCCACGGTGCCCTTGGCGTCGCCGGCGTCGATGTAGTCGCCGACCCCGTACTGGTCCTCCATGATCATGAAGATGCCGGCCAGTAGATCGGTGACGACGTCGCGGGCCCCGAAGCCGATGGCGGCGCTTATCACGCCGACGCTGGCCAGGATCGGGCCGGTGGAGATGTGCAGCTGGTCGATGATCATCAGGGCCGCGATGATCATGATGGCGGCGCTGGCGATGCTGCTCAGCACCGAGCCCAGGGCCCGGGTGCGCTGCAACCGGCGCTCGGCGCCCATCAGCAGCCCGGCCTCCAGGAACCGGCCCGGCTTGGACTCCGCCCGCATCGCGGCCTTGTCCACCGCGCGGTGGATGAAGGTCAGCGTGATCTTCCGGATGACCAGCGCCACCACGATGATCGCCACGATGGTGATCACGTCGGTGACTATCGCGCCCGAGTGGTCGCTGAACCAGTTGCCCACGCTTCTGGTTTTCTCGCTCAGCGACGTGTCGGGAGTCGACGTCGGCGCGGCCGACGGGGCCGCGCTCTCGAAGGCGAAGGCGGGAACTGGGGCGGACACGGGGTTCGGGGCCTCACGAATCATCTGGACGACAGAACGAATCACCCGCCAGATTAGAGGATTCCGGCCCGAGGCAGGACTGCGGAGCCGATCAGCTCGACCTGGTCCAGATCCGCGAGGTCGAAGGTCCGCAGGTAGACGCGCCGGGTGCCGATCGCGTGATATTCACCAAGTCTCTCCAACAGCTGCTCCGGCGTGAACCGCAGGATCACCTGGTTCGGCGGAGTGATCCGGGCGATCGCCTCGGCCCGGCGTTCGATCTCGGCGTCGGTACGGCCGCAGGCCACGACCAGCGTCACCGACAGGGTCAGCGAGCCCGGATCGCGCCCGATCGCCGTGCACGCCTCGCGGACCCGGGTGTAGCTCTCGGCGACCTGGTCGGCCGGACGGAAGTTCGAGTTGTACTCGGTGGCGAACCGCGCGGCCAGCCGCGGGGTCCGCTCGGGCCCGCGGCCGCCGACGATGATCGGCGGATGCGGCCGCTGCGCCGGCTTGGGCAGCGCCGGGGAGTCGGCGAGCCGGTAGTGCGCGCCCTGGAAGGAATAGGTCTCCCCTTCCGGGGTGGCCCACAGGCCCTTGACGATCTCCAGCTGCTCCTCCAGCCGGTCGAACCGCTTCGCCGGGAAGGGGATCCCGTAGGCGGCGTGCTCCGCGGCGTCCCAGCCGGTGCCCAGGCCCAGCTCGACCCGGCCGCCGGACATCTGGTCCACCTGCGCCACCTGGATCGCCAGCGGGCCCGGCAGCCGGAAGGTCACCGGCGTCACCAGCGAGCCCAGCCGGATCCTCGTGGTCTCCCGGGCCAGGCCGGCCAGCGTGGTCCAGCAGTCGGTCGGGCCGGGCAGGCCGTCGCCGGTGCCGCCGCGCAGCACGTGGTCGGACCGGAAGAAGCCGCCGAAGCCGAGGTCCTCGGCGGCGCGCGCGACCCGGAGCAGGGTGTCGTAGGAAGCGCCCTGCTGCGGTTCGGTGAGAATGCGGAGATCCATGACGATCAGCCTTCCACGGTGCCCGCCGGCTGTTCCAGGGCGAGGGCCCTGCGAGGAAAGCCCGGAATGTCGGCGATTACCGGCCCCGCGGTTTTCCGGAAGAGGGAAGCGCGACATGCCCGCAGAACACTATGTCTTGTGGTCGAGCTGCGTTAACCCGCTCGTGACGCATGATTTTGAAGATGTGCGTGAAATCTGGTAGCGCGGGAACCACAACAGCGGACAGACTGGATCTACCCGTGAACCGATCCGCGGACAAGTGCTCCGACATGCACCGATGCCCCAGCTGAGCGTCAGTCGCATTGCGGGGTGGGCGAATGCGGGCCGGGAACGCTAGCTCCGGCGCGAGCCACGCGTCGGACTCGGTCAGGAGGCCATCAGTGCCGCACGCACTACTTTTGAACGCTTCGTATGAGCCGTTATGCGTCGTGAGCCAACGCCGCGCAGTGGTTCTGATCCTCAGCGACAAGGCCGTCACCCTTGAGGGATCCGGCGACCTGCTCCACGCGGCCACCTGGTCGATGCCCGCCCCCTCGGTGATCCGGCTGACCCGCTACATCAAGGTCCCGAACCGCCGGGCGGTACCGCTGACCCGCCGCGCGATCTTCGCGCGCGACGGCGGCCGGTGCGTCTACTGCGACGCCCCGGCGACCAGCATCGACCACGTGATACCGCGCTCGCGCGGCGGCCAGCACGCCTGGGACAACGTCGTCTCGGCCTGCCGCCGCTGCAACCATGTGAAGGCGGACCGTCCGTTCTCGGACCTGGGCTGGCGCATGCGCCGGGCCCCGGTGCAGCCGGCCGGTTCGGCTTGGCGGATCCTGTCCTCAGGAAGACAAGACCCGCGCTGGACGCCGTATTTGGAGGCGTATGGCGGCGACGCGAAGGGGTTCACGTTCGACGGCGCGTTCGCGGCCGCCTGACGTGCGCATCCTTTAGCCGGCACCGTGTTGTGGGCCGCCCCCGGAGCATCGGCTCCGGGGGCGGCCCCTGCTTTTCGAGCGTGAGGCCACGTCAGATACGGTGGAGGCGTGAAAACACCGACCATCCCCGATGCGCGCACGCGCCGGGCGTTGCGGGCGGCGACGGTTGGCGCTCTGGCGGCGGTGCCCCTGCTGCTCACGGCCCCGGCGTTCGCCCTGCACCGGGACGCCGGCGACGAACCGGGCCCCGGCATGTCCGCCGTCGCCACCATCCTCGTCTACATCGGCATCCCGCTGGCGATCTTCGTGGTGATCGCGCTGCTGGTGCTCGCCCCGTCGATCGCGCGCGGCAACCGGTACCGCCCGCACCAGCTCAGCTGGTGGGCCGCGCCGGTCTGGTTCGGCGGTCCCCGCGACGAGCACGGCGACGCCGCCGGCCGCGCGCTGACCGGCACCTCGCTCAAGGAGCTCACCGCGGTCGCCACGGTGGCCCAGACCGAGGGAGGCGCCAGTGCCCGCTGGTGACGCGTTCAGCGCCCGACAGGAACAGGACATCGCCAAGGCGATCGCCACCGCCGAGGCGCAGACCGGTCTGCGGTTCTCGGTCTACGTCGGCTCGGTCGAGGGCGACCTGCGGGCCCAGGCCCTGCGGTTGCAACGGCGGCTGGCCGACGCCGACCAGGCCGTGCTGGTGGTCGTCGACCCGCGGCGCAACCAGCTGGAGATCGTGACCGGCGTCGAGGCCAAGCGCCAGGTCGACGACCGGGCCGCGGCCCTGGCCGCGGCCGCGATGGCCTCCACGTTCGCGCTCGGCGACCTGGCCGGCGGCATCGTCAACGGGCTCGGCTCGCTGATGGAGCACGCGCAGAAGGCGCCGGTGCTGCACGGCGGGCAGCCGTAGAAGTTCGGAGAAGCAACCGGCAAGCAGAACGGAACGGCCCGGGCGGAGCTCCGCCCGGGCCGTTCCGTTCTTGCTTTTCGTGGATCGGCCGTCAGCCTCCGATCAGGCCGCCGACCGGTCCTTCTCCTGCGCCTTCAGGCACCGCGTGACGGTGTCCGCGGCCTCCACGATCAGGCGGCGCAGCGCCGGCACCGGCTGCGCGCCGTCCAGGAACTGCGCGGTGGCGTCCAGCGTGCCCTGCTCGATCACGAAGGTCGGGTACAGCCCGGTCGCGATCTGGGTGGCGATCTCGTGCGTGCGAGAGTTCCACACGCCCTCGACGGTCTCGAAGTACTTCGCGACGTAGGGCTTGAGCAGCTCCTCGCGCTTCTCGGCCGGCGTGGACTGGAACCCGCTGATCACCGAGGCCACGGTGTGGTTGGCCAGCGAGTCGCCCTCCACCACCGACGCCCAGGCCTCGGCCTTGGCCTCGGCGGTGGGCCGGGCGGCGCGGGCCTGGAGCGCGTAGCGCTCGCCGGTGGCCGTCTTGTCCCGCTCCAGCTCCGCCTCGATCTCCGGCAGGTCGGCCCGGCCGGAGACGACCAGGCTCAGCAGCAGGGTCCAGCGCATCTCGGTGTCGACGGTCAGGCCGGTGAGCTCCTGCGAGCCGTCCAGCAGCGCCGCGACGTAGTCCAGCTGCTCCTCGGTGCGGGCGGTGCCGGCGAAGGCGCGGGTCCAGGCCAGCTGGAAGTCCGAACCCGGCTCGGCGGCCTGCAGGTGCTGCCAGGAGGCGTCGGCCAGCTCGGCCTGCCCGGTCGGGCGCCAGGCCGGGTCGGCGAACAGCTCGACCGCCGACAGCGACTGGCGCTGCAACAGCTGCGCGACGCCGATGTCGCTCTCCCGGCCGACGCCGCCGAGCACCAGCTTGACGTAGTCGCGCGCGGCCAGCTCGGCGTTGCGGAGCATGTCCCAGGCCGCTCCCCAGCACAGGGTGCGCGGCAGCGGCTCGGCGAAGTCGCCGATGTGCGCCACCAGAGTCGCCATCGAGTGCTCGTCCAGGCGGATCCGGGCGTAGGTGAGGTCGTCGTCGTTGAGCAGCACCAGCGCCGGGCGGGCCTGGCCGATCAGCTCGGCCACCTCGGTGCGGGCGCCGGTGACGTCCAGCTCGACCCGGCCGGTGCGCACCAGGGCGCCGTCGACCAGGTTGTACAGGCCGATGGCCAGCCGGTGCGGGCGCAGCGTCGGGTACTGCTCGGAGAAGCCCTCCTGCTCCACCGCGAACGCGGTGAAGGCGCCGTCGGCGTCGACCTCGTAGACCGGGCGCAGGGTGTTCGGCCCGGCGGTCTCCAGCCAGAGCTTGGACCACTCCTTCAGGTCCCGGCCCGAGGTCTCCTCCAGCGCGCCGAGCAGGTCGGCCAGCGTGGTGTTGCCCCAGGCGTGGCGGTCGAAGTAGGTGCGGACGCCCTCGAAGAAGTGGTCGTCGCCGACCCAGGCCACCAGCTGCTTGAGCACCGAGGCGCCCTTGGCGTAGGTGATGCCGTCGAAGTTGACCATCACGTCGTCCAGGTCGCGGATCTCCGCGACGATCGGATGCGTGCTGGGCAGCTGGTCCTGGCGGTAGCCCCAGGTCTTCTCGCCGTTGGCGAAGGTGGTCCAGCCGTCCCGGAACCGGGTGGCCGCGACCATCGCGTAGAACGCGGTGAAGGTCGCGAACGACTCGTTCAGCCACAGGTCGTTCCACCACTGCATGGTGACCAGGTCGCCGAACCACATGTGCGCCATCTCGTGCAGGATGACCTCGGCGCGCTGCTCGTAGGCGGCGTCGGTGACCTTCGAGCGGAAGATCATCTCCTCGCGGAAGGTGACGCAGCCGGCGTTCTCCATCGCCCCGGCGTTGAACTCCGGCACGAACAGCTGGTCGTACTTGGCGAACGGGTAGTCGCGCCGGAACTTCTCCGTGAAGAAGTCGAAGCCCTGCCCGGTGACCTCGAAGATCTCCTCGGCACGCAGGTACTCGGCCAGCGAGGTGCGCACCGCCACCGCCATCGGGATCTTCTGGCCGCGCCCGGTCGTGTGCTCGGCCCGCGCCACGTGGTACTTCCCGGCGACCAGCGCCGTGATGTACGACGAGACGCGCGGGGTGGCCTCGAAGGCCCAGGCGGCGACCCCCTCGCCGCGGGCCTCCGGCGCCGGGGTCGGGGAGTTGGAGAAGACCTCCCAGCTCTCCGGCGCGGCCACGGTGAAGGCGAAGGTCGCCTTCAGGTCGGGCTGCTCGAACACCGCGAACACCCGGCGCGAGTCCGGGACCTCGAACTGCGTGTAGAGGTAGGCCTCGCCGTCGACCGGGTCGATCATCCGGTGCAGGCCCTCGCCGGTGTTCATGTAGGCGCAGTCGGCGACCACCCGCAGCTCGTTCTCGGCCTGCAGGTTGGCCAGCGCGATCCGGCTGTCCTTGAACGCCTCGGCCGGGTCGACGGCCTGGCCGTTGAGCGTGATCTCCCGCACGTTCGGTGCGATCAGGTCGATGAAGGTCGAGGCACCGGGAGTCCGCGCCCGGAACCGCACGGTCGTCTCGGACGGATAGGTCTTCGCTTCCGGATCGGGGGCGTCGGACCAGTCCAGCTGCACTTCGTAGGACTGGACGTCCAGCAGCGCCGCGCGCTCCTGGGCCTCCTCGCGGGTCAGATTGATACCGGGCACCCTTGCACGGCTCCTTGTCGCCTCGATGAATGGGTTCGTCATCGATCCTTGCACGACCGTCCAGTCGGACGCCTCCGGGATTACGCGCAGGTCCTCGGGTGTTGGGTCCGGGTATGAGCTCTCCGACCCCCGACAAGACCGCGTCCCGCGACGTGGCCGACTTCTGGTTCGATCCGCTGTGCCCCTGGGCCTGGATGACCTCCCGCTGGATGCTGGAGGTGGAGCGGACCCGGCCCGTGGACGTGCGCTGGCACGTCATGTCGCTCTCCGTGCTCAACGAGCACCGGGACGACCTGCCCGAGAAGTACCGCGAACTGCTGGACGCCGGCTGGGGCCCGGTCCGCGTGGTGACCGCCGCCCAGCAGGAGCACGGCGACGAGTTTGTGCTGCCGCTCTACACCGCTCTGGGCAACCGCCACCACCCCGGCGGCCGCCCGTACACCCGCGAGGTGATCGTCGAGGCCCTGGAGGAGGCCGGCCTGCCCGCCTCCCTGGCCGACGCCGTCGACACCGACCGGTACGACGAGGCCCTGCGCAAGTCCCACGCCGAGGGCATCGGCCTGGTCGGCCAGGACGTCGGCACCCCGGTGGTGGCGGTGAACGGCGTGGCCTTCTTCGGCCCCGTCGTCACCCCGGCGCCCAAGGGCGAGGCCGCCGGCAAGCTGTGGGACGGCTGCGTGCTGGTCGCCTCCACGCCGGGCTTCTTCGAGCTGAAGCGCACCCGGACTCAGGACCCGATCTTCGACTGACGGCGCGCCGATCGCGCTGATCGGTGTGTGAACAGCGCGATCGGTGCCCCCGGTCGCACCGCGGCGGGGATCGCGTCCCGATCCCCGCCGCGCAGCGGGAAAAGCCTCAGGACCGCGGGCGGATCGCAGTGCTAACCTGCTGTCGCGAGAACCGGGATGTGGCGCAGCTTGGTAGCGCGCGTGCTTTGGGGGCACGATGTCGCAGGTTCAAATCCTGTCATCCCGACTTGAGTGTACGAAGGCCCGTGAACCTCTGAGGTTCACGGGCCTTCGGCGTTTGTCGGCGCTGGCGATGCTGTCGGTGTTGTCGGCGCTGGCGCCGTCGCTGTTGTGCGTGCGGAGGGCTTTGTGCGTGCGGCGGCCTCACCAATCGCGTGGCCGGGAGACGTCGCGGGCGCGCATGGCCTTCGCCGGGCCGAGACGGTTGGCCGAGGGGGAGCCGCCGTCGTAGAGGGAGCGGTCGCCGCCCCGGTTCGGGCCTTCGGCCTTGCCCTCGCCGCGGCCGCGCCGCTGCGCCGGGTTCGAGCCCTGGCCGGTCGCGGTCTGTCCGCCGGATCCGCCCGGTCCGCCCGGTCCGCCCGGTCCGCCTGGTCCGCCCGAGCCGCGTTCCCGGCCGCCCTGGGCCTCCGCGGTCCTGGCGGCGGCCTTCGCGCCGTCGGTCTCGCTCGCCGGTCCCCGTTGACCCGCCTGTGTCGCCTGTGCCGCCGCTCCGGTCTGCCCCGCCTGTCCCACCGGTCCCGGGACGACGGATCGCGGCGGGGCCGGCTTCGGGCGGGCTGTGGGGACCGCCCGGGTCTCCGGCTGGGCCCGGCGGCCGTGGCGCGCGGCGGCGGGACCGTGCTCCCCGGGCTTGGGGCCGTTCTTGCGGCCGAGGCTCTCAATGGTCATCGGGCTTCCGCCTTCGTCATGATCGAGTGTCGGTGGGGACGCGTAGTGTCTTTGGTATGCCCGAAGGTCACGTGATTCACCGTCTTGCCGGCAAACTCGACGCCGTGTTCACCCCCGAACTCACTACTGAATCGCCGTTGTCCGAGGTCACGAGCCCACAAGGGCGCTTCGACGCGGGGGCGAAGCTGGTCGCGGAGCTGCCGTACACCGGTTCGGAAGCGCACGGAAAGCACCTTTTCCTGGGATTCGGCGCCGACCGCTGGATCCATGTCCACCTCGGGCTGTACGGGAAGTTCGCGGTCAGCGAGGAGCCGCCCGGGCCGGTGGTGGGGCAGGTGCGGGTGCGGCTGGTCGGCAAGTCCGGGCACGCCGATCTGCGCGGCGCCTCGGCCTGCGACCTGTACGGGCCCGACGAGCGCCGGGCGATGCTGCGCAAGCTGGGGCCGGATCCGCTGCGCGCGGACGCCGAGCCGGACCTGGCCTGGCGCAAGGTCTCGAACAGCTCGCTGACCGTCGCCGAGCTGCTGATGGAGCAGTCGGTGCTGTCCGGCGTCGGCAACGTCTACCGGGCCGAGGTGCTGTTCCGGGCTGGGATCGACCCCTACCGCAAGGGCCGGGACCTGGTCCGGGAGCAGTGGGACGGGATGTGGGACGACCTGGTGGCGCTGATGGCCGAGGGGGTGCGGCTGGGGCGGATCGACACCGTGCACCCGGAGCACACGCCGGAGGCGATGGGGCGGCCGCCGCGCAAGGACGACCACGGCGGCGAGGTCTACGCCTACCGCCGCACCGGGCAGCCGTGCCTGGTGTGCGAGACGCCGATCGCGACCGCCGGGGTGCGCGACCGGAACCTGTTCTGGTGCCCGGGGTGCCAGAAGCCCGGCTCCTGAGCCGCGCGGACCGGGGCGCCGCCGACCCGCGCCGACCCGTCGCCGACGCCCCGGTACCGACAGCGTCCTGACAACCGCGGGCGGCGGCCACGCCTGCGCCCGGGCCTCCGCCGCGCACCGTGACGCGTGATGATCGGAGGGTGACGAACGGGGCGTCCTCCCGATATGGTTCGCCCATGACCGCGGACTCGGGGAATGGGCGGTCCGGCGGGCGAGCGGCCTCCGGGCGACGCCGTCGCTTCGGCGACGGCCGCTTCGGGGACGGCAGGATCGGCCGGTGGATCACCGACCACGCCATGGCCTCCGATCTCTACCTGCTGCCGGCCCTGGGCATGGTGGCCGTCGGCTTCGGCATGCTGACCGTGGCCTTCCCCGAGGGCTGGACGCCGGCCATGCTGGCGCTGCCGGTGCTGGCCGGCGGGCTGCTGATGAAGCTGCGCGGGCAGCTGCTCCTGCTCGTGGTCTGCATCACCGTGCTGGTGGCGGTGTCCTACCACCGCGAGCGGGCCGGCGTGGCCTTCGGCGCCGCCCTGGCGGTGTTCGCGACGGCGGCGCTGGTGATACTGACTTCCCGCTCCCGCCTGCGTCTGGGCGTCCAGGGCACCCGCGGCGAGGCGATGCTGTTCGACCTGCGCGAGCGCCTGCGCGCCCAGGGCCTGATCCCGCGCCTGCCGCCGGACTGGCACGTCGACATGTCCATCCGCTCCGCCGGCGGCCAGTCCTTCGCCGGCGACTTCCTCATCGCGGCCCTGTCCCACCCCGCCTTCCCGGCGCCCCGCCGCCCCGAGCCGGCCGAGGCCGCCGCCGTCCCCGCCGCCGCGGCCGCGGCCCTGCTCGCCGGCGACCACCTCGACACCGAGCACCCCGACCCCGACGACCCGCACGCCCACGGCCACACCCTGGAACTCGGCCTGGTCGACGTCAGCGGCAAGGGCCTGGCCGCCGGCACCCGCGCCCTGCTGCTCTCCGGCGCCTTCGGCGGCCTGCTCGGCACCGTGCCCTCCCGCGACTTCCTGACCGCCGCGAACAAGTACCTGCTGCGCCAGGACTGGGACGAGGGCTTCGCCACCGCGGTGCACCTGGTGGTCGAACTGGAAACCGGCCACTACCGCTTCCACAGCGCGGGCCACCCCCCGATCGCCCGCCTCACCGCCAAGACCGGCCGCTGGTCCACCGAGGAGGCCGACGGCCCCCTGCTCGGCATCCTCGACGACGCCGAGTTCCCGGCCACCGAAGGCTGCCTCGACCGCGGCGACGCCCTCCTGCTGTTCACCGACGGCCTCGTCGAACGCCCCGGCCGCGACCTCGAAGAAGGCCTCGACCGCCTCCTCGGGGCCGCCGAGACCCGCCTCACCTCCGGCTTCACCGGCGGCGCCGACCGCCTGATCAACGAGGTGGCCGCCAACGTGAACGACGACCGGGCCCTGGTCGTGGTCTGGCGGACGTGAGCGGCGGCGCGCGAGCGATGTTGCCCGGCCGGGGATGCGGGGCCGATGGTGCGGGGCCGGTGGTGCGGGGCCGCGATGGGAACCGGGGTGAGAACCGGGGTGAGAACCGGGCACCGAGTGTGCCAAGATAGACGCACGCGCGACTCTTCGGGGCCGCGGGTGCGGATGTAGCTCAATGGTAGAGTCTCTGCCTTCCAAGCAGATTGTGCGGGTTCGATTCCCGTCATCCGCTCTCTGTACTGCAAGCCCAGCCCGGCGTTGATCGCCCGAGCTGGGCTTTCGGCATCTTCGGGGTGGGGAACAAATGAACAGAATCTTCGCAGCAGTATCCGGTGCCGCCGTGCTTCTTCTCGCGGCGTGCTCCTCGGGATCAGGGCAGAAAGCGGCCGGGTCGCAGTCTTCGACGACGGTCGGCGGGGTCGCCACCACGCGCGCGACCAGTGCGACCAGCGCGACCAGCGCGACCAGCGCGGCGACGTCCGGCAGTTCGTCCCCTGCCACGACGTCTTCCTCCAGCAGCGCCTCCGCCGGTGGCGGGGACGGCACCGTCGCGTTCGCGGCGGCGGTGGCGGCGACGTTGAAGGCTGACGCGCATGTCGCCGAGAGCATCAAGCTCAGTGTGGCCGGGCAGCCGGACACGCCGGCGGTGAGCATTGTCGGCGGGTACGACATGGCGGCCGGGACGGGGCAGTTGGTGGCGACTCTGGGGTCTGCGAACGCCACGGAGGTGTTCACCGCCGACAGCATCTTCATCAAGTCGGTGGTGCAGGGCAGCACCTCGCAGTGGGTGAAGGTCCCGCGGTCCAAGGTGGTCGCGCACTACCTGTTCCGGACGCCCGGGAACGATCCCGCCGCTTTCGTGCGGCAGGTCGGGGGGTTGGAGAACGTGAAGTCGGTCGGTACGCAGACGGTGCGTGGCGTGTCCATGACGCAGTACCGCGGTGACTATCCGCGCAGCGCGGTCTCGGAGTTCGTCGCTACTGACAAGCGTGGTGAGATCGACTCCATGGCGTCGGAGATCGGGCCCTTCTACGCCGACGTGTGGGTCGATCCGTCCGGGCGCATCGGGCGGATTCTGGTCCAGTACAAGGCGGAGGGCCTGTCGTCCGTCACCCAGTTCGACCTGACGTATCCGGGTGAGCCGGCGCCGGCCGCGCCCAAGGACTTCGGGAACGGTACCGGGGACACCCAGGGGATCCTCCTCGGCTGAAGCTCCCCCCGGTGCCGAGGGCCGCTGTCGTGGCTCTCGGCACCCCGTCCGGCACCCCTCGGTCTTCCTCGGCGTAACCGGTCAGCTGGCCGGCAGCGCGGGGAGGTCGCCGGTCTTCTCGTAGGCGCTCATCATGTCGATGCGGCGGACGTGGCGCTCCTCGTTGGAGAACGGGGTGGTGATGAAGACCTCGACGAACTTCGTGGCCTCGTCCTCGGTGTGCATGCGGGCGCCGACGCTGATCACGTTGGCGTTGTTGTGCTCGCGGCCCAGGCGGGCGGTCTCCTCGCTCCAGGCGAGGGCGGCGCGGATGCCGTCGACCTTGTTGGCGGCGATGGCCTCGCCGTTGCCGGAGCCGCCGATGACGATGCCGAGGGCGGCGGGGTCGGCGGCGGTCCTGGCGGCGGCCAGCATCACGAACGGGGGGTAGTCGTCCTGGGCGTCGAAGGCGTGCGGGCCGCAGTCCACTGCTTCGTGGCCGGCGGCGGTCAGCCAGGAGACGAGGTGGTTCTTCAGGTCGTAGCCGGCGTGGTCGCTGCCGAGGTAGATGCGCATATGGACGATTATCCCATCCGGGGGCGGGGCGGCCGAACGAGTCACCCGTTCGGCCCACGGCGGGTGAGCAACGACACGGCCGCCGACCCTCAGGTGTTCTTGTGCCCTCCGGCGGACGGCGCTAGCGTCCGCATAAATTCCCACCGCTAGTTTCCGGGACGGCCCCTCATGAGCACGCTCACCTTCACCGACCAGTACATCGGCGGCAAGTGGATCCCCTCGGCCTCCGCCACGACGCTCGACGTCGTCAACCCCGCGACCGAGGAGGTGCTCGCCGTGGTGCCGGCCGGCGGCGCCGCGGACGTGGACGCCGCCGTGGCCGCCGCGCGCACGGCGGCCCGGGCCTGGGGCGCCACCGCCAAGGCCGAGCGGCTGGAGCTGCTCGGGCGGCTGGTCGCCGGGCTGGCGGCGGCGCGGGAGGAGATCGCCGGGACAGTGACCGCCGAGCTCGGGGCCCCGATCGGCTTCTCCAGGTCTGTGCAGGCCGGGCTGCCGCTCGGGGTGGCCGACAGCTATCTGCGGATCCTGGCCGACTACGAGTTCGAAGAGACCGTCGGGCACTCGACCGTGCTCCACGAGCCGGTCGGCGTCGTCGCGGCCATCACGCCGTGGAACTACCCGCTGCACCAGATCGTCGCCAAGGTGGTGCCGGCGCTGGCCGCGGGCTGCGTCGTGGTGCTCAAGCCGGCCGAGGACACGCCGCTGGTCGCCCGGCTGTTCGCGCGCCTGGTCGACGAGGCCGGATTCCCGCCCGGCGTGTTCAACCTGGTCGTCGGCACCGGGGCGGCGGCCGGCGCGGCGCTGGCCGCGCATCCGGACGTCGACGCGGTCTCCTTCACCGGCTCCACCGCGGTCGGCCGCCTCATCGCCGAGGAGGCGGGGCGCGGCGTGAAGCGGGTGACGCTGGAGCTCGGCGGCAAGTCCGCCTGTGTCGTGCTGCCCGGCGCGGACCTGTCGAAGGCCGTGACCGCCGCCGTCGCCAACGTCTTCGCCAACTCCGGCCAGACCTGCTCGGCCTGGACCCGCCTGCTGGTCCCCGACGAGCACTACACCGAGGCGCTGGCGATCGCCGCCGAGGCCGCCGCCAAGTACGTCCCCGGAGACCCGGCCGCGGCCGAGACCCGGGTCGGGCCGCTGGTCAACGCCAAGCAGCTGGACCGGGTCCGCGGCTATCTCAACGACGCCGTGGCCGAGGGTGCCCGCGTCGTGGTCGGCGGCGCGCAGCCGCCGGAGGACCTGGCCGCCGGCTTCTACGTCCGGCCGACCATCCTGGCCGACGTCACCACCGACATGGCCGTGGCCCGCGAGGAGATCTTCGGGCCGGTGATCTCGGTGATGTCCTTCCACGACGCCGAGGACGCGCTGCGCATCGCCAACGCCACCGACTACGGCCTGGCCGGCGCGGTGTGGGCGGCCGACGACGCCGAGGCCGTGGCGTTCGCGCGCCGCATGGACACGGGACAGATCGACATCAACGGCGGCCGGTTCAACCTCGCCGCGCCCTTCGGCGGCTACAAGGGGTCCGGCATCGGCCGCGAGTTGGGGCGCTACGGGCTGGAGGAGTATCTCCAGACGAAGTCGCTCCAGTTCCGCGCCTGAGCCACGCCGGTTCCGGCTCTGATCCGCCTCTGATCCGCCTCTGATCGCGCGCGATCCGCGCCCGATCGGGTCCCGATCCCTATCCGATCCGCCCGGCTTCGCGCCCCGCGGGCTCGGCATGGACACATCCTGCCGAGCCCGCCGAGCCCTGATCACGAAGATCAGAGCCCGATCACACCTTCCCGAGGAAACCCGGATCCATCGTCCCGAACTGCCGCGCGAAGTCCATGGACATCCCCAGCACCTCGCCCATCGGCACAGCCCGCCGAGCCGTCGCCTTCAGATCCTCCTGGGCTTCCTTGCTCCACAGGTACGGATACACCGTGATGCCCTGCGTCGGCCCGGCCGCCGCGACCTCTTCCTGCCAGCCGTCCCATCGCAGGTGGCTGTAGAACTCCGCGACGTTCCCGGCCAGCAGCCACTGGATCCACGCCGAGTGGCCCACCCCTAGCGCCTCCCACTCCAGGGAGTCCGGCGCGAAGTACGTCATCTGCCCCGGGTCCCCGGGCCGCCCCTCGGCGGCCGGGTCGCCGCCGTTCAGCGCGAACACCCCGCCGAGCACGTCGTGGCCGACCACCAGGCCGCTCGACGGCCGCCAGCCGGGATCGAACTCCTCGGGGAAGCCGTTCACCCGGGCCAGGCTCGGCAGCGCGCCGTCCCGCCCCGAACCGCCGCCGTACACCCGCACCCAGCCGTGGTCCAGCACCAGGCCGCCGCAGTTCAGCGTCACGGCTCCCAGCATCGACCGCGCGGTGACCTGGAGTTGCAGCAGGCCGCGCCGGCTCTCGCCCGGATCGGCGGCCGGGGCAGTCACCGGTGTCGCGCACGCTTCTATCATCGTCAGCAGTTCCGGCCAGGCCGGATCCGCGACCTCCGTCAGCTCATTGAGTTCACGCATTCGAGGATGATGGCAGACCCCCGTTCGGTCGCCGAGGCCGGGGGAGTTACTGCGAGTAAACGGCGACGAAAGGCGAGGGACCGCCCCCGGCGACTGCCGGGAACGGTCCCTGTGGCCCTGCCTAGCGGACGACGTGACCGCCGACCGCGCCGGCGACCTGGTTCATGACCGCGTCCGTGACCGCGACCGGGCCACCGAAGATGTCGACGACGCCGCCGTTGCTCAGCGCATGCGAGAGCCCTTGCAGCGCCTTGGCGGTGTACGGCGACAGCCCCTTCGGGTCGGTCAGCAGCAGCGGGCTGTCCGACCGGGCCAGCAGCGCCGCGCCGGTGAGGGCGTCGGCGAAGGCGGTGCCGGTGGCCACGCCCGCGATCTGCGGGCGCGTGAACGCCGCGGCGACCCGGGACGCGGTGTCGTACCGGTCCTTGCCGGGGAAGGTCACCAGGTTCTGGAACCCGGCGATCGACTTGGACGCCTGGACGCCGATGGCGGCCACGTTCATGACGTGGTTGTCCATGTAGCTGAAGGCGGCCGGCGGCAGCTTGGTGTCGTCGGTCAGCAGGATCGCCGCCGGCTTGCCGTCGGCGGTGAAGATGTCCGAGGCGTACGGCCCGGCCGCCAGCGCGTCCGGGAAGTCCCGGCCGGTGGCCAGCACCACGTTGGTGGGGCTGCCCATGGCCTGCGCGATCGCCACCGAGGTGGTGTAGCGGGTGTCGCCGAAGATGCGGTGGACCTGGCCGGCCGGCAGCTTCAGCGCGGCCAGCACCGCCGGGGTCACCGCCTTCTCGCCGCCCAGCACGTAGACCTGGCCGCCGGGGGCCAGCACCCGCTTGATCTCGTTCGCCACGCCCGGGTCGAGCGCGGTGCTCGGGGTGAGCAGCAGCGGCGCGTTGATCTGCTTGGCGAACGGGACGCCGGCCAGCGCGTCCGGGAAGGTGCCGCCGGTGGCCAGCACGACCGCCGGGGCCGAGTGGTCGGTCGGGAACGCCTTCTTCGACACCGCGATGGCGGTCTCGTACCGCGTGCTGCCCCAGACCCGCGTCACCGCCGGGCCGGCGGTGGCCGGCGCGGCCGGGGCCTTCTGCGCCGCCAGGGCGGCGACGAAGCCGGCGTTGGGCGAGCCCAGGCCGGTGGCGGTGTCGTAGCCGGGGGTGGCGGTCAGCGAGTTGTCCAGGCCGACCTGGTACAGCGTGCCCAGGCTGGCGCCGCCGGCGGTCCGCATGCCCTCGGTGACGCCCGGGCGGGCGGTCACGTCGTGGAACGCGCCCGCGTTCAGCGAGTACAGCGCCGGGTTGACGAACCCGAGCGAGTGGCCGGCCGCCTCCCGGGCGTTCGCCAGCACCGCGGCGAACTCCGGAGCGGCGACCGAGGTCCCGCCCGCGCCGAACCGGGTCCAGTTGCCCTTGTCGTCGGTCATGCCGACCTGGACGGCGGTCGCCACCGACCCGTTCATCGCCACGTCCGGGACCACGCGCATCGGCCGGGCCGCGGTCTGCCCCGAGGCCTCCGTGGTGGCCAGCGCGGTCGGCACCTTGCCGGCCTGGTACCAGGGCTGGGGCTCGTCCTCGGACGTGCCGCCGCCGCCCCCGAAGTAGAACGGGATGCTGCCCGGGACGGCCACGCCGCCGGTGACCTTGGTCCAGTTCGCCGCCCCGGGGTTGGCCGTCGCCTTGCGGTCGCCCATGGCGACTTCCCAGGCGTAGTCGCCGGCCGCGTTCTTGGTGGCCAGCGTGGTGCCGCCGACCGCGGTCACCCACTGCGAGCTGGCCGGCCACTCGGCCTGCCGGCGCGAGGAGTTGCCGTTGCAGTTGACCGCGCCGCCGGCCTTGTTGGCCGGGTCGTCGTCGCCGCAGTCGCCGCTGGAGAACAGGAAGCTGATGCCCTCGGCCGCGCCCTGCTGGAAGATCCGGTCGTACTGGGAGACGACCGCGGGGTCCTGGTCGCCGTTGGTCGAGTGCAGGATCTCGCCCCAGGAGTTGGACACCACGTCGGCCAGGTGCTGGTCGACGATCTTCTGCTCGGCGGCCATCAGGTCCTGGTCGGTGCAGGAGTTCGCGCCGACGTAGACGATGTTGGCGTCCGGGGCCAGCCCGTGCGCCATCTCGACGTCCAGGGCCTCCTCGTCGGCCGCCGACGGGCACATGCCGTCGGTGGTGTGGGTCCAGGCGGCCTTGTTCACGACCTCGCTGTACTGCCCGGCCTTGAACGCCGGGGTGCCGTCGCCGACGCCGGACGCCCACTTGGCGACGTCGCCGGCCATGGTCGGGCTGGCCCACCAGTCGACGATCGCGATGGTCGCGCCCTTGCCGGTCTTGCCGGCCGCGGTCAGGCCGTAGGCCTGGCGCAGCTGCGCGGGACCGTACTGGCAAGGCAGGATCGGGATGTTCGCGCCGTTGCTGCCGGCCGGGTAGCCGGTCACGCTCTGCGAGCCCCAGAAGTCGCCGCAGCCGGAGGCCGGGGCGTTGGACGCCGCCGCGGTGACGCCGTTGGTGCTCGGCGCGGTCGTGCCGGTGCCGCTGCCGGCGGTCCTGGTGTCGGGGTCGACCCGGGTGGAGTTCACGTGCACCGCGGTCGTGGCCTGCGCCAGGCCGGTGACGCCGGTGACGTAGTCGGCGACCGCGGCCGGGACCACGGCGGCCGAGGAGGCGGCGTAGCCGACGGAGCCGTCGGGCCGCTGGTAGTTCTTCATCTGGGTGCCGAAGGCCCGCTGCACGGCGGCCGGCTCGCCCTTGGCGTCGATCCAGTTGGTGTTGACCGACACCACGCTCAGGCCGGCGTCCTGGAGCCACTTCTGCACCGCGGCGATCTGCGCCGGGGTGGCCCCGAACTGCTGCTTGACCTGGTCCGGGGTCAGGAAGTGCCCGTAGTCGGGGCTGGTCGGGTCGTTGACGGCGCGCGCGAACGCGGCCAGCCCGTCGGAGTCCTGCCCGGTGAGGAACACGCGCGTGGTGATGCTCTGCGAGGCCGGGACCGCGCCGCGGTCCTTGTCGGCGGTGGCCCACGACGGGTGGGCGTTGTTCAAGGTCTTGTCGTTGTGCTTGCTGTGCTGCGTGTCGTCGGCTTGAGCCGGCATGGCCTGCGCGGCTGCGGCGACCACGGCTATCGCCCCCGTGGCGAGCGCCTGGACACGCCGCCGGTGTGCGGCGTTCGGCATGAAAGAAGTCCCTTTCCCCTGTGTGCAAAAAGCCCCCGAGGGCTCCGGACGTGACACCGGAACCTCATGAAATTTTCAGGGACGAACCACGTGTCTATCCACGTCGTCACCGGGGCCACAACCCGGACCTGGAGTCTGTGACACGTTCGTGTCCTGACCCTCCGAACCTGCTCGGTGACGCAGGGTGCGCAGATTTGTTCGCCTCGGTCGGGCCCGAGGTCAGGGTCCCGTTTTCCGGCCCGGAGCAGGGCTGATCCGCCATCAGTTCGGCCGGTTCCGTCAAGGCGTTGACCTGTCGGAGTGGCCGATGTCACAAGGCATGGTTCAGGGCTCGTTCACACGCTCGTAGCCAAGAGGTCTAGACCAGCGGGATACCGTCGCGTTGAGTCAATGCACGAATTCACAGGGGGATCATCGGCCATGGCGCCGAGCACATCATCGACACCTTTCCTGCCCGCAGCTCCCGACGACGACGAGCTCTATTGGTACTTCGGCCCGCAGCGGCGCTGGGTATTGCTCTGTTCGTCCTTGTCCTTCATATTCACCGCGATCACACTGTTCTTCTTCTCCCTGCGCACCCCGGTGCTCTGGGTCTTCTTCGCGGTCCTGGCCCTGAACCTGGTGGGCCTGGCGTTCGCCCTGGCCGACGGTCAGAAGCAGCGCCGCCTGACCCGCGCCGGACACGAGGTCCTGATCCGCGCCTGGCAGCCCGAGCGGGCGCCGAGCGTGGACGTGTACCTGCCGACCTGCGGCGAGCCGCTGGACGTCCTGCGCAACGCCTACGACCACGTCGCCCGGGTCCGCTGGCGCGGCACCCTGGCCGTGTACGTCCTGGACGACGCCGCCAGCTCCCAAGTGGCGGCCCTGGCCCGGGAGTACGGGTTCCGCTACGTGGTGCGGCCCGACCGCGGCCGGCTGAAGAAGGCCGGGAACCTGAACCACGCCCTGACCGTCTCCGACGGCGAGGTGGTGGCCATCCTCGACGCCGACTTCTGCCCGCGCCCGGACTTCCTGGACCACCTGGTGCCCTACCTCGCCGACCCGGAGATCGGCATCGTCCAGAGCCCGCAGTTCTTCGACACCGACGAGACCATGTCCTGGCTCCAGCGCGCCGCCGGCGCCGCCCAGGAATGGTTCTTCCGCTGGGTGCAGCCCTCGCGCGACGCGGCCGACGCCGCGATCTGCTGCGGGAGCAACGCCGTCTACCGCCGCACCGCGCTGGACGCGATCGGCGGCTTCGCCAAGCTCGACCACTCCGAGGACATGTACACCGGCCTGGAGATGCTCGGCCAGGGCTACCGCACGCAGTACGTGCCGGTGCTCGTGGCCAAGGGCCTGTCGCCGGAGAGCCTGCCGGCCTACGTGAACCAGCAGTACCGCTGGGCCATGGGCAACCTGCACCTGCTGACCGGCCGCGACCTCAAGCGGGTCGGCGCGGCCTGGCGGACCCGGGTCTGCTACTACAACGGCGTCCTGGGCTACGTGGTGATGGCGGTCAACGTCTTCGCCGCCCCGCTCCCGCCGCTGATCATGCTGGCCGGGCACCCCGAGCAGATCCGGCCCTGGCACGTGCTGCCGCTGCTGGCCCCGCTGTGGGTGTGGTTCGTGCTGCTGCCGGCGGTGTCGCGCAGCAGATGGCGCATCGAGGTGATCCGCGCCAACTATCTGGTCGCCTTCGCCGCCTGCGCGGCGCTCGTGCACACCCTGCGCGGACGCGGCGCCGACTGGGTGCCGACCGGCTCCGGCGGCGGCCGCTCGAAGCTGGCCCGGGGCATCGCCCGGCTGGCGGTGTGCTGGCTCGGGGCGACGACCGGGGCGGCGGTGGTGGCCCTGGCCGCGGGCGTCGCGCGTTATGGGCCCGCCCGGTTCTGGGGCGTGGCCGTGTACGTGGCGGTGACGGTGTATCTCACCGTGCCGCTGATCAAGGATCTGATACCGGCACTGGGCTTCCGTCGCCCGGTCGCGCCGGTGTTGAAGGAGTCGAAGTGAGTACCGCCGGCATGACCGCCAGCATCCCGAACGCCCAGAGCACTGAGAACACCCAGAGCGCTGAGAACGCCAAGAACACCAAGAACACCAAGAACGCCGAGAACGTCAGGAACACCGAGAACACCGTGTACGCGACACCGATTGCGGATTCCGATACGAGCAGCGAGATGTCGGCGGCGCCGACCTTAACGGACGACCGCGTGGACGCGACCGCACCCGCACTCGCCGGTACCTCGCGGGAACCCGTGTCACCCGATCCTGCCACCCCCGATCCCGCCACCCCCGATCCCGCCACCACCCCCGACCACCGCCTCCGCTGGCCCGAAGCCGTCGCCATCACCCTCGCGCTGCTCCTCGGCGGCGCGGTGGCGTCCGGCGCGTTCCGTCCGATGCTGCCCTGGCTGGGCTGAGCCGTGACCGACCGCAAGTTCCGGCCGGACATCGAAGGACTGCGCGCCCTCGCCGTGCTCACCGTGATCGGCTTCCACGCCGCGGTGCCCGGCATGGCCGGCGGCTACGTCGGCGTCGACGTGTTCTTCGTCGTCTCCGGCTTTCTCATCACCGGCCAGGTGCTGGGCCGCCCCGCCTTCTCGCTCGCCGAGTTCTACGCCCGCCGGGCCCGGCGCATCCTGCCCGCCGCGTGCGTGGTGCTGCTGTTCACCGCCCTCGCGACCTGGATCGTGCTGCCGCCGCTGCGCCAGCACGACGTCGCCTACGACCTGCTCACCGCCGCGCTCAACGGCGGCAACTGGCGCTTCGTCGCCGACCAGACCGACTACCTGGCCGCCTCGCGCGCCCCGAGCCCGCTGCTGCACTACTGGTCGCTCGGCGTCGAGGAACAGTTCTACGTCGTGTGGGCGCCGCTGGTGCTGCTCGCGATCCTCGCCGCCCGCAAGCGGAACCGCTCGATCCGGGCCTTCGTGCTCGGCGAGATCCTGATCCTGTCCGCCGCGTCGCTGGCCCTGTCCCTGTACTGGACGACCACCTCGGCCCCGCTGGCCTATATGGGCTCGCCGTCCCGCGCCTGGCAGTTCGGCGCCGGAGCGATCCTCGCGGTCGCGGTCGCCGGCCGGACCGTCGCGATGCGGCACCTCCGTACCGTCGCCGGGTACGTGGGACTGGCACTGATCGTCGCCGCGACCGTCGTCTTCGACGCCAAGACGCCCTATCCGGGCACGGCGGCCCTGGTACCCGTCGCCGGAACCGTCCTTATTCTGTTCGCCGGTGCGGGGGAGTACTCCAAACTCTCCGCGCCGGGACTGCTGGCGGTCCGTCCGGCGCGCGCCGTCGGCCGCCTGTCCTTCGCGCTGTACCTCTGGCACTGGCCGATCCTGGTCCTGGCCCAGGCGGAGTGGGGCGACCTGCCCTGGGAGACGGCCGCGGTCCTGGCCGCGCTGTCGGCGCTGCCGGCCTACGGCACCATGCGCCTCGTCGAGCAGCCGCTGCGCTTCTCGAAGCTGATCACCTCCACGCCCCGGCGGGGTCTGGCGATCGGCGCGACCGCCGTGATGCTGCCGCTGGCCGCCGGTCTCGCGGTCGGCACCGGCGCCGTGAACGCGCTCGGCGACACGCAGCCGTACGACGTCAGGGCTCTGCCGGCGGCGGCGCGGACCGGGCAGCATCTGCTGGCCGCGCCCGCGGTCGACCGGAAGGGCGGCAGCACCGTGCCGAGTCCGGCCCAGGCCCGCAAGGACTTCCCGCCGGACGGTGCTTGCGAGGTCGCCCCGGAAGCCGCGGTGAGCACACCGTGCTTGTTCGTTCCGGCTCCGGCGGGAAGTCCCTCGCCGACCGGCCTGGTCCGCGATCCTGATCCGCCGGCGCTGAACCGAATGCCCGCCGACCGCATCGTCCTCATCGGCGATTCCCACGCCGGCCAATGGTTCTCGGCGGTCAGCCGGATCGCCGCCGACCGGCATCTGGCGGTCGAGGAACGGGTCAAACAGGGCTGCCCGTTCGCCGACCTGAAAGTGACGAGCCCGGTCCTGGGCCGGGACTACCGCGAGTGCTACTCGTGGCGCGCGTCGGTCCTGGACCAGCTGCGGCAGGAGCCGCGGCCGGCCCTGATCATCGTCACCGAACTGAACTGGTACGCCCCGGCCGCCGAGACCGCCAAGGCCTGGGACGGACCGCTGGCCGCGCTGGCCGCGCTCGGGGTTCCGATCGCGGGCATCCACGACACCCCGAAGCCCGACACCGATATCCCGGTCTGTGTCTCCGGGGCGCAGGAGCGGTGGCAGGACTGCGCGTTCAACCGGTCCGACGCCCTGGCGGCCGATCCGCTCGCCGCGGACCTGCGGGTGACGCCGGTCGATTTCAGCTCCCTGCTGTGCCCGGACACCAAGTGCCCGGCGGTGTTGGACGGCGTCCTTCTCTATCGGGACGACTCGCACCTCACCAACGCGGCCGCCTATCTGCTGGCGGCCCGATTGGGTGCGCAGCTGCCGTTCGCGAAGCCCTGGAGCACGGTCTACACGGCCGACTTCCAGGGGCCCGCGGGCGCGCCGCTCCCGCCGCAGGACTGGCTCGTCGACACCGGGCACTGCTATCCCGGCTGCCCGGCGCCGAACTGGGGCACCGAGGAAGTGGAGTCGATGAGCGGCGACCCGGCCAACGTCGCGCTCGACGGTGCCGGTGCGCTGCGCATCACGCCGGTCCGGGCCGCCGACGGCAGCTGGACCTCCGGACGGGTCGAGACCCGGCGTTCGGACTTCGCGGCGCCGCCCGGCGGGGTCCTGAAGCTCAGCGCCAGACTGACCCTGCCCGATGTCACCACCTCGGACGGGGCCGGCTACTGGCCCGCGTTCTGGGCGCTGGGCAGCGGGGTGCGCGACGGTTCGCAGGCGTGGCCGGGCGCCGGCGAGATCGACGTCCTGGAAGCCTTGAACGGCCGGGCGTCGACCTGGTCGACCCTGCATTGCGGCATCTCGCCGGGCGGTCCGTGCGGCGAGCCGGGCGGCGTCAGCTCCGGCGAGCATCCCTGTCCGGCCTGCACCTCCGGCCCGCATGAGTACTCGGTGGAGATCGACCGCTCGCGCAGCCCGGAACAGATCCGCTGGTCCATCGACGGGACCGAGGTGTTCCACGTGGACGCCGCCCAGGTCGATGCCGCCACCTGGGACGCCGCCGTGCACCACGGGTTCTTCGTGATCTTCGACGTCGCCGTCGGCGGCTCGTTCCCGGGCTCCGTCGGCGGCCCGGACGCCGCCCGTCCGGGCTCGGGGACGGTCAGCGGCAAGCCGATGACGATCGAGAGCTTCCAGGTCTCGACGCGCGCCGGATGACGGCCGCTACCATCTCCGCCACGGACGTGTGAGCGTGGTGCGGCGAGGGGCTCGGGCTCCTCGCCGCATCACGGGCCGAGGCAAGGGGAGGACCGCGGATGGCCGGGAAGTGGTCGGCGATGGCCAGGAGCAGCCGGTTCCTGCTGGTCGTCGTCCTTCTGTACCTGGTGGAAGCGGTCGTGATCACCCGGACCGCCTGGGACCGGAACACCGGCTACGCCGATGTCGTGATCGGCGCCTTCACCACCGCGTTCGGTGCCGGCCTGGCCGCCGCCGCGCTGCGGACCGACTACCTGCGAGCTCTCGGCCTGCGCTGGCGGCTGCGACGGGGCGCCGGGCGCGCGACGGCGACCGTGGCCGCCGTCATCTCCTTCCACAACAGCGAGTTCACATATCCGGTCTTCGAATACGCGACGCCCGACGGCGTCACCCACCGTCACGGTGACGCCTCCAGCCGCGCACTGGCCGTCGGCGACACGGTCGACGTCCGCTATCCGCTGGCCGAGGCGGATTTCGCGGTGGGGCCGCTGAGCGGTTTCAACGCCATGGTGTTCGTGTTCCTGGGGCTGCTGGGGACGGTGCTGCTGGCGATGATGCCGATCATGACAGTGCAGTCCCTGCTGAACTGATCAGGACAGCTGAACTGATCGAAACACTCGAAACACCGCGGACACATGCCGGCGGCACACTGGACGACATGATCACCTCGGACATCGTGGTCGGGGAAGTCCCCTGGGACGATCCCGAGGCCGCAGCGCTGCGGGCCGCGCAGCGGGCCGAGATCGACGGCATGTACGGGCAGGGCAGCGAACCGGGCGTGGCGCCGTCGGCTTCCGACATCGCCTTCTTCCTGGTCGCGCGCGCCGAGGGTCGGGCGGTTGGCTGTGGCGGGCTGCGGCCGCTGGAGCCCGGCGCCGCGGAGCTGAAGCGGATGTACGTCGTGCCGGACTGGCGCGGTCGCGGGGTCTCCGGAGCCGTACTGGCGGCGCTGGAGGCCGCGGCCGTCGCCCGGGGCTGGCGCACGCTGCGGCTGGAGACCGGTCCCAAGCAGGCCGCCGCCATCCGCTTCTACGAGCGCTCCGGATACACCGGCATCCCCTGTTTCGGCGCGTACGCCGAGGACCCGACTTCCTTCTGCTACCAACGAGAGCTGTAGCGAGTTCGGGGACCGTTTCCTTCAGGGGCGGCACTCCGGGTTACGATGGGGCTTCGTATCCCGTCCACGCGCGACGTCGCGCCATGACTCGAGGCTGCCGGCGCCGGCAGCGCCGCAAGGAGAGCAGCAGTGAAGAGCGCTGTCGAGACCCTGGACCCCACTCGGGTCCGGCTCACCGTTGAGGTCCCGTACGAGGAGCTCAAGCCGAGCCTCGACGCGGCGTACAAGAAGATCGCCGAGCAGGTCTCGATCCCGGGCTTCCGCAAGGGCAAGGTCCCGGCCGCGGTCATCGACCAGCGCTTCGGCCGCGGCGCCGCGCTGGAGGAGGCGGTCAACTCCTCCCTGCCGCAGTTCTACGGCCAGGCGGTCGAGGAGCACAAGATCGAGGTCGTCGGGCAGCCCGACGTGGACCTGACCGAGCTGGAGCCGGGCCAGACGCTGAAGTTCACCGCCGAGGTGGACGTGCGCCCGGACTTCGAGGTCCCGGCCTTCGAGGACATCGAGGTCGAGGTCGACGACGCCGCCGTGGCCGACGAGGCCGTGGACGAGCGCATCGACCTGATCCGCAAGCGCTTCGGCTCGCTGAAGGAGGTCGAGCGCGAGGTGCAGGACGGCGACTTCGTGACGCTGGACCTGGCCGCCTCGATCGACGGCGAGGTGCTGGAGGACGGCACCGCCAAGGGCATGAGCTACGAGGTCGGCTCCACCCAGCTGGTCGAGGGCACCGACGAGGCGATCATCGGCAAGAAGGCCGGCGAGACCGCCTCCTTCACCTCCAAGCTGCTCGGCGGCTCGCACGCCGGCGAGGACGCCACCATCGAGGTCACCGTCACCGCGGTCAAGGAGCGCGAGCTGCCGGCCCTGGACGACGAGTTCGCCCAGCTGGCCAGCGAGTTCGACACCATCGAGGAGTTCCGGTCCAACGTCCGCGAGACGCTGGAGCGCTCCGAGCAGTTCGAGCAGGTCGCCGCGGCCCGGGACAAGGTGCTGGAGGTCCTGCTGGAGCGCGTGGACATCCCGCTGCCGAAGTCGGTCGTGGAGTCCGAGCTGGCCTGGCGCAACGAGGCCCTGGACCGGCAGATCGCCATGGGCGGCATGACCCGCGAGGGCTTCTTCAAGCTCCAGGAGAAGACCGAGGACGAGTACACCGCCGAGCTCGACGCCGAGGTCCGGGACGGGGTCAAGGCCCAGTTCATCCTGGACAAGCTGGCCAACGACAAGGAGATCTCGGTCACCGAGGGCGAGCTGACCAACCACCTCATCCAGCGCGCGTCGCAGGCCGGCATGCGCCCGGACGAGTTCGCCCAGCAGATCTCCCAGGCCGGCCAGATCCCGGCCCTGGTCGGCGAGGTCCGCCGCGGCAAGGCGCTGAACCTGGTGCTGGAGGCCGCGACCGTCAAGGACGCCTCGGGCAACGAGGTCGACGTCAAGAAGCTCAACGAGCCCGACGTCGAGGACACCGACGGCGAGAACCCGGACAGCCATGGCCGCACGCCCGGCGACGAGCACTACGGCCACAAGCACGACTGACCGCCGCGCGGCTGGCGCCCGCGCGCCGGCCCTGCGACGAGCTCCGCGCCACCGGCCCGCGACGGGCCCGCGGCCGGCTCCCGACCGGCCCCGGGCCGCGCCGCGAGCCGGCCGTCCGGCCCGGCGCCAGGCCCCTGAGACCGGCGCTCCGGTACGACTAAAGCCCTGCCCGCTGTCCGGCAGGGCTTTGGCGTATGCCGTCAGCGAACAAGGGCCGGGCCGCCGACGTGGCAGGGGACCGGGGCGTTAGGGTCGTCCTAGGACCTGGCGATCACACCCCCCACAGGGCCCGTCATCGGCGGTCCGAGCATTCCGGCTTCCGACGAACCAGGCAGGGTGAACCTATGACGACGCCGCTGACCCCGACGGCCCGCGCGGGTGTGGACAGCCCGCTCGGCCTGAGCGACCAGGTCTACAACCGGCTGCTGCGCAACCGGATCATCTTCCTGGGGACCCAGGTCGACGACGACATCGCCAACTCGCTGTGCGCCCAGCTGCTGCTGCTCACGGCCGAGGACAGCGAGAAGGACATCTACTTCTACATCAACAGCCCCGGCGGCTCGGTCTCGGCGGGCCTGGCGATCTACGACACGATGATGTACATCCCGAACGACATCGTGACCGTGGGCATGGGCATGGCGGCCTCCATGGGCCAGTTCCTGCTCACCGCCGGCACCCCCGGCAAGCGCTTCGCGCTGCCGAACACCGAGATCCTGCTGCACCAGGGCTCGGCCGGGATCGGCGGGTCGGCGGCGGACATCCGGATCCAGGCCGAGCGGCTGCTGCGCAGCAAGGCGCGGATGGCCGAGCTCACCGCCCGGCACACCGGGCAGTCGCTGGACAAGATCGAGAAGGACTCCGACCGCGACACCTGGTTCAGCGCCGCGGAGGCCAAGGAGTACGGCCTGATCGACGACATCATGACGCACGCCACGGACGTCCCCGGTGGCGGCGGCACCGCCGGGTCCTGACCCCGGCGTGCGCACCGGCACCCGATTCCCCCCTGGCCGCCCCCTTCCGGAGGACCCTGATATGAACGACATGCTGTACCGCGGGCCGGAGCACGACGCCCGCTACATCGTCCCCAAGTTCAGCGAGCGCACCAGCTACGGCTTCCGCGAGTGGGACCCGTACTCGAAGCTGTTCGACGAGCGGATCATCTTCCTCGGCGTGCAGATCGACGACGCCTCGGCCAACGACGTGATGGCCCAGCTGATCACCCTGGAGTCGATGGACCCGGACCGGGACATCTCCATCTACATCAACAGCCCCGGCGGGTCGTTCACGGCGCTCACCGCCATCTACGACACCATGCAGTGGGTCAAGCCGGACATCCAGACGGTGTGCATGGGCCAGGCCGCCTCGGCCGCCGCCGTGCTGCTGGCCGCCGGCACCCCGGGCAAGCGCCTGGCGCTGCCCAACGCCCGGATCCTGATCCACCAGCCCTGGAGCGAGGGCGGCCGCGGCGACCTGTCGGACCTGGAGATCCAGGCCAACGAGATCCTGCGGATGCGCAGCGTGATGGAGCAGATGCTGGCCAAGCACTCCGGCCGGCAGCTGGAGGACGTGCACCGGGACATCGACCGGGACAAGATCCTCTCGGCCGACGAGGCCAAGGAGTACGGGATCATCGACCAGGTGCTGACCACCCGCACCGAGACGCTCGCCACGCACTGAAGGCTCAAGGCGGGGAGGGGAATTCGGCGGGGTGACCCGCCGCGGGCCGTGGTGTCGGATTATCATTCGATGCCACGGCTGATGCTCGCCGATCCGTTCGGGGATGTTCTCGACGATGTGATCGACGCGCATCACGCCTTGCCGGGGGTATGAGCGGTACCGTCTTGGGGGACAGACTACGAAGCGCGCCGACAGGCGCGCCGTGGTTGGTCAAGCACCGGGATCTTCACGAAGGAGAAGCTCCACCGTGGCACGCATCGACAACGCCGACCTGCTGAAGTGCAGTTTCTGTGGCAAAAGCCAGAAGCAGGTCAAGAAGCTCATCGCAGGGCCTGGCGTGTACATCTGCGACGAGTGCATCGATCTGTGCAACGAGATCATCGAGGAGGAGCCCGGCGAGCCCGCCGCGGCCCGGGGCCTGGCCGAACTGCCCAAGCCCAAGGAGATCTACGACTTCCTCGACGAGTACGTGATCGGGCAGGAGAACGCCAAAAAGAGCTTGTCGGTGGCGGTCTACAACCACTACAAGCGGGTCCAGGCCGGGGACTACCAGCGGGAGCGCGGCGGCCGCCGGGGCGAGCAGATCGAACTGGCCAAGTCCAACATCCTGCTGCTGGGCCCGACCGGCTGCGGCAAGACCTACCTGGCGCAGACGCTGGCCCGGATGCTCAACGTCCCGTTCGCGATCGCCGACGCCACGGCGCTGACCGAGGCCGGCTACGTCGGCGAGGACGTCGAGAACATCCTGCTCAAGCTGATCCAGGCGGCCGACTACGACATCAAGAAGGCCGAGACCGGGATCATCTACATCGACGAGATCGACAAGATCGCCCGCAAGGCCGAGAACCCGTCGATCACCCGCGACGTCTCCGGCGAGGGCGTGCAGCAGGCGTTGCTGAAGATCCTGGAGGGCACGGTGTCCTCGGTGCCGCCGCAGGGCGGCCGCAAGCACCCGCACCAGGAGTTCCTGCAGATCGACACCACCAACGTGCTGTTCATCGTGGCCGGCGCCTTCGAGGGCCTGGACAAGATCGTGGACTCCCGGGTGAACAAGCGCGGCATGGGCTTCACCGCGCAGCTGCGCTCCCGCTACGACATCGACACCACCGACGTCTTCGCCGACGTGCTGCCCGAGGACCTGCTGAAGTACGGCATGATCCCGGAGTTCGTGGGCCGGCTCCCGGTCGTCACCTCGGTCCACAAGCTGGACCGCGCCGCCCTGGTACGGATCCTGGTCGAGCCGCGCAACGCGCTGATCAAGCAGTACCAGCGCCTGATGGAGCTCGACGGCGTGGAGCTGGTCTTCGAGGACGACGCCGTGGAGGCCATCGCCGACCAGGCGATCCTGCGCGGCACCGGCGCCCGCGGCCTGCGCGCGATCATGGAGGAGGTGCTGATGTCCGTGATGTACGAGGTCCCCAGCCACTCCGACGTCGGCACCGTGGTGATCACCGGCGAGGTGGTGCGCGAGCACGTGCTGCCCACGCTGGTGCCGCGGGACCAGCAGTTCCGCCGGACCGGGACCCAGCAGAACCTCAACGAGCGCCGGGAGCGGTCGGCGTAGCCGTCCGATCGCCGGTCAGCGGGACAGCGGGACAGCGGCGGTTCGCTTCGGCGGGCCGCCGCTGTCGGCGTTTCGGGTGCTACTTGGCGAGGAGAATTTCTTATCTGGGTAGAATTGTCGGGTGACGACGAAGTTGCGCATCTCCCTGCCGGACGAGGACGTGGCCTTCTTGGACGGGCTGAACGAGAGCTCCCGCTCAGCGGCAGTCCACGCGGCCATCGAACTGGTTCGTTCGCTGCGGCTGTCCGATGACTACGCCGCCGCGTTCGACGAGTGGGAGGCATCCGGGGACGCGGAGCTGTGGGACGCCGTGACCGGCGACGGGATCTCTTAGCAGAGACGGGTGGGCGACGCTTCCTGGGTCGGCCTGGATCCGGTGCGGGGCGGCGAGGCAACCGAATCACCACCCTGACCCGGGCCGCGATGCGCGACTTGGAAGTCGCGCTGAGCCTGCGTCTGGCGTTGTGACCGCACTGCGGGATACTCGGCGGAATCGCGACCTGGGCACCATTAAGCTTGGAGCGTGAATGAAACCACCGATCCAGCCGCCCAGGGCGCTGCCGACAGCGCCGCCACCACTCTGCCGACCGCTTACGCGCCGGTAGAGGTAGAGGGCGAGCTGTACGAGCGGTGGGTAAAGAACGGTTACTTCACCGCCGACGCGGCCTCCGACAAGGAGCCGTTCACCATCGTGATCCCGCCGCCGAACGTGACCGGTTCGCTGCACGTGGGCCACGCGCTCAACCAGTCGATCCAGGACGCGATCATCCGCCGCAAGCGGATGCAGGGCTACGAGACGCTGTACCTGCCGGGCATGGACCACGCCGGCATCGCCACCCAGAACGTGGTGGAGCGGGAGCTGGCCAAGGACGGCCTGTCGCGGCACGACCTGGGCCGGGAGGCCTTCGTGCGCAAGGTGTGGGACTGGAAGGCCGAGTACGGCGGCCGGATCCTGGGCCAGCAGCGGCGGCTGGGCATCTCCGTGGACTGGTCGCGCGAGCGGTTCACCATGGACGAGGGTCTGTCCCAGGCGGTGCAGACAATGTTCAAGAAGATGTACGACGACGGCCTGATCTACCGCGCCGAGCGCATCATCAACTGGTGCCCGCGCTGTCTGACCGCGCTGTCCGACATCGAGGTGGACCACTTCGACGAGCCCGGCGAGTTGGTGTCCATTCGCTACGGCGAGGGTGAGGACTCGATCGTGGTGGCGACCTCGCGCGCGGAGACCATGCTCGGCGACACCGCGGTGGCCGTGCACCCGGACGACGAGCGCTACCGGCACCTGGTGGGCCGCGAGGTGGAGCTGCCGCTGACCGGGCGCCGCATCCCGATCGTCGCCGACGAGCACGTGGACCCGGAGTTCGGCACCGGCGCCGTGAAGGTGACGCCGGCCCACGACCCGAACGACTTCGAGATCGGCCGCCGCCACAACCTGCCGATGCCGAGCATCCTGGACGAGCACGCGCGGATCACCGTGCACGGCCCGTTCCTGGGCATGGACCGCTTCGAGGCCCGCCCGGCCGTGGTGGCCGCGCTGCGCGAGCAGGGCCGGATCGTCGGCCAGAAGCAGCTGCTGCGCCCGGTGGGCCACTGCTCGCGCTGCGAGACCGTGGTGGAGCCGCGCCTGTCCCTGCAGTGGTGGGTGAAGGTGGAGTCGCTGGCCCGGGCGGCCGGCGACGCGGTGCGCGACGGCCGGGTGCGGATCCATCCCAAGGAGATGGAGCCGCGCTACTTCGCCTGGGTCGACAACATGCACGACTGGACGATCTCCCGCCAGCTGTGGTGGGGCCACCGGATCCCGATCTGGTACGGCCCGGCCGGCGAGGTGGTGTGCGTGGGCCCGGACGAACAGCCGCCGGCCGGCGAGGGCTGGCACCAGGACACCGACGTGCTCGACACCTGGTTCTCCTCGGGCCTGTGGCCGTTCTCCACCCTGGGCTGGCCGGAGCAGACCGCCGACCTGCGGAAGTTCTATCCGACCGCGGTGCTGCACACCGGCTACGACATCATCTTCTTCTGGGTGGCCCGGATGATGATGTTCGGCCTGTACGCCATGGACGGGGTGCAGCCCTTCGACAAGGTGGTGCTCTCCGGTCTGGTGCGCGACCAGTTCGGCAAGAAGATGTCCAAGTCCAAGGGCAACGTGGTCGACCCGCTGGAGTGGATGGACAAGTACGGCTCCGACGCGGTGCGCTTCGGCCTGCTGCGCGGCGCCAACCCCGGCACCGACCAGGCGATCGCCGAGGACTGGATCGGCGGCGCCCGGAACTTCGCCAACAAGGTGTGGAACGCCACCCGGTTCGCGCTGATGAACGGCGCGTACGTGCCCGAGGCGGTGCCGACCGAGCGGCTCACCACCGAGGACCGCTGGATCCTGTCCCGCCTCAACGAGGTGGTGGCCGAGGTGGACGCCCTCTACGAGGACTTCCAGTTCGCCAAGGCCATGGAGGCGCTCTACCACTTCGCGTGGGACGAGGTCTTCGACTGGTACATCGAGCTGTCCAAGCTGCGCCTCCCGGTGGGCGCCGCGGCCGACGACCCGGACGCGCAGACCGCGCGCGCGGTGCTCGGCCACGTCCTGGACGTGACCCTGCGCCTGCTGCACCCGGTCGTGCCCTACGTGACCGAGACGCTGTGGACGGCGCTCACCGGCCGCGAGTCGATCGTGATCGCCGAGTGGCCGATCGCCGACCCCGCCCGGATCGACCAGGCCGCGCAGGCCTCGGTCGAGGCGCTCCAGGAGGTGGTGACCGAGATCCGCCGGTTCCGGGCCGACCAGGGTGTGAAGCCGACGCAGAAGGTGACGGCGCGGCTGGCGCTGACCGACCCGAAGCTGGCCGGGCACGAGGCCGCGATCAGGATGCTGAACCGGCTCACCGAGCCCTCGGACGCCTTCGCGGCCACCGCCACCCTGACCCTGACCGGCGGCACCATCGAGCTCGACACCTCCGGCGCGATCGACGTCGCCGCCGAGCGCAAGCGGCTGGAGAAGGACCTGGCCACCGCGCGCAAGGAGGTCGAGCAGGCGAACGCCAAGCTGGGCAACGCCGATTTCCTGGCCAAGGCGCCGGACGCCGTGGTCGACAAGATCCGCAAGCGGTTGGCCGACGCCGAGGGCGACATCGCGCGCCTGGGCGCCCAGCTCGACGCCCTGCCGTCCGCCTGACCGACTGCGATAAGGAACCATCAGTCCATGGCGAACATCGACCCGGAGCTCCAGGAGCAGTTCGAGGAAGTCGAACGCGAGCTCCTGGAGCGCTGGCCCGAGAGCAAGATGGATCCGACGCTGGCGCGGATCCGGGCCCTGACCGAGCTGCTGGGCGACCCGCAGCGGGCGTATCCGGTGGTCCACCTGACCGGGACCAACGGCAAGACGACCACCGCGCGGATGATCGAGACCCTGCTGCGCGAGCTCAACCTGCGCACCGGGCGGTTCACCTCGCCGCATCTGGAGTCGATGACCGAGCGCATCACCCTGGACGGGGCGCCGCTGCCGGTCCGGCGCTTCGTCGAGGTCTACGAGGACCTGCGGCCGTACGTCGACATGGTGGACGGCTCGCAGGAGTTCCCGATGTCCTTCTTCGAGGTGATCGTCGGCATGGCCTTCGCGGCCTTCGCCGACGCCCCGGTGGACGTCGCGGTGCTGGAGGTGGGCCTGGGCGGCACCTGGGACTGCACCAACGTGGCCGACGGCCAGGTCGCGGTGATCACCCCGATCGACGTCGACCACGCGCACATCCTCGGCGACAACCCGGCGCAGATCGCCTCCGAGAAGGCCGGGATCATCAAGGAGAACGCGCTGGTCGTCATGGCCCAGCAGCCGATCGAGGCGGCCGAGGTGATTCTGCGCCGGGCCTCGGAGATGAACGCCACCGTGGCCCGCGAAGGCCTGGAGTACGGCGTGCTGGACCGGCAGCAGGCGCTCGGCGGGCAGCTGTTGACCCTGCGCGGCCTGGCCGGCGAGTACTCCGAGGTCTACCTGCCGCTGTACGGCGCGCACATGGCGCACAACGCCGCCACCGCCCTGGCCGCCGTCGAGGCGTTCCTCGGCGCCGGGCGCGGCGGCGCGTCGCTGGATCCGGACGTGGTCCGGGAGGCGTTCGGGAAGGTCACCTCCCCGGGCCGCCTCGAAGTGGTGCGGCGCGGCCCGACGGTCATCGTCGACGCCACCCACAACCCGGCCGGCGCCCGGGTCACCGCGCAGGCCCTGGCCGACGACTTCACCTTCGACCACCTGGTCGGCGTGGTCGGCGCGCTGCGGGACAAGGACGTCGCCGGGATCCTGGAGGCGCTGGAGCCGGTGCTGAGCGAGGTGGTGATCACCCAGAACGCCTCCGAGCGCGCGCTGCCGGCCGGCGAGCTGGCCCAGATCGCGGCCGAGATCTTCGGGGCCGAGCGGGTCCACGAGGCCCGCCGCCTGGACGACGCCATCGACCTGGCCCTGGGCCTGGCCGAGGCGGCCGTGCCGGCCGGGACCAGCGGCGGCGCCGGGGTCATCGTGACCGGGTCGGTGGTGACCGCCGGGGAGGCGCGTACCCTGCTGGTGCGGGACCGCGGCGAGCGGGTCGAGGACCGGCACACCTTCGAGGACGTCCAGTTCGAGGACGCCGAGAAGGAGGACTTCGACGACCGCGACCTCGACCTGTTCGGGGAGCGCGGCGGCGGGCGCGGCGACGGGTCCGGCGAGGACTACGGCGACCGGTCCGGCGACCGGTCCGGCGGTTATGACGAGTACGACGAGTACGGCGGTGACGACCGGTGATGGTCCGACGGATGGCGACCTCGGTGCTGAGCTTCGAGGTCCTGGTGATCCTGTTCTTCGCCCTGGTGGCGATGAAGCTCTCGGATCTGAGCGCGGGCACGGTGTGGGCCGTCTGCGGTCCGGCCATGGTCCTCGCGGTGCTGCTGTGCGGCATGCTGCGCAAGGCGTGGGCCTACCAGATCGGTTGGGTGCTCCAGGTCGCGCTGGTCGTCGGCGGGTTCGTGATCGTCGACATGTTCTTCATCGGCGGCTTCTTCGCCGTGCTCTGGTACTGGGCGTTGAAGGCCGGCCGGAAGATCGACGAGGAGAAGGCCGCGGCTTACGCGGCCTACGAGGCGGCGCAGGCCCGGGGCGCCGAGGGCTGAGCCGAGGGCTGGGCTGAGGGCTGGGCTGAGGCTGAGCTGAGGGCTGGGCCGAGGGCCCCGGGGCTCAGGCCTCAGGACCTCGCCGGCCGCCGCCTGCGCACCACGACCGTCGCCACCAGCACGACGAGCGTCGCCGCGAGCCCCACGAACCCGGCGACCCCGCCGGCGAACGGATGTCCGGCCTCGGTCCAGCCCGCGTACGCCGACCACGCGCCGAGGCACATCGCCGTGACCGTGCGTCCGGCGAGCGACCACACCAGCACGGGCGCCACCGCCAGCGCGAACCCCGCCACCAGGTTGCCGACGTAGACCGGGGCCTGGCCGGTCACCGGGTCCGGCGGCCCCAGGTCGCTGGCCGTGAAGGTGATCGGGAGCAGCCACAGCGCGGGGGTCACCACGAACGCCAAGGGCACCCGCTTCGGGCCGAAGTACCTGGTGCGCAGGTCCTCCCAGTAGGCCTCGGCCTGGGCGTCGTACTGTCTCCGATAACCCTGCCGACGACGGGCCTTGGCGATGCCGCGGCCCGGGCTTCGTCGGGCGGCGACGAGAGCGCCGTAGAAGACGCCGGCCGAGACGGCGGCGATCGCGCAGGCGAGGCTCCAACTCGGCCGGTAGCCGTCCCGCACGTCCGGCGTCTGCCGCAGGCCGACGAGGAACTCGCTCCCGAACACCACCACGAACGGCACCGCCGC
This sequence comes from Catenulispora yoronensis, assembly GCF_039531695.1. NCBI lineage: Bacteria > Bacillati > Actinomycetota > Actinomycetes > Catenulisporales > Catenulisporaceae > Catenulispora > Catenulispora yoronensis. The sequence continues at coordinate 102,235 of NZ_BAAAQN010000005.1, forward strand.
CCCCATCAGGACCAGCAGCAGGCGATAGCCGGCGGCGGTCGGCGGAGGCGTCCCGTCCGGACGCTGCGATCTGTCACCGGGTCCTGTCGCGCGTGGATTCCTCCGCGCCGGCTTTCCATCGGTCCGCGTCGACCCTATGTATCCCCGTCCCGGCTCCGTCCCCGTTCCGGGCTCCGTCCCCATGGTTCCGTGCCACCCCCGCCCCTCGTCGTCGGTCACCAATTCAGCCCAACCCCGGCGACCCGCCCCGCCGCACCGGGTACCCCCACCGCATGCTCTACCAACCGGCCCTCGCCGTCGACCGCCGTACCACGACCGTCGGCTCGCGCCGCGAGCTGTGCGCCCGGCTGCTCGCCGTCGCGGCGGTGGCGTTCGCCGGTGTGTTCGTCGTCTACCTGCTCGCCGTCCGGACCCGCTGGGGGCCGGGCTTCGAGGACTCCGCGCTGGCCGGGGCCCGGCAGCACCGCGGCGGCACCTGGTACGGGGACGCCGACCGGTGGCTCAACCGGATCACCGCCGAGAGCTTCGCGCTGTCGCTGGCCGTGATCGCCGCGGTCGGCCTGGTCCGCCGCCGTCGGCTGCTGGCGCTGTGCGGGGTGCTGACCGCCGCCGGCGCCGTCGTCGGGGCCCGGCTGCTGAAGGGCGCGCTGCCGGGCCGGCCGCAGCTCGGCCCGGCCGGCGGGGCCGCCCACGCGGCGTCGCAGGCCCCGAACACCCTGCCCTCCGGCCACACCGCCGCGGCGATGGGGCTGTTCTTCGCCGCCCTCATCGTCGTCAGCCGCCGCTGGTACGTCCCGGTCACACTGCTCGCCCTGCCCGGCGCCGCCGTCTCCGGGGCGGCGACCGTGGCCGCGCACTGGCACCGGCTCTCCGACGCCGTCGCCGCCGACCTGCTGGCGCTCGCCGTCGGCCTGGCCGGCCTGGCCGCGGTCGCGCAGCTCGGCCTGGTGCTGCCGACCCGCTCGCGGGTGCGCAGCAGGCTCGGGCCGCGCCTGATGTACATCTTCCTGGTCTGCGTCGCCACCGCCGCCCTCGCCGTCGGCGCCGCCTTCACCCTGCGGTACCACGGCGCCGCCACGGTGCCGGCCCGCGACGAGGCCGCGTACTGGGCCGCGCAGTCCTATGCCGTGGGCGCCGCCGTGGCCTGCGCGGGGGCGATGCTGGCCGTCTGCCGGCGGCTGGAATCGGCGGGCCGGTGGCCGGCGCGCGGCCTGACGATCCTGGATCCATGAGCCGCGCCGCCACGCCTGGGCCGCCCGCGGGCCGGCCGGTTCCACGGCCCCTGAGCTGCGCAGAGCCCTGACATAAGGCTTCTCACCCGTTCGGGCGTACCGCCTGGGGGTGAATCGGATTCCCCGGGATGCATCGGGCATAACGCTGGTTAGGATCGATCGAAGGCGTTGCTCAGAGCACTGGGCCGGACGCCGACAGTGACGGCAAGACTTCTGCAACCTCCGAGCGTCGGAAGATATGGGGATCGCGCATGGGCTCCGGGATGGCGGTCATCGGTAGGGACATCGCGGTGGACCTGGGTACCGCCAACACGCTGGTGTACGTACGCGGCCGAGGGATCGTGCTCAACGAACCCTCGGTGGTCGCGGTGGACACCGGGACCGGCGCGGTGCTCGCGGTCGGGGCCGAGGCCAAGAAGATGATCGGCCGCACACCCGGCAACATCGTGGCGATCCGTCCGCTCAAGGACGGCGTCATCGCCGACTTCGAAGTCGCCGAGCGGATGCTGCGCTACTTCATCCGCAAGGCGCACAAGCGCCGCTGGCTGGCCCAGCCCCGGGTCATCGTGTGCGTGCCCTCCGGGATCACCGGCGTGGAGAAGCGTGCGGTGGAGGACGCCGCCAGCGCCGCCGGCGCGCGCAGCGTGCACCTGATCGAGGAGCCGATGGCCGCCGCGATCGGCGCCGGGCTGCCGGTCCAGGAGGCCACCGGGAACATGGTGGTGGACATCGGCGGCGGCACCACCGAGGTGGCGGTGATCTCCTACGGCGGCATCGTGACCGCGCTCAGCGTCCGGGTGGCCGGCGACGAACTGGACAACGCGATCATCCAGTACGTCAAGAAGGAGTACTCGCTGCTGCTCGGCGACCGCACCGCCGAGGAGATCAAGGTGACGGTGGGCTCGGCCTGGGACGCCGGGGAGGAGACCCGCGCCGAGGTCCGGGGCCGCGACCTGGTCTCCGGCCTGCCGAAGGTGATCCTGCTGTCCTCCACCGAGGTCCGCAAGGCGATCGAGGAGCCGGTGGCGGCGATCATCGACGCGGTCCGCGACACCCTGGACAAGTGCCCGCCGGAGCTGGCCGGCGACATCATGGACCGGGGCATCGTGCTGACCGGGGGCGGGGCGATACTGCACGGCCTGGACGAGCGGATCCGCAACGAGACCGGCATGCCGGTGCACATCGCGGAGAACCCGCTGGACTCGGTGGTGCTGGGCTCGGGCCGCTGCCTGGAGGAGTTCGAGGCGCTGGCGCCGGTGCTCGGCTCGCTGAACAACCGTCGCCGTCCCGGGCGGAGGTAGCCGGGGAGCGTGCGTGACGACAAGCGGACGAGGCTGCTGCTGGCGGTACTGCTGGCGGCGGCCTTCGCCATGATCACGGTGGACGCCCGGGGCGGCGCCCGGTCCCCGCTGCGCCCGCTGCGGGCGGCCGGCGAGGCGGCCTTCGGCCCGGTGCAGCACGCGGTCTCGGCCGCGGCGAATCCGGTGACCGACTTCGTGCACGGACTCGGCCACAGCACGGCCGACCAGAAGCAGATCACCCGGCTGAAGGCCGAGAACGCCGCGCTGCGCGAGCAGAACGAGACCTCCGCCGACGCCCGGGCCCGGGCCGGGGAGCTGGACAAGCTGCTGCACGTGGCCGCGCTCGGCGGCTACCGCACCGTCCCGGCGCGGGTGCTGGCCTTCGCGCCGCGGCAGCAGGGCACCTGGTCGGCGACCATCGACGCCGGGTCGGTCGACGGCGTGCGGCCGGGCATGACCGTGCTCGGCGGCGACGGCCTGATCGGCCGGACCACGGCGGTCGGCGCGGACACCGCGACGGTGCTGCTGGCCGCCGACCCGCGGTTCACGGTCGGCGTCCGGACCCCCGGGGCCGGCGGCCCGGGCGGCGGCGGCCAGGTCGGGCTGGCCACCGGCGGCGGCGCGGGCGGGTTCAGCGTGCAGTTCTACGACCCGCAGGCCGACATCCCGCTCGGCACCCCGGTGCTGACCTTCGGCTCCTCCGGCGGCTCGCCGTTCGTGCCGGGCGTGCCGCTGGGCACCGTGACCGCGGTGCAGCCCACGCCCGGATCGCTGACCCGGACCGCGACGGTCAAGCCGTACGTGGACTACGGCGCGATCCAGACGGTCGGGGTGGTGGTCGCGCCGCCGCGCACCGATCCGCGCGACGCGCTGGTGCCGCCGAAGTGAGGCCGTGGTGACGTCGGAATCACGTCGGAACAACGCCGAAATGACGCCGGCCGTCGGGCGCCGGTCCCCGTACCCGCTCACCCGCTGACGACCCGGAAGACGTGGAACCTTGAGACTCACCGGAATCCTCGCGCTGCTGTGCGGCCTGGCCTTGGTCCTCGCGCTGCAGGACCTCCTGCTCTCGGCGGTGCGCCTGCCGCTCGCCGCCCCCGACCTGCTGCTGGCCGTGGTCGCCGCGGTGGCCTTCGTCCGCGGCCCGCGGGCCGGCCTGCTGGTCGGCTTCCTGCTGGGCCTGGCCGCCGACCTGACCCCGCCGGCCGCGCACGCGATCGGCAGCCAGGCCTTCGTGCTCTGCCTGTCCGGCTACCTGGCCGGCCGGGCCGCTCAGGCGGTGCGCGGCACCGTCGTGCGGCCGATCCTGCTCGTCGCGGCCCTGGCCGCGCTGGCTCCGTTCCTCTACACGGCGCTGGACTACGCGGTCGGCACCGGCGAGGTCCAGGGCGTCGCGGCCGCCGCCGCGGCCTCGGCGCTCTACGCCGGGGTCCTGGCCCCGTTCGTGGTCCCGGTGGTGGCCTTCCTGCTCGGCCGGGGCGACTCGCGCGGCCTGCCGACGCAGCGCTCGCACAGCCGGCTGCCGGGCGTCAAGACCCTGAACCGCCGCGCCTCGGCCGGCAGCACGCAGGTGCTGTAGATGACGTCCGCGCAGAGCCGCTTGGCCGACCGCCGCCGCACCCGCCTGATGGTGCTCCGGGTCCTGGTGCTGGCGCTGCTGGCGACGCTGGTCGGGCGGCTGTGGTACCTCCAGGTCCGCACCGGCCAGACCTTCCGCGACGCCGCGGCCGCGAACGACGTGCGGACCGTGGTCACCCCCGCGGTGCGCGGCGACATCCTCGACGACCAGGGCCGGCCGCTGGTCGACAACCGGTCGGCGCTGACGCTGTCGGTGGATCGCAACACCCTGCTCGGCGGCCGGGACCACGGCGCGGCCACGCTGGCCCGCCTGGCCTCGGTGCTGGGCACCACGCCGCAGGCGATCTCCGACCAGATCCGCACCTGCGCGCCGAACATCCCCAAGCCCTGCTGGAACGGCTCGCCGCTGCAGCCGATCCCGGTCGCGCGCAACGTCTCGGTGCAGCAGGCGCTGGCGGTCTCCGAGCAGCACGACCTGTTTCCCGGCGTGCTGGCCGGCCCGGACACCATCCGCCGCTTCCCGGCGCCGTACAGCCTGAACGCCGCGCACATCCTGGGCTACCTGTCGCCGGCCACGGAGAAGGAGCTCGGCGCGGCGGCGGCCAAGGGCGAGGTGATGCAGCGCTCGGACCTGGTCGGCCGGGCCGGGCTGGAGGCGACCTACGACTCCTACCTGCGGGGCAAGCCGGGCGTGACCCAGGTCGCGGTGGACATCGTCGGGCACGCGCAGTCCACGGTCGCCGACACCGCGCCGGTCGACGGCGACCACCTGGTGACCTCGATCGACGCCCGGATCCAGGCGATCACCGAGAAGGAGCTGGCCGCCGCCGTGGCCCGGGCCCGGTCGCAGACCTCGCCGACGAACGGCAAGCCCTACGTCGCGGACTCGGCGGCGGCGGTGGTGCTGGAGGCCCGCACCGGCCGGGTGGTGGCGATGGCCAGCACCCCGACCTACGACCCGAACGTGTGGACCGGCGGCATCTCGCAGGCCGACTACGCGGCGCTGACCGGCGAGTCGGCCGGCACCCCGCTGCTGTCCCGGGCCTATCAGGGCCAGTTCGCGCCGGGCTCCACCTTCAAGGCGGTGACCACCGCGGCGATGCTCCAGGACGGGTTCGGCACCGGGACCTACGACTGCTCGCCCTCGTTCTCCTACGGCGGCCAGTCGTTCACCAACTTCGAGGGCGAGGCGTTCGGGCCGATCTCGCTGAAGCGGGCCATCGAGGTGTCCTGCGACACGGTGTTCTACCGGGTCGCCTTCGACATGTGGCAGCGCGACGGCGGGATGAAGCCGGTGGCGCACCCGGCCGAGCCGATCGCCACCATGGCGCACGCCTTCGGGCTGGGCGCCCGGACCGGCATCGACCTGCCCGGCGAGGCGGCTGGCGACATCCAGGACCGGGCCGAGAAGCAGGCCACGTGGAACAAGATGCACGGCATCTGGTGCAAGCGCGCCAAGGACGGCTACCCGGAGCTGGCCGGCCCGGACCCGGAGCGCGCGAAGTACCTGCAGGCGATCGCCAAGGAGAACTGCGTCGACGGCAACCAGTACAAGCCCGGCGACGCCGTGATCTCGGCGATCGGCCAGGGCGGGGACCTGGTGACCCCGCTCCAGCTGGCCCGGGTGTACGCGGCGATCGCCAACGGCGGCTCGCTGATGCAGCCGCAGATCGGGCGCGCGCTGGTCAGCCCGGACGGCAAGCTGGTCAAGGACCTGGCGCCGATCGTCACCCGCAAGCTGCCGGTGTCGGGCTCGACGCTGGGGTTCCTGAAGGACGCGCTGCACGGCACGGCGGTCGAGGGCACCGCGGCCCCGGCGTTCGCCGGGTGGCCGCAGAACGTGATCCCGGCGTACGCCAAGACCGGGACCGCCGAGGTCTACGGCAAGCAGACGACGTCGTGCTTCGTGGCGTTCGCCGGGACCGAGACCGGGCCGCGGTACGTGGTGGCGATGATGGTGTCGCAGGGTGGCACCGGCGTCGGGACCTCGGGGCCGTCGGTGGGGAACATCCTGAAGGCGCTGTTCGGCGTCGACATGGGCAAGCCGGACCCGAACGGGACGCTGCCGACCGCGCTGCCGGCGATCCGGCCCGACGGGCTGCTGCCGGCCCTGCCGCCGGCCACCACGCTGCCGACGCCGCCGCCTCCGCCCGCGCCCGGGACGGGGGACTCCGGGGGCTCGGGGACGTCCCAGCAGACGGCCGCGTCCCCGCCGTCGGCGAAGAAGCCGACGACGTGAGCGCCGGGACCGTGGACGCCCGGCCCGCGCGCCAGACCGACCGCCGTCGCCGTCGGACGTGCTCCGACCGCCCCGAGATGCGCGAGGCCACGCCGTGACCCTGAACCCCGCCGTGAACAAGGGCCCGGCCGCGATGCCGGTCGCCGAGACCCGGCGCCGCTCCAGCCGGCTGCGCCGCTTCGACTGGGTCCTGCCCGGGACGGCGCTGGCGCTGTCCGTCTACGGCGCCGTGCTGGTGTGGTCCGCGACCCGCGGCCGCACCAGCCTGACCGGCGGCGACCCGCAGTTCTTCCTGAAGCGGCACCTGATGAACCTGGTCATCGGCCTGGTGCTGATGGCCGGGACCTCGGTGCTGTCCTACGCCTGGGTGCGGGCCTGCGCGCCGGTGTTCTCCGTGCTCTCGCTGTTCGGGCTGCTGGCGGTGCTGACCCCGCTGGGCACGACGATCAACGGCGCGCACTCCTGGATCGTGCTGGGCGGCGGCTTCTCCATCCAGCCGGCCGAGTTCGCCAAGGTCGCGGTGGTGCTGGGGCTGGCCGTGGTGCTGACCCTGAAGTCGAGCACCGGGGTGCTGTCCGAGCACGTCGCCGAGGCGGTCCCGCCGCGCCGGATCGCCGCCGCGGCCGTGGTGGCCGGCGTCCCGACCGGCATCATCATGCTGCTGCCGGACCTGGGCTCGGCCATGGTGATCATGGTGGCCACGGCCGGCCTGCTGGTCTTCGCCGGCACCAGCGGCAAGTGGCTGGCCCTGCTCGGGGTCGGCGCCGCCACCGCCGCGGTCGCCGCCACCCAGCTCCACCTGCTGGCCCAGCACCAGGTCAACCGGTTCGCGGCGTTCGCCGACCCGCACCTGGACCCGCAGGGCGTCGGCTACAACACCGCCCAGGCCCGGCTGGCCATCGGCTCCGGCGGGGTCCTGGGCAAGGGCCTGTTCAACGGCACCCAGACCAACGGCCGCTACGTCCCGGAGCAGCAGACCGACTTCGTCTTCACCGTCGCCGGCGAGGAGCTCGGCTTCGTCGGCGGCGTGGTCCTCATCGCCCTGTTCGCGGTCCTGCTGCTGCGCGGCATCGCCATCGCCCGCCAGTGCGACGACCTGTTCGGCATGCTGGTCTGCGCCGGCGTCGTCAGCTGGTTCGCCTTCGAGACCTTCGAGAACATCGGCATGACCCTGGGCATCATGCCGGTCGCCGGCATCCCGCTGCCCTTCGTCTCCTACGGCGGCTCGTCCATGTTCGCCAGCTTCATCGCCATCGGCCTGGTCGAGAACGTGCGGCTGCGCGCGACGCGGCCGGCGGTGACGCTGGACTGAGCGGCGGTGCGGCTGGACCGAGTGGCGGGGGGCGGGCACCCGAACGAGTGACAGCCGCCACCCTGCGCGCACGCGTTAGGCTGGAGCTGCGCCGCAGTGCGCCCGGGCCGTGACGCCCGTCACACCCGCCCGCCACCCGCCGCCGCCCGGTGAGCCAGAAAGCCCAGGTCGAGTAGCCAATGCCAGTCGAATCCGTGTTCCCGCAGCTCGAAGCGGTCCTGCCCGGGGTGCAGAAGCCGATCCAGTACATCGGCGGCGAGCTCAACTCGACCGTCAAGGACTGGGACGCCTGCGACGTCCGCTGGGCCCTGATGTACCCGGACGCCTACGAGGTCGGGCTGCCCAACCAGGGCGTCATGATCCTCTACGAAGTGCTCAACGAGCGCGAGGGCGTCCTGGCCGAGCGCACCTACTCGGTGTGGCCGGACATGGAGAAGGTGATGCGGGAGCGCGGCATCCCGCAGTTCACCGTGGACGCCCACCGGCCGGTGCGGGACTTCGACCTGTTCGGCGTCTCCTTCTCCACCGAGCTCGGCTACACCAACCTGCTCAACGCCCTGGACCTGGCCGGGATCCCGCTGGCGGCCGCGGACCGGACGCTGGAGCACCCGCTGGTGATCGCCGGCGGGCACGCGGCGTTCAACCCCGAGCCGATCGCCGACTTCCTGGACGCCGCCGTGGTCGGCGACGGCGAGGGCGCGGTGCTGGCCATCACCGACATCGTGCGGGCCTGGAAGGCCGAGGGCCGGCCCGGCGGGCGCGAGGAGGTGCTGATGCGGCTGGCCCGCACCGGCAACGTCTACGTCCCGGGCTTCTACGACGTCGAGTACCTGGCCGACGGCCGCATCCGCCGCGTCGCCCCGAACCGCCCCGGCGTGCCGTTCCGGGTGGCCAAGCACACGGTCATGGACCTGGACGAGTGGCCCTACCCCAAGCAGCCGCTGGTCCCGCTGGCCGAGACCGTGCACGAGCGGATGTCGGTGGAGATCTTCCGCGGCTGCACCCGCGGCTGCCGCTTCTGCCAGGCCGGCATGATCACCCGCCCGGTGCGCGAGCGCTCCATCACCGGCATCGGCGAGATGGTCGAGGCCGGGCTGAAGGCCACCGGCTACGAGGAGGTCGGCCTGCTGTCGCTGTCCAGCGCCGACCACACCGAGATCGCCGAGGTCGCCAAGGGCCTGGCCGACCGCTACGAGGGCACCAACACCTCGCTGTCGCTGCCCTCGACCCGGGTCGACGCCTTCAACATCGACCTGGCCAACGAGCTGTCCCGCAACGGCCGCCGCAGCGGCCTGACCTTCGCCCCCGAGGGCGGCAGCGAGCGGATGCGCAAGGTCATCAACAAGATGGTGACCGAGGAGGACCTGATCCGCACCGTCACCGCCGCCTACTCCGCCGGCTGGCGCCAGGTGAAGCTGTACTTCATGTGCGGGCTGCCCACCGAGACCGACGAGGACGTGCTCCAGATCGCCGACCTGGCCCGCAAGGTGATCCAGGCCGGCCGCGAGGCCTCCGGCACCCGCGACATCCGCTGCACCGTGTCCATCGGCGGCTTCGTGCCCAAGCCGCACACCCCCTTCCAGTGGGCCGGCCAGCTCGACGCCGAGGCCACCGACGCCCGCCTGGTGAAGCTGCGCGACGCCATCCGCGCCGACCGCAACTACGGCAAGGCCATCGGCTTCCGCTACCACGACGGCAAGCCCGGCGTGATCGAGGGCCTGCTCTCCCGCGGCGACCGCCGGGTCGGCGCGGTCATCCGCGAGGTCTGGGAGCGCGGCGGCCGCTTCGACGGCTGGAGCGAGCACTTCTCCTACCAGCGCTGGGCCGACGCCGCCGAGGCGGCGCTCGCCGGCAGCCCGGTCTCGCTGGCCTGGTACACCACCCGCGAGCGCGAGTACAACGAGGTCCTGCCCTGGGACCACATCGACTCCGGGCTGGACCGGGACTGGCTGTGGGAGGACTGGCAGGACGCGCTGGAGGCGGCCGAGGGCGGCGGCGCCGAGGTCGAGGACTGCCGGTGGACCCCGTGCTACGACTGCGGCGTGTGCCCGCAGATGGGCACCGAGATCCAGGTGGGCCCGACCGGGGTGAAGCTGCTGCCGCTGACCGTGGTCTGAAGCCGTTCTCCCGGCCGTCCCGGCTTGTCGCGGGGATGATCTCACCGCTACCCTGACCCCACCAGATCCGAACAGAATCAAACGGATCGCAACAGTGGGGTGAGGGGTGGCGGTGAGCCGTCAGACCGGATCGGCCGCGGACGGGGCGCAGTCGGCGTCCACCGGATTCAGGGAGACGTTCGGCGCCGAGCCGGCCGGCGTGTGGACCGCGCCGGGCCGGGTCAACGTCATCGGCGAGCACACCGACTACAACGACGGCTTCGTGCTGCCGATGGCCATCGACCGCGCCTGCTACGCGGCCGCCGCGCCGCGCGCCGACCGGATCCTGCGGGTGCACGCCGCCCAGCTCGGCGAGACCGTCGAGATCCCGCTCGACGCGCTGGTCGGCCCCGGCTCGGCCGCCGACGACCGGGACGCCGCCGACCCGGACATGAGCCCGCTGGCCGACCCCGCGGTCACCGGCTGGGCCGCCTACCCGGTCGGCGTGGCCTGGGTGCTCCAGCAGGCCGGCTTCCCGGTCTCCGGCGCCGACCTCTACCTGACCAGCACCGTGCCGGTCGGCGCGGGCCTGTCCTCGTCGGCGGCCCTGGAGTGCGCGACCGGGCTGGCCCTGGCCGGCGTCTCCGGGTTCGACCTCACCACCGCCGAACTCGCCCACCACGCCCAGCGCGCCGAGAACATCTACGCCGGCGTGCCCTGCGGACCGCTGGACCAGATGTCCTCCGCGTTCGGCCAGGACGGCGCGGTCCTGTTCATCGACACCCGCACCGGCGAGGTCCGACCGCAGCCCTTCGACCTGGCCGCCGAGGACGCCCTGCTGCTCGTGATCGACACCCGGGTCTCGCACGCGCACGGCGAGAACGGCTACGCCGACCGGCGCGCGGCCTGCGAGCGCGCCGCCGAGTTCCTCGGCGTCCCGGCGCTGCGCGACATCGCACTGGCCGACCTGCCGGAGGCGTTCGCGAAGGTCGCCGTCGGCCTGGACGAGCCGACCGCCCGCCGGGTCCGCCACGTCGTCACCGAGAACGCCCGGGTGCAGCAGTTCGTCGCCATCCTGAACCACGAGCACTTCTCGCTGCCGCCGCTGGGCCACCGGATGATGCAGTCCCACGCCTCGCTGCGCGACGACTACGAGGTCAGCGCCCCCGAACTCGATCTCGCCGTGGCCACCGCGGTCGTCGCCGGCGCGCACGGTGCCCGGATGACCGGCGGCGGCTTCGGCGGCAGCGCCATCGCGCTGGTCGACCGCGGCCAGCTCGACGCCGTGCAGGACGCGGTGCGCGCCGCCTTCGCCGAACAGGGATACGCCGAACCCCAGTTCTTCCCGGCCGTCGCCTCCGCCGGTGCGCGCCGGATCGTCTGATGGAGGCCTGGACCATGGACCCCGTCATGGACCCCGTCCTGACGCGCACCGTCACCAAGCTCTCCGACGGCCGCGAGCTGATCTACTACGACGAGACCCCCGGTCACGACCGCTCCGCCGCCGACCAGCGCGACCTGCCGACCGTGTCCACCACCAGCCAGCTCCGCCGCGATCCGCTGACCGGCGAGTTCACCACGGTGGCCGGGCACCGCCAGGACCGGATCTTCCTCCCGGCCGCCGACCAGTGCCCGCTGGACCCCTCGCGCCCGCCCGGCCGCCTCACCGAGATCCCCGCGGCGGACTACGACGTGGCGGTCTTCGAGAACCGCTTCCCGTCGCTGGCCGGCGACACCGGGCGGTGCGAGGTCGTGGTGTTCTCCTCCGACCACGGCTCCTCGTTCGGCTCGCTGCCGGTCGCGCGGATCCGCAGCATCGTCGACGTCTGGGCCGACCGCACCGCCGAGCTCGGCCAGCGGCCGGGGATCGAGTACGTGTACTGCTTCGAGAACCGTGGCGTCGAGGTCGGCGTGACCCTGCACCATCCGCACGGCCAGATCTACGCCTTCACCTATGTCCCGCCCCGGATGCGGAAGATGCTCGAAGTCGCGACCGCGTACCACGGGAGCACCGGCGGATGCGTGGCCTGCGACGCGCTGGCCGAGGAACGTGCCGAGGCCGCGCGCGTGATCACGTCCGGCCGGTACTTCACGGCGTACGTGCCCTATGCCGGCCGCTGGCCGTTCCAGGTGGACATCGTGCCGCACCGCCACGTCCCGGACCTGCCCGCGCTGACCGCCGCCGAGCGCGACGAACTGGCCGAGATCGGCAAGGACTGCGTGGGGCGCCTGGACGGGCTGTTCGACGGGCCGATGCCGTACATCGGGTCCTGGTACCAGGCCCCGGTCGGCGCCGGGCGTGCCGAATCGCACCTGCGCTGGCAGCTCGCCGCGCTGCGCCGGGCGCCCGGGAAGCTGAAGCACTTGGCCGGGACCGAGTCCGGGGCCGGGGCGTTCATGAACGACATCGGGCCGGAGCGGGCCGCGGCGATGCTGCGCGGGGAGCAGTAGGGGTTGTTTTGGCGGGCGCGGGCGCTGGATCGCGTGCGCGGGTGTTGAATCGCGTGCGCGCAGAGTCGCGAGAGCGCAGAGTCGCGAGAGCGCAGCCGGCGACGCGTCAGGTCGACTTCGGCGGAGGCGCCGTGCTGTCGGGCTTGACGTTGCAGCCGGTCCCGCCTTGGATCCGCAGCTCTTTGTCCGCGTTCGGGTAGTAGTCGACACCCCACGTCTGGCCGTCTATCGAGCCGGTGACCAGATACGTGGAGTCGTTCATCACGGTACTGATTTTGGTGTAGCCGTGCGCGCCCATGAAGGTCTGGACCTTGGTGATGGCCTGCTTCGCGTCGTCGGGCGAGGACATCGGGAACCGGATGCTGGTGCCGACCGAGTAGTCCGGGGTCTGCTGGCCCGTCTGGCCGCACACGGCCAGCGCCGGCGCGACCGACGAGGTCGGCGTCAGCCCGGCGGCCTGGTACAACTCGGCCACGTGCGCGGCGACCGCCGTCTTCGCCTGGCCCTCGGGGATCCTGTTCGGACTCGCGGCCGCCGGGTCGCTGCTGCACGCGGAGAGTGCGGAGAGTGCGGCGCCGGTGGCGAGGAGCGCGCTGACGAGGCCGATCGTGCCAACCGGTATGCGGGTCATCGACAGGCCCGTGCCTTCCCAGAGCGGCGTTGCTGACGTTGATCAGCGATGGACATTCGCGAGCCAAGGTAATGTCCTGGTTCACCCGCGTCAATGGCGGGCGATGAGGGCGCGGCTACCCTGTGTGATCGACGTTGTCGCTGGTGGCGGCCCCGGTAAAGTGCTGTCATGGCTGAACCTGTCCGTGACGACGTGGAGACCGCGGCTCGCGGACCCGAGCTGATCGATCTCGCGCTGCTCGGCGCCGCCGATCCGGCGCGGGGCGTCGCGGTGCGGGGGAGTGCGGAGCCGGATCCGGCGCGCGACGACTCTGGCGAGGGTTTCCTCGGGGGTCCCGACGAGGACGACTACGGCGACGAGGACGACTACGAGCCGGGCTGGCTCGGCACCGTGCTGCGCTGGCCGATCCGGATCGTGGCGGTCATCGTCATCGCGCCGTTCCAGGTCGCCTGGGAGTCGGTGAAGGCCGTCGGCCGCGTCGGATGGCGCGGGCTGCGCAAAGCCGGACGCGGGATCCGGAAGGCGGCGTCCGTGGTCGGGCGGCCGTTCCGCGCCGTCGGACGGGCGATCGGCTGGGCCGCGACGCGGGTGCTGTGGTGGCCGCTGCGGTGGGCCGGACGCGGCACGGGGAAGGTGTTCGTCGCCCTCGGGCACGGCCTCGCCGCCATTTACCGCGTCGTCCTCACGCCGATCGGCCATGGCATCGCCGCGACGGTACGGGTGATCGCCGCCGGGGTCGACGCCGTCGGGCGCGGCATCAGCTTCGTCATCACCTGGGTGTACTTCTCCATTCTGACGCCGATCGGGCACGGGATCGCGGCCGTCGCGCGGCGTGTGCGCGACGGATTCGGCTGGGTCGGGCGCCAGATCCACCGGTGGATCCTGCACCCGATCGGCATAGCCGCGCGGGCGATCGGACGCGTCATTGTTCGAGGCCTGTATCACCTGTCGCGGCCGTTCGTCCTGCTCGCGCGCGGCCTGTGGCACCTGCTGAAGGTGCTGGGCCACTGGATCGTCGGACTGTTCCACGTCATCGTCCAGGCCTTCGAGTTCGCGGCGCGCGTCGGCGCGAGGATCGGGCGCGGTGCGGTGTGGTTGTGGACGCATTCGGTGTGGGTGCCGATTCGCTTTGCCGGTAAGGGATTCTGGGACGCGGCGAAGTGGGTGGGCCGGGGGATGCGGGCGGTCGCCCAGCCGGTCGCGCGGCGGCTGCGAGCCGTCCGGACCTGGTACCGGCACGAGATCACGGAGCCGGTGCTGGGCGCCTTGCGGGCGGCGCGGCGGGACATTCGGCGCGCGCTGACCGGACGTGGCGGCCGGGGCTAGGCGGGGCTAGGCGGGGCTAGCCGGGGCTAGCCGGCTGGCGTATCAGGCTTCGGATACGCGTGGAATGTGCGTGCGCGGCGTGCGAATCAGTAGGCTGGCATACACGTCGTCGGTGCCGATCGCGCTGTAGGTGTGCGGGATGTCCGCGGCCCACGAGACGTGGCCTCCGGGCGGGACGATGAACAGGGCGTCCGGCGGTCCGACGCGCGCGGTGCCGGTGAAGACCGTCAGATACTCGACGGTGCCCGGCGGGTGCGCGGGCGACAGCTGCTTGTGGCCGGGGCGGATGTGGAGGCGGAACAGCTCGGTCTCCACGTCGGCGTCCGAGAAGGTTTCCAGCAGCGACGCCGAGACCGCGGTGCCGTGGATCGTCTCCAGCGGTGCGTCGCCGGGGCGGGCGGGGTCGGGAAGCAGGGCCTTGATGGGGACGCCGAGGTGGCCGGCGATGGCGTAGAGGGTCTCGATCGTCGGGTTGCCGCGCGAGCCGTCCTCCAGGCCGGACAGCGTGGCCTTGCCCACGCCGGCGCCGGCCGCCAGGGCGGACAGGCTGACGCCGCGCTCGCGTCGCAGACGTCTGATGCGCTCGCCGATCTGCGTGGCGAAGTCCGCCGCCGTGCCGTCACCCATAAGGGGCAACCTACACGAAGTGGAGCTGCTAGCTTGTTCCGTGTACGGAACAGGGGAGGGTCGTGATGAGTGCCATCGAGTCATCCGGGTCGGTAGGGGGTCCCTCGGCGGGGCCGGAATCGGGTTCCATAGGGGGAACATCCGCTGACGGGGCCGAACCCTCCGGAGGCGGCCGGCTCGCCGGACTGGGTCCGACGTTCGGGGCGGGCGTCGTCACGGCCCTGGTCGGCTTCTCCAGCTCCTTCGCGGTGGTGATCGCGGGCCTGCGCGCGGTCGGCGCCACCGAACGGCAGGCGGCGTCCGGGCTCCTGGTTGTCTGTGTCCTGATGGGCGCCACGGCGATCGTGTTCAGCGTCCGGCACCGGATGCCGATCAGCATCGCCTGGTCCACCCCCGGCGCGGCGCTCCTGGTCAGCGTCGGCGCGGGCCGCGCCCACTCCGGCCACGGCGGCGCGACCGGCTACCGCGAAGCCGTCGGCGCCTTCCTCGTGACCGGCCTGCTGATCGCCGTGACCGGCCTCTCCCGCACCCTGACCCGCTGGATCGCCGCGATCCCGGCCCCCATCTCCGCCGCGATGCTGGCCGGCGTGATCGCCCCCATCTGCCTGGAATCGGCCCAGGCCGCCGTCCACCTGCCCCGCCTGGCCCTGCCCGCGATCGCCGTCTGGGTCCTCCTCGGCCGCCTCGCCAAACGCTGGGCCGTCCCCGCCGCCCTCGCCACCGCCTTCATCGGCCTGGCCCTGGACCCCACCACCCGCGGCCACCTCACCGGCGGCCTCCTGCCCACCCTCACCACCGCCGCCCCCCACTTCGACCCCGGCACCCTGATCAGCCTCGCCGTCCCCCTCTACCTGGTGACGATGGCGTCCCAGAACCTCGCCGGCATAGCGGTGATGCGCAGCTACGGCTACGAACCCCCGATCCGCGAAGTCCTCATCGGCACCGGCACCGCCAGCACCCTCGCCGCCCCCCTTGGCGGCATCCCCATCAACTTCGCCGCCATCACCGCCGCCCTGGCCGCCAGCCCCGACTCCCACCACGACCCCCGCCGCCGCTGGATAGCCGCCACCACCGCGGGCGCCCTCTACATAGCCCTCGGCCTGAGCGCAGCCATGGCCACCACCCTCCTCATAGCCGCCCCACCCCTCCTGATAGAAGGCGTCGCAGGCCTGGCCCTCCTCCCCGCCCTGGGCGCATCCCTGACGACAGCACTGAGTGATACACGTCATAGAGAAGCGGCGACAGCAGCCTTCGTCACCACGGCATCAGGCATAACCATCGCCGGCATCGGCGCCCCCTTCTGGGGCCTCCTCACCGGCCTGACCCTGCTCGCCCTGTCCACCTCGACAATTCGCCCACCGAAGAAGTCAGAACCTTGATCAGCCCCGCCCCACCCCCCGATGATGGCGCCCGGCGACCGCCATATCGCGCAGGGTAGACCCCCGCCCCCGAGGTGGATAGGCTGACCAACCGGATCTCAGTACCCGGATCTACGTTCAGGGGAGAACAAGGTGTCCGCGAAGAAGCTCACCACCGCCGCCGCGACAGCCCTCGCCGCAGCCACTTCTTTGGCGGCGCCAGCGCATGCCAATCCGACGCCACATACGTTTCCAGGAGCGTCCAACGGACGGTTGACAGTCACCGTCGGTGACAATCAACTGCATTTCGACGCGAGCCAGAACGGTGGCGTCGGCAGCGAGGCGATGCCTTCGCAGAAGGTCACCGATGCCGAGTGGGCACCCGATGGCAGCCGGGTCGTCTACATCGACGAGGCCAACCAGGTCGTCTCGGTGCGCGCGGACGGTACAGACCGGATTGTCATCGCCAGCGGCTTGTCGGCGGCGCCGACGCACCCGACATGGCTGAACGGTGGCAGCTTCATCGTCTTCGCGATGGGCGGCGACCTGTACAAGGTTCCCAGCCTGGGCGGCGCGGTGGAGAAGCTCTCCGCGGGTCACCAGTCGGGCGACAAGGACTCCGCCCCGCAAGGCGGCGCGAACGGAAAGCTCGTCTTCCAGCGGATCAGCTCCGCTGGGTACTCCAGTATCTGGATCTACGACGGATACCAGGACACTGCTATCGGTTTGAACCACCTGGGCTTCACGCCGTCCATTTCGCCGAACGGCAAGAGCGTCGCGTTCATGCTCCCCGACCAGGCCGCTGTCCCGATCAACCAGATCTGGACCATCAACAGCGATGGCACGTCGCCGGTGCAGCTCACGCACGACAAGACCACGAACCAGAAGTCGAACACGCCGGTGTGGTCGCCGGACGGCTCCCAGATCGCCTTCAACGCCGGCGGCGACGTCCGTGTCATGGCGGCCCAGCAGGACGCCCCGGAGAATCCCCGGATACCCGCCATCACGGGCCGCCTCTCCTGGCAGCCGAACGGCGACCCCGGCAACCTCCCCAACGGCGCCAACCCCGTCAACCTCGTCGAGCGTCTCGACGGTCTCGACCGTATCGAGACCGCGATTCAGATCTCGCACTGGTCGTGGGACCCGGCTGCTTCGAATCCGCCGGCTGCTCGCCAGGCGGACATGGCTGTGATTGCGCGGTCCGACCTTGCGGCTGACGCTCTCGCTGGTACTGCGCTTGCGCGGCAGTTGAAGGGTGGTCGGGGGCCGCTGTTGCTGACGGATACCGGGTCGTTGGATCCGCGGACGTTGGCTGAGCTGCATCGGACGTTGAAGCCGGGTGCGTTCGTTTATGTGCTCGGGCAGACGCAGGCTATTTCGGCGCATACGTTCCAGCAGATTGCTGATGCCGGGTTCCGGCCGACGCGTATTGGTGGGCGGGATCGGTTCGAGACGGCTGTGGATGTGGCCGAGACGATTGTGCCGACGTATACGCATGACCCGGTGACCATTCTGACCGCCACTGGTATGAACTTTCCGGACGCGCTTGCTGCCGGTGCTGTTGCTGCGTCGCGGCCGAACACTGTTGTCGTGTTGACCGATGACAAGGTGATGCCGGCGGCGACGCTCAACTTCATCAACGCGGTGCCGCAGCGGACGGTGTACGGGGTCGGGAAGCAGGGTGTGGACGCGTTGGCGTCGGTGCGGATTCCGGCGGGGGCGGTGTGGGGGTCTGACCGGTTCGTGACGGCGGCGACGGTTGCGCACACGTTCTTCGGTGGGCCGCAGGTCGTCGGGATCGCGACCGGGTACAAGTTCCCGGATGCGCTGGCTGGTGGGGTGCTGGCCGGTTCGGTCGGTGGGCCGCTGCTGCTCACGGGGCCGACCGCGCTGCCGTCGGAGACTGCCGACTACCTGCGCAACGCCTCGGGTTCCATCTCCGACGCCGTCATGTTCGGCGGTCCGGCGGTGCTCGACGACGGGTTGAAGAACCAGGTCGGCGATCTCATCGGGCAGCCCGGCCAGTGGATCTACGCGCGGAACAACCCGGGCGCGCACCCCGGCCCGCGCTAAGCCGACCGCCCCGCCCCGGCCCTGCCCGCAGTAGGCAACAGGCAACAGGCAACAGATCAGGCACCACGCAACCTGCGCCCTTGGCTGGATCCGCACGGATCCGACCAAGGGCGCAGTCCGTTCTAAGGGTCATCCACCCATCACTCAATGTGACCGCCCTCCCGCGCCCGCTATCCTTGACCGTCAGTCACCGACCCGACCCATCCGCATCACCGAGGAGGCCCGCTCCGTGGCCCGCATGCCCGACGGCCCGCCCCCGCCGCCGACCGCTCAGAAGCTCCGCATCCGCTACGCCAAGCGGGGCCGGCTGCGGTTCACCAGTCATCGCGACATTCAGCGGGCGTTCGAGCGGGCGTTGCGGCGGGCGCGGGTGCCGATGGCGTACTCCGCCGGGTTCACGCCGCATCCGAAGGTGTCGTGGGCCGGTGCGGCGCCGACCGGGGTGGCCAGTGAGGCCGAGTACGTCGAGATCGGGGTGACGCGGGTGCTGGATCCTGCGGAGCTGGCCGCCGCGTTGGACGGGTCGTTGCCGCCGGACCTGGACATTCTTGAGGTGGTCGCGGCCGCCACGCCGAATCTGATGGAGCGGCTGGAGGCCTCGGTCTGGGAGATCCGGCTGCCCGGGGTGGCGCCGGAGGAGGCCGCGGCGGCCGTCGCGGCGTTCCTGGCCGCCGGGGAGGTGCCCGTGGAGCGGATGACGAAGAACGGGGTGCGTACCTTCGACGCGCGCTCGGCGGTCGTCGGGATCTCCGCGCTGGCCGACACAACAGGCGTGGCCGACGGGAAGGGCGCCGTCGGCCAGGACGACGCGCCCGGCGACGCTCCGGGTGACGGAGTCTCCGCAGGTCAGGGCATCGGCGGCCGGGGTGACGGGCATGTGGAGCGGCCCTGTGCGATACTGCGACTAGTCGTGCGGCACCTGACACCCGCCGTTCGACCCGACGACGTCCTGACCGGACTCGGTCGTGTGGCCGGCCTGGTGCCGCCCGTCCCGCCCCAGGTGACGCGGCTGGCGCAGGGTCCGCTGCGGGACGGGTTCGAGGTGACGGCCAGTGTGAGCGTGGAGGCGTTGTCCGATCCGTTGGATCCGGACCGGGCCGCCGCGGGGCCGACGACCGAGCGATGACGTCGCGCGCACGACCCAACCAGACTTCTCGTCAGGTCGGAGGCCGGATCCCGTGATGCGGGCAGGCCCCGGACCGGCGAGGTGAAGACCACAACAGCCACCTGTGTGGCGCCGCAGAGCACCCGGATCTGTCAGGGATTCGCCGGCTGTGCCCATCGACCGCTGTATCCGGCGGATGATGTGGGGCACCGCTTCGCGCGCGCCCGGGGGGCATGACGGGAGAACCGCCCGGATGCTCGAGAACGAGCCCACCGGCGTCCCCGGCGATGAGCCGGCGCAGACGCATGATGTGCAGGAGGCGGCCACCACGGCCGCGACGAACGAAGGCGGGACGGAGGCGCCCAAGCGCCCCCGCCGCCGGGCGGCCAGCCGGCCGGCCGGACCGCCGCAGGCCCCGGCGGAGGAATCCGCCCCGGCCGGGGCCTCCGCGGCTCCGGCGGGGGAGGACGAGCCGGAGGCCACCAAGCCCAAGCGGGCCCGCAAGACCGCTGCCAAGAAGGTCGCCGCGCCGGAACCGGCCGCGGTCGATGGTGACGCGGCCGAGGCCGGCAGTGATGCCGGTGGTGCGGACAGCGACGAGGCGCCCGCTGCCAAGAAGACCACCCGGACGCGTACGCGGAAGAAGGCTGTCGCGTCCGAGCAGACGATCGGCGACGCCGAGGCCGAGACCGAGACCCAGTCCGCTGGGTCGGAGCAGGACTCCGCCGGGGACGGGGACGGGGGCGCCGAGGCGTCCGAGACCGGTACCCGGGGCCGCGGCCGAGGTCGCGCCGCGAAGACCGCTTCCGGCCGCACTGCCCGGAGCGGTGGCGGGGATTCCGCTGCCGACGAGGCGTCCGCGGCCGACGAGTCCACCTCGGACTCCACCGCCAAGACCGGCGGCACCGACACCGACACCGATACCAACGCCGACGCTGCCGACCAGCAGACCGGCCGCCGCGCCAACGCCGGCGCCGACACCGAGTCGGCCGACCAGCAGAGCAGCCGCCGCTCGCGCACCCGCAACCGTCGCGGTGCCGACGCGTCCTCGGCCGAGGACGCCGGAACAGCCGGCTCGACCACCGAGACCGCCGCGTCCAGTGCGTCCAGCACCTCCACGGCCAGCACCTCCGCGGCCGAAGGCTCCACCACCGAAGGCTCCGCCCCCAGGACCACGTCCCGGGCCGCAGCCCTCGGCTCTCCTTTCGTGAGCCCTTTCTCGTCGCCGACGGTGCCGGACAAGACCACGAAGCAGCAGTCCGCGCCGAAGGCCGACCAGACCAAGCCGGCCGCCGACGCCTCTCGGGCCGGTAACGCTGCCGGTGCCGCCGCCCCGGCCACCGCAGGGTCCACCACGGCGTCCACCGCGGCATCCCACCCCGTGACCGCCTCCACCGCCGCCCCGACCGCGACCCCGACCGCGACCGCCGACGCCGACGCCGCCGCCGACCAGTCCGCCCCCGAGCCGGACGCCGAGGCCAAGCCGGCCAAGACCCGCACCCGCCGCCGCGCCGCCAGCGCCCCGGCGGGCCCGCCGCGCGCCCAGGACACCCGGGCCGCCAAGTCCGCCGCCGCGGCCCAGACCGCCGCAGCCGCCGCAGCCACCACTTCCACCACCGACACCACCGCCGAGGAAGACGAAGAAGCCGAGGCGCTCGCCGCCCAGACCGTCGACCTCGACAGCCTCTCCCCGGCCGACCGCGCCCGTGCCGACACCGAGGCCCGGGCCGCCGCGCCGGCCGCCGGTCTGCTGTTCCAGGCGCCGGACCTGGCCGCGGCCGTGGCGCAGCAGGCCGCCGCCAAGGCCGCGAAGGCCGACACCACCGCGGACGAGGAAGAGGCGGAAGAGGAGGAGGCCGAGCCGGCCCCGACCCGCCGCACCCGGACGCGCAGCCGGAACCGGAACCGGGCCGAGCAGGCCGAGGCCGTCGAGCCGAGCGGCGGTGCCGCCGCCGACACCGAGGCCGACGCCGCCGACGAGGACGACGACGACGAGGAAGGCGGCGGCTCCTCCAGCCGCCGGGGCCGCCGCCGGCGCCGCCGGGCCGGTGGCGAGGCCGTCGAGGCGAGCCCGGACGACCCGCCGAACACCGTGGTGAAGGTCCGCGAGTCGCGGGTCCGCAGCCGGGACCGCAAGGGCGGCCTGGTGGTGGACGACGACGTCCAGGGCGTGCGCGGCTCCACCCGCCTGGAGGCGAAGAAGCAGCGCCGCCGGGAGGGCCGGGACACCGGCCGCCGCCGGGCGCCGCTGATCACCGAGGCCGAGTTCCTGGCCCGCCGGGAGAGCGTCGAGCGGGTGATGGTGGTGCGCCAGAGCGGCGACCGCACCCAGATCGCGGTGCTCGAGGACGGCGTCCTGGTCGAGCACTACGTCAACCGCGCGCAGTCCTCCTCCTACGTCGGCAACGTCTACCTGGGCAAGGTCCAGAACGTGCTGCCCTCGATGGAGGCGGCGTTCGTCGACATCGGCAAGGGCCGCAACGCCGTGCTGTACGCCGGCGAGGTCAACTTCGACGCGGCCGGCGTCACCGGCCACGCCAAGCGCATCGAGAGCGTGCTCAAGAGCGGCCAGGCGGTCCTGACCCAGGTCACCAAGGACCCGATCGGCCACAAGGGCGCCCGGCTGACCAGCCAGATCTCGCTGCCCGGCCGGTACCTGGTCTACGTGCCCGAGGGCACCATGACCGGGATCAGCCGCAAGCTGCCGGAGAACGAGCGCAACCGCCTCAAGGCGATCCTGAAGGCCGTGGTGCCGGAGAACGCCGGCGTCATCGTCCGCACCGCGGCCGAGGGCGCCACCGAGGACGAGCTGCGCCGCGACGTGGAGCGGCTGTCCGCGCAGTGGGAGGAGATCCAGCGCAAGGCGCAGTCCTCGGCCAGCTCGGCCCCGACCCTGCTGTACGGGGAGCCGGACCTGACCGTGCGCGTGGTGCGCGACATCTTCAACGAGGACTTCAGCCAGCTGGTGGTCTCCGGCGACGAGGCGTGGGACACCATCCGCGGCTACGTCGGCGGCGTGGCGCCGGACCTGGCCCCGCGCCTGGAGCGCTGGACCTCCGAGCTGGACATCTTCTCCGTGCACCGGGTCGACGAGCAGCTGGCCAAGGCGCTGGACCGCAAGGTCTGGCTGCCCTCCGGCGGCTCGCTGGTCATCGACCGCACCGAGGCGATGGTGGTCATCGACGTCAACACCGGCAAGTTCACCGGCTCCGGGGGCAACCTGGAGGAGACGGTCACCCGCAACAACATCGAGGCGGCCGAGGAGATCGTCCGCCAGCTGCGGCTGCGGGACCTCGGCGGGATCATCGTCATCGACTTCATCGACATGGTCCTGGAGTCCAACCGCGAGCTGGTGATGCGCCGGCTGCTGGAGTGCCTGGGCCGGGACCGGACCAAGCACCAGGTGGCCGAGGTCACCTCGCTGGGCCTGGTGCAGATGACCCGCAAGCGGGTCGGCCAGGGCCTGCTGGAGGCGTTCTCGGAGACCTGCGACAAGTGCAACGGCCGCGGGGTGCTGGTGCACATGGAGCCGGTGCCGGTCGGCCACGGCCACAGCCACGACGACGGCCAGCACGACCGCGGCGGCCGGCAGGGCGGCAAGGGCGGCCGCGGCGGGTCCGGCGACGCCCGGGGTGCCGCCGGCGCCGCCGAGGCCACCCGGACCGGCGAGGCCCGGTCCGAGGCCGGCCAGGACGGCCACGACGGCCACGACGGCCTGGACGACGAGCCGGAGACCGGCCGCGGCCGGCGCAAGCGGCGCAAGTCGCACGGCCACGTCGACCGCCAGCAGCACTTCGACCCGCAGTACGACGTCGACGGCGTGCCGGAGGACTTCCGGGACTTCGCCGACGGCGAGGCCGCTCTGGCCGGTCCGGTCACGGTGCGCTCGGTGCGGAAGGTCGCGGCGAGCGGCGGCGGCCAGGACGACGACGCCCAGGACGACGGCGCGGACGACCGGTCCGAGGCCGACGGCGCCGAGGTCGTGACCGTCTCCGAGCACAGCCACGTCGACGAGGTCGCCGACCACGCCCACGTGGTGGCCCCGGTGGTCACCGCCGGCGACGTGGTGGCCGTCGAGGAGGCGGACGTGACCGAGCGCCTCGCGGTCGGCGACGTCCAGGCCCACACGGTCTACGTCCCGCCGGCGAACGGCGGCGCCGCCGTCGCGGACCGGGAGGAGACCGAGGCCGAGCAGGCCGAGCAGGTCGAGGAAGCCGGGCAGCCGGCGACCGCCGCCGCCCAGCCCGCCACGGCCTCCGCCCCGGCTGCCAACGGCAACGCCGACACCGACGCCGACGCCGACCCCGAGACCGACGAGGCGCCCAAGCGCCGCGGGCTGCGCGTCCGCCGCGCCGCCAAGCGTCCCGCCGGCCCGCCGGCGACGCACAGCTGACGCCCTGCTCCGGCCCGGCCGTGCGCCGGGCCGGAGCAGCCCGGACCTCAGTTTGACCCTGAGGTGGGGACTTCCGTACCCTTGAGCTTCGGCATGCGATACGTGTGCCTCCATCACAGGGCTCCTGCGAGAGCAGATGCGGCCCGGATGATGATCGGCTCGATGGGTCGTCAAGTCCGCGCCTCGCCAAGAAGCGCCGGGCGCTCATGACCAGCGGATGAGTTGGTCAAAGCGTGTGGTATCGACCTAGATCGACCTACAGTCGACGAGAAGAGAGTGAGTTTCGCGGTGTACGCGATCGTCAAGAGCGGCGGACGGCAGCACAAGGTGGCTGTCGGCGACGTCGTCGAGGTGGACCGCCTCCCCGGCGCCCCGGCCGGCCAGGAGCTCGAGCTGTCCGCGATCCTGCTCGTCGACGGTGACTCGGTCACCAGCGACCCGTGGGTCCTGGAGGGCGTGAAGGTCAAGGCCGAGGTGGTCGAGGAGACCAAGGGGCCGAAGATCCACATCCTCAAGTACCGGAACAAGACCGGCTACCGCGTGCGCCAGGGCCACCGCCAGAAGCACACCCAGATCAAGATCACCGCTATCGACAGCGGCAACAAGTAAAGGGCGGCTGACCAATGGCACACAAGAAGGGCGCATCGTCCTCCAAGAACGGCCGCGACTCCAACGCCCAGCGCCTCGGCGTGAAGCGCTTCGGCGGCCAGAACGTGAACGCCGGCGAGATCATCGTCCGCCAGCGCGGCACCCACTTCCACCCCGGCCTGAACATGGGCCGCGGCAAGGACGACACCCTGTTCGCCCTGGCCGGCGGCAAGGTGGAGTTCGGCACCCTGCGCGGGCGCCGCGTGGTGTCGATCGTCCCGGCGGCGGAGTAGCCACCGGCGCGACAGCCAGCTCTGCGAGGCGGGCCGGGGAATCCCCGGCCCGCCTTGCGCTTGTTCGACCCCCAGTACCCACAGCAAGGAGGCGCTGACCATGGCGACATTCGTCGACCGCGTGAAGCTGCATGTCACGGCCGGGAACGGCGGCCACGGCTGCGCCTCGGTGAAGCGGGAGAAGTTCAAGCCGCTCGGCGGCCCGGACGGCGCCAACGGCGGCCGCGGCGGGGACATCGTCCTGGTCGTGGACCCGAACACCAACTCGCTGCTGGACTACCACTTCTCCCCGCACCGCAAGGCCGGCAACGGCAAGCCCGGCGGCGGCGACTTCCAGACCGGGGCCAACGGCGCCGACCTGGTGCTGCCGGTGCCGGCCGGGACCGTGGTCAAGGACGGCTTCGGCGAGGTGGTGGCCGACCTGATCGGCACCGGGACCCGGTTCGTCGTCGCGCACGGCGGCGTCGGCGGCCTGGGCAACGCCGCGCTGGCCACCTCCAAGCGCAAGGCCCCGGGCTTCGCCCTGCTCGGCGAGCCGGGGGAGGACGGCGACTTCACCCTGGAGCTGAAGTCGGTCGCCGACGTGGCCCTGGTCGGCTACCCCAGCGCCGGGAAGTCCTCGCTGATCGCCGCGGTCTCGGCGGCCAAGCCGAAGATCGCCGACTACCCGTTCACCACCCTGGTCCCGAACCTGGGCGTGGTCAGCGCCGGGGAGTCGGTCTACACCATCGCCGACGTCCCGGGCCTGATCCCCGGCGCCTCCGACGGCAAGGGCCTGGGCCACGAGTTCCTGCGGCACATCGAGCGCTGCGCGGTGCTGGTGCACGTCCTGGACTGCGCCACCCTGGAGAGCGACCGCGACCCGATCTCCGACCTGGACGTCATCGAGGCCGAGCTGCTCGCCTACGAGGCCGGCCGCGACGAGTCCGAGTGGGGCGTCTACGGCCGGCTGTCCGACCGCCCGCGCCTGGTGGTGCTGAACAAGACCGACATCCCCGAGGGCAAGGACCTGGCCGACATCGTCCGGCCCGAGCTGGAGGCCCGGGGCCTGACGGTGTACGAGGTCTCCGCGGTCTCCCGGGCCGGCCTGCGCGAGCTGTCCTTCGCCCTGGCCAAGATCGTCGAGGCGACCCGCGCCGCCCGGATCGAGCCGGAGCCCGAGCGCATCGTCATCCGCCCCAAGGCGGTCGACGAGGTCGGCTTCACCATCAGCTACGACGAGGCCGAGGACGCCTACTTCGTGCGCGGCACCAAGCCCGAGCGCTGGGTCCGGCAGACCGACTTCAACAACGAGGAGGCCGTCGGCTACCTGGCCGACCGCCTGCACAAGCTCGGCGTCGAGGACCAGCTGGTCAAGATGGGCGCGCACGAGGGCGACACGGTCGTGATCGGCGACGGCCCGCGCGGCGGCGTGGTCTTCGACTGGCAGCCCTCGATCCCGACCGGGGCCGCCGCCCTGGGCGTCACCGCCACCGGCGGCCGCCGCGGCGAGGACCCGCGCCTGCGCCTGCACGAGGAGCGGCCCACATCGCGAGACGCGGAGTACCGCAAGGCCCACCGGCGCCGCGCCGATGGGACAATCGACGTGTTCTCCGACGACGAAGAGTAAGGGCCCTGAGCGACCGTGTCCGGCCAGCTGCGCGAAACCGTGGGATCCGGGGAAGGCTCCCGGGATGAGGTGACCGCCGCCCGGCGGATCGTGGTGAAGGTCGGCTCCTCGTCGCTGACCACCGCGGTCGGCGGCCTGTCCGGGGAGCGGGTCGACGCCCTGGTCGACGCGATCGCCTCGCGGCTCGGCGTCCCGGGCACCCAGCTGGTGCTGGTGTCCTCCGGCGCCATCGCCGCCGGCCTGGCCCCGCTGGGCCTGCGCAAGCGCCCCAAGGACCTGCCGACCCAGCAGGCGGCGGCCTCGGTCGGCCAGGGCCTGCTGGTCGGCCGGTACACGGCCTCCTTCGCCCGCTACGGCCGCACCGTCGGCCAGGTGCTGCTGACCGTCGACGACATGACGCGGCGCTCGCACTACCAGAACGCGCACCAGACCATGGCCCGCCTGCTGGACATGGCGGTGCTGCCGATCGTCAACGAGAACGACACGGTCGCCACCCACGAGATCCGCTTCGGCGACAACGACCGGTTGGCCGCGCTGGTGGCCCACCTGGTCCACGCCGACCTGCTGGTGCTCTTGTCGGACGTCGACGCGCTCTACGACGGCGACCCGGCCAAGCCCGGCACCTCCCAGGTCGCCGACGTGCGAGGGCCGCAGGACCTGGCCGGGATCTCGATCGGCGGGACCGGCAAGGCCGGGGTCGGCACCGGCGGCATGGCGACCAAGGTCGAGGCCGCCCGGATCGCCACCGAGGCCGGCATCCCCGTGGTCCTGACCTCGGCCGCGCACGCGGCCCGGGCCCTGCGCGGCGAGGTGGTCGGAACCCTGTTCCACCGCACGGGCTCGCGCACCCCCACGCGCCTGCTGTGGCTGGCCCACGCCGCCGACACCCGGGGCGCCCTGCGCCTGGACTCCGGCGCGGTGCAGGCCGTGGTCGAGCGGCGGCTGTCGCTGCTGCCCGCCGGCGTGACGGCCGTGGAAGGGTCCTTCAACGCCGGAGACCCGGTGGAGCTGGTGGACGCCGCCGGGGTGCCGGTGGCGCGCGGGCTGGTGAACTACGACGCCAGCGAGCTGCCGGAGCTGCTGGGACGGTCCACGCGTGAGCTGGCGGCGGCGCTCGGGCCGCAGTACGAGCGAGAGCTGGTGCACCGGGACGACCTGGTCGTGCTGCGCTGAGGTCGGCGTTTGCAGTAGCAGGGCCTCCGGCTGCATCACTAAGTCCCAGTTCCGCGGACCGGACGTCCACAGACTGCCGAAGGCCCCGCCCTCGCCTACGGCAGCACAGCAGTCGTCCAGTGACTCGGATCGTTGCCCAGCGACGTGACCCGGCCCAGCAGCCCCTTCGCCCCGCCGGCGTCGGTGAGCGGCCCCGGCTCGGGCACCGGGGAGCTGACGCACACCGTCAGGCCGTTGGAGTCCTCGCAGGTGTTCTTGTTCTGCGGCGGGACCCAGTCGCCGATCTTCCAGCTGCCGGTCTTGAAGGCGACGATCATCACGATCGGGGCGGAGCTGTGGTCCGGCGCCGTCCAGAAGTTCAACTCGGCGGTGGCGTTCCCACTGTCGCGCGTGGTGCTCGCCCCCATGGACTCGAAGCCCTTCGGCACACTCGACAGCTTGATCGGCATCGGCACCGACCGGTCCTGCCGGACCACCTTCGCCGCGGCCTTGAGCGTCTGCTCCTGCCAATCCGCGCGCTTCTCGGCGTGCGCGACGTCGATCCGCAGCCATTGCCCGTCCGGACGCTCCCACGCCAGGGTCGCGAAGTCGCCGACGATGCCCGTGTGCTGAAGGACGCGGTCGTCGGCATACCCCAGCCACAGCGCCTTGACCGCCCCCGTGACCCGCGCCGGGATCTTCGTCGTCGGCGCCGACCCGTCCGTGGTCTGATGCAGCTCCGGTTCGCCGTTCAGCTGTCCGAGCTGGAGCCGGAAGCCCGAGTCGGCATAGGCCCCCACGGTGCCGCCACCGGCCGTGCCACCGCCGCCGCCGGTGGCGCCCATCCCGTCCGGCAGGTACCCGAACTGCCACTGGGTGACCGCCGGATCGTGCGGATCCACCTGCGCGGGCAGCGGCGCGTCGCCCGACGGTGAGGCGGCCCCGGCGGGCGTCGTGCTCGGCGTCGCGGCGGGCACCCCGGCGCCCACGGCCGACCCGCCCCGCCCCGCACTCCCGGCCGGCACCAGGACCCCCACCGCCAGCCCGGTCGCGACCAGAGCGACGGTCCCGCCGCTGATCGCCGCCATCCGCCGCCGCACCAGACCGGAGCGGCCGACGTGCACGATGTGCTTTACGTCCAGCATGCGCGGCGGCTCGCCGTCCGCCAGATCGCGCAGCCCGGTGGCGAGGCCGCCGGACCCTTCAGAAGCTTCCTCCGTCATCCCGTGATCCCTTCCAATTCCGCGGCCGTCGCGGGCGCCAACAGCGTCCGCAGGGTGGCCAGCGCGCGGGAGGTCTGGCTCTTGACGTTGCCCTCCGAGCACCCCAGGATTTCCGCGGTCTGCGCGACCGACAGGTCGCAGTAGTAGCGCAGAACCACGGTCGCGCGCTGGCGCGGGGCCAGACGCTCCAAGGCCGCGCGCAGATCCAGCGAGACGTCGGCGTCGAGTGCCGGCGCCTCCCGTTCGATCGGCGTGCGGTGCGGGAAGGCGAAGCGGAACCAGCCGCTCTGCTGCTCGGACAGGAAGACGTTCACCAGCGTCCGGCGCGCATACGCGTCGATGTTCTCGGCGCGCGACGCGCGAGGCCATTGGCGGTAGAGCCGGACGGCGGCGGTCTGGGCGAGATCGTCGGCCCGGTGCCAGTCGCCGCACAGCAAATAGGCGACGCGGCACAGCCACGCCGACCGTGCTCTGAGGTACTCGCTGAACTCCGCGTCCCGTTCGGCTCGCGCCATGGGTGTCGCACTCCTGTCCCGGGGCTGCGCGGCCCCGCTCGCTGACACCCACCAGACCCGGGCGGGCCCGCGATCCGTTGCATCGCCTGGCGAATCCCGGTTTCCGCGAAACTCAGTCCTCGGCGAAGCTCAGTCTTCGGCGAGGCTCAGTTCTCGGCGAAGCTCAGTGCTCGGCGAAGCTCAGCTCCCGACCCGGAACACCGGCCAGCACACCTCGGTCCGCCACCGCGCGACCTCGGCGGTGTCCCGCTGTCCGACCAGGTAGTACTCGCGGATCTGGCCCTGCACGGCGAGCGCGTGGCGCGAGACGTAGGCGGCCAGCGCCCCGTAGGCCCGGTCCGACTCGATCGGCGGACCGGCGTGCTCGATCACCGCCAGTTCGGCCGCCGGCACCGAGATCGGCCGTACCCGCCCCATCGGCCGCACCGGCCCGTCGCAGGGGACGAAGATCGTCGACTCGCCGTAGTGCTCGGTGAAGACCGGTTCGCTGAACAGACCTCCGGCCGGTCCGGTCTGCGCCAGCCCCTGCCCCGCCACGGTCGCGTACAACTCGCCCAGCGCCCCCTGCATCCAGGCCGCGCCGTCCCTCATGTCCACCGTCTCCGTGATCGCCGCCGCCGACGCCCCGGGCACCTCGCGCAACGAGATGTCGGCGACGGCGTCGGCGTCCGACGGCGTCAGCAGCGCCCGGAGCGACGCGACCGCGCGCTGGGTCCGCCCGAGTTCCTCCTCCAGCCGGCTCAGATGCGCGGCGATGTGCCGGTTCCGGGTCCCGAGGTCGGGCGCGGCCATGACGGTGCGGATCTCCTCCAACGGCATCCCCAGCTCCCGGAACCGGCGGATCACCTGCGCGGCCGGGATCTGGCCGACGGAGTACCGCCGGTAGCCGGTCGCCGGATCCACGTCGGCGGGCTCCAGCAGTCCCAGCTCGTGGTAGTGGCGCAGGGTCTTGACGGTCAGGTGCGTGGCGCGCGAGAAGTCGCCGATGGACAGGAACAAGGCCATGCCCCGATTGTGGCGTCTCCCCTTACCGGAGAGTCTCGCCCGCTCCGGCGCCTTGACCCTCCCGCTACGGTCGCCCGCAGAGTCGCAGCCATGACGAACACCGCAGCCACCACTACCGACCTCACCGCCGACTTCGCCCACGTCGTGGACCGCTACCTCGCCGTCTGGACCGTCGCCGACCCCGACGACCGCGCCAAGGCGGTGGCCGACCTCTGGACCCCCGACGGCGTCGAATTCGTTGAGGGCAACCAGTACTACGGCCACGCCGCCCTCACCGACCGCGTCGCCGAGGCCCACGAAGCCTTCATCGCGACCGGCGCCTACACCGCCTCCGGCGGCGACGACGCCACCCGCCACGACGACATCGTGGTCTTCACCATCCGCCTCGACCACGCCACCGAGGCCACCGGGCCGGTCGGCGAGACCGCCTGGTCGGCTCGCGTGTTCCTGGCGCTGGCCGAGGATGGCCGGATCAGCGAGGACTACCAGCTGACCGTGAAGCCGCTGGTGGTGCCGTAGCCGGGCGGACGGCCGCGCCGCCACCGGTGGCGCGGCCGGTGGCGCGGCGTCCCACCCCCTGAAACTCCCGCCGTGCCTCTCGTCGCCGCCGTAGGCTGGGACCATGACCGACCTGCGAACCGAAGTCCTCGACAGCGCCCGCCGAGCCAAGAAGGCCGCGGCCGAGCTGGCTCAGCGACCGCGGGGGGCGAAGGACGCGGCGCTGCACGCCATGGCCGACGCGCTGGTGGCCCGCACCGCGGAGATCGTCGCCGCCAACGAGCGGGACACCGAGCGGGCCCGGGCCGGCGGGTCGGCCGCCGGCTACGTCGACCGGCTCACGCTGACCGAGGCCCGGGTCGCCGCCATCGCCGAAGCGCTGCGGCAGCTGGCCTCGCTGCCCGACCCGGTGGGGGAGACGGTGCGCGGCACGGTGCTGCCCAACGGCATCGAGCTGCGGCAGGTGCGGGTGCCGCTGGGCGTCGTCGGCATCATCTACGAGGCGCGGCCCAACGTCACCGTGGACGCCGCCGGCATCTGCCTGAAGTCCGGGAACGCCGCGCTGCTGCGCGGGTCGAGCTCGGCCAAGGAGTCCAACACCGTGCTGGTCGCCGTCATGCGCGACGCGCTCGCCGCCGCCGGGTTCCCGGCCGACGCGGTCCAGCTCGTCCCCGGCGACTCGCACGAGGCGGTGGACCACCTGATGGCGGCCCGCGGCCTGGTCGACGTCCTCATCCCGCGCGGGGGAGCGGCGCTGATCCGGTCGGTCGTGGACAACGCGCGGGTGCCGGTCATCGAGACCGGGACCGGCAACTGCCACGTCTACGTCGACGCCTCCGCCGACCTGGACACGGCGCTGCGCGTGCTGATCAACGCCAAGACCCAGCGCTACAGCGTCTGCAACGCCGCCGAGTCGCTGCTGGTGCACGCCGACGTCGCCGACGCGTTCCTGCCCGGGGCGCTGGCCGCGCTGGCGGACAAGGGCGTCACGGTGCACGGCGACAAGCGGGTCGCGGCGTACTCCGCCGCCGTGGTGCCGGCGACCGAGCAGGACTTCGCCGCCGAGTACGAGTCGCTGGACCTGTCGGCGGCCGTCGTGGACTCGCTGGACGCCGCGATCGAGCACGTCAACGCCTACAACACCGGCCACACCGACGTGATCGTCACCCGCGACCTGAACGCGGCCCGGGCCTTCCAGCTGCGGGTGGACGCCGCCGCGGTCGGGGTGAACGTCTCCACCCGCTTCACCGACGGCGGCGAGTTCGGCTTCGGCGCCGAGATCGGCATCTCCACGCAGAAGACCCACGCCCGCGGCCCGATGGGGCTGCCGGAGCTCACCTCCACGAAGTACCTGATGGTCGGCGACGGCCAGATCCGGGAGTAGCCCGCGCCGGCCGGAGCAGAACGAATCAGGCCCCTGCGACAGCGGGGGTCCGACCCCAGTTCATCCGGTGTCACCCCGCTCCCGGTAGCCTTCCGCCCGACAGATCCGCAGCGCGGCCGGGAGGCCGGGCCCGATCACGGTGGGGGAAGGCCTCAGTGGCCACGAAGAAGAACAAGCGCGCCGGCGACCCCGGGGACGAGCCGCTGCTCTCCGACCAGGAGTGGGCCGACCTCGAACGGTCGTTCACCAAGGAGTCGACCAAGAGCGCGGCCTACAAGGAACCGTCGGCGCGGCAGCGCGAGCTGACCGAGAAGTGGAAGAAGGACGAGCCCAAGGACACCGGCTGGCGGACCGATGGACCGCCGGCGGACCTGAGCCCGAAGCCCGGCGGTGGCGGCCCGAAGTCCGCGCCCCGGCCCGTGCGGCACCGGCGGCCCTGGCTGCGGAACCTGGTCTGGGCCCTGGTGGCGGCGCTGGTGACCGTGGCGATCATCGGCGGTCCCAAGCTGTTCTCCTCGTCGAAGGGCTCCGAGGGGGCGTCGCCGGCGGTGCCGGTCGGCACCGCGTCCGGCGCCGGGACGGCTGCCTCGGCCGCGTCGTCCCTGTCGTCGGCGTCGACAGCGTCGACGGCGTCGGCCGCGTCCGCCAGGGCCAGGGCGGTGACGTCCGACGAGCAGTACTTCGACGGCTCGCCGTCCCAGCAGTGGGCCGACGGCGCGGCCGGGATCGTGCCGCCGGCGGCGGTGGCGGTCGGCGGCTACTCGGCCCAGACCGTCGGGGCCGGCTACGCCGCCCTCAAGACGTTCCTGGTCGCCGAGAACCTCGATCCCGCGGTCCTGATGGGCGGCGATCCCCGGGCGATGTTCGCGCTCCTCGATCCGGAGCAGAGGCTGCGCGCCGAGTACGACGGCTGGGCCGCCAAGCCGAGCCCCGACGGCGATCCGACCTACCTGGTGACCCGCTTCGACCCGCGGACGGCCATGCTCATGGGCCATACCGTGAAGACCGATGGGACGATGACCGCCACGCTGTCCGGCGCCGACCTGCAGATCGAGGGCGACTACCGCTTCGTCTACATCGTGGCGCACAAGGGCGACCCGGGATCCTGGGCCCGAGTCCTGGTGCACCGCCGGATCCAGTTCACGCTGTATCCGGACGCGCGCGTCCCCGCGGGCACCCACGCGCTGACCCGGTATCTGTCGCAGTTCTCCAACAGCGCCTGCGACGTGTACAACGGCTACCTCAATCCGCAGTTCACGGGGCGGGCGGCCGACGGCGCCGAGCCGACCGGGGCGCCGGTGGACCCCTACGGGACGCTGACGGCCCCGCCGAGCACCGGTGCGTCGGGAACGGCGTCAGACTCGGGGTCGGACGGCTGCCATCCGGTGGGCACCATCTAGCGGCCCGGCGACCGGCGCGAATCGGAACCGGCGCGTACCGCGATGAGCGGGCAACCCGGTCCGGCGCGGGAAAGGCCCTCGGGCCCCGGAATGCCTCCCGGGCCCGAGGGCCGTCCCCACGGTCGAACCTCAGCTTGGCGAACCTCAAGAATCAGGCGTCGATCCTCAACACCCGCTCCCGCGTCCGGACTCAGTCCTCGCCGTCCTCGCCCGCGCCGGCCTCCTCGCCGCCCCGCGTCGGACCCCACTTCCGGTACATCGTCTCGCCTATTCGGCTGCCGACCCCGGCCACCTCGTCGGCGAACCCCCGCACCTTCGACAGCAGCGGGTCGGTCGTCTTCTCGAAGTTCTCCTTGTACTGCGAGGCCGCCGCCTTGGCCTCCTCGCGCACGCTGGCCCGCTGGTCGTCCTCGCGGCGCGGGTACTCCCCGGCCATCACCCGCTGGTAGTCCCCGGACTCCACCCACCGCGTCAGCTCCAGCGCGCGGATCGAGGTGTAGGGGTGGGTGCGGCCCTGCAGGTTCAGCAGCTTCAGCACCGACTCGCGGACCCCGCCGCCGCCCTCGTGCTCGCGGGCCTGCTCCAGGAACGCGACCGGGTTCATCTCGGCCAGGTGCGAACCGCCGGCCAGCTTCATCAGCGACCGCATGGCGGCGTCCAGGTCCTGCTCGACCAGCAGGCCGGCCCGGTCGCAGGACAGCTCGGCCTTGCGGTACCACTCCAGCAGGGCGTTGATGAACATGTCGATGCCCCACTTGCCGACCGGCATCCAGGTCAGCTTGGTGGCCAGGTTGGTCAGCCAGAACAGCATCGTGCGGTACACGGCGTGGCCGGACAGGACGTGCCCGGTCTCGTGGCCGATGACGAAGCGCATCTCCTCCTCGTCCATCAGCTCGTACAGGCCGGTGGACAGCACGATCGCCGGCCGGTCCATGCCGATCGTGAAGGCGTAGGGCTGCGGGTTCTGCACCACGTACAGCTCCGGCAGGAAGCCGAGGTCCAGCACGTCGACCGAGTCCTGGAGCATCGCCTGGAGCCGCGGGAACTGCAGGTCGCCGACCTTGACCCCGTCGGCCAGCAGGGACAGCCGGATCTTGCGCTCGTCGATGAAGCCGGACAGCTTGCGCAGCAGGATGTCGAAGCCGTCGATCTTGCGCAGCGCCACCAGCGCTGTGCGGTCGGCGGGGTGTTCGTACGCCCGGGAGCTGATTCCCGGGAACCGGCGGCGGTTCCGCTCCGGTGAGTTCTCCGACCGTTCGCGTTCCGGCATGCCTGGAACCCCCTTGAGAAGTGTCTTGAGCTCACAGTAGCCCCGACGGTGTCCCCGTAGGATCCCCCGGCGGCGGGGCTGGGAGCCTTACTAAGGTGGGACGTGCGGGCCTGCCAGCGAGTTCCCAAGGGGCGGGGCGTACTGTGGGCGGCATGCGTTTGGCACAGACCCTCTACCTCGCGGATCCGACCAAGCTGCCGCCGCACAGCACCGGTCCGCAGACCGCCGGCTGGCTGCGGTGGTTCTTCGTCGGCACGGTCGCGCTCATCATCGCGATCGCCTGGCTGTGCCTGCGCGGCTACCGGAACAAGGACTCCGAGGGCCAGTAGCCCCGGCGCCCCCGGCACGGCTCGGCAGCGTCCTGAAACCGGGCCGAAACCCGGCGAATAGCCCGCGCGGCTGACACCGGCGGACTTGGCGCCCACCCTGCCGGGGTCGCGTGTCCCGGCACCCCCTATGCTGGCCACCATGGTCAGCTATCACTCCGCCGTCCACGCCGCGAACGCCCTCCTCGCCGAGGGGACCGACGGCAAGGAGCACCCGGGCATCAACCCGCCGCTGAACGGCGCGATCGTGCTGGGCGTCCTGCTGGTTCTGCTGTTCATCACCACTCGCCTCAACAGGGACCGGTAGTCCCACCGCCCGCCCCCGACCGGGTAGGGTGACCCGCCATGACCACTCCTGTCCCGTCCCGGCCGCAGGCCGCGCCGCCTGAGCGCCGCCGGCGCGCGCGGCTGGGCGTGATGGGCGGCACCTTCGACCCCGTGCACCACGGCCACCTGGTCGCGGCCAGCGAGGTCGCGAGCCTGTTCGGGCTCGACGAGGTGGTGTTCGTCCCCACCGGGCAGCCCTGGCAGAAGTCCGACCGCCGGGTCTCCCCGACGGAGGACCGGTACCTGATGACGGTGATCGCCACCGCCTCCAACCCCCGGTTCTCGGTGAGCCGGGTGGACATCGACCGCGGCGGGCCCACCTTCACCATCGACACGCTGCGCGAGCTGTCGGCCGAACGGGGCCCGGACACCGACCTGTTCTTCATCACCGGCGCCGACGTGCTGGAGCAGATCTTCTCCTGGCGCGACGCCGAGGAGCTGTTCGACCTCGCGCACTTCATCGGCGTCACCCGGCCCGGCCACCAGCTGGCCGACCCGGGCCTGCCGCCGGGGAAGGCCTCGCTGGTGGAGGTGCCGGCCATGGCGATCTCCTCCACCGGCTGTCGCGAGCGGGTCCGGCACGGCGAGCCGGTGTGGTACCTGGTGCCGGACGGGATCGTGCAGTACATCAACAAGCGGGGGCTCTATCGGGACACCCCTGGGACAGGGACGACATGAGCTGGCCGGGGGAGAACGATCCGCCGACCGGGGGCGGTGGCGGACGCGGACGGCGGCGCCGCGCCGACAGTCCCGCGGAGGACCCGCACCAGGCGGCACAGAGTCCGGGCGGAACCGGACGGCGCGGTTCGGGGGAGTTCGAGCGGCCGGCGGAGTACGTCGCGCGGGCCGAGCAGGAGGCGGCGGCCTACGACCAGTCCGGTCAGTACGACCAGTACGACCAGTACGGCGGGTACGCGGAGCCGGCCTACTACCAGTCGGGGACGTATCAGCCGCAGGACTCGTACCAGCCGGCTCCTGATCCGTATCAGCAGCAGAGCTTCTATCAGCGGGATTCCTATCAGCAGGACTCCTACCAGCAGCAGCCGCAGGCCCCTTACCAGGCGCAGTCGTACGGCTACGCGAGCCCGGGTTATGCCGAGGCCGAGGCGCCCGCCGCGTACGGGAGTCCCAACTCCTCCGGCTTCTATCAGCCGACAGTCCCGGCCCAGCAGCCTTCTTACGAGCAGCCCGCTCCGTCGTTCGAGCAGCCGTCGTTCGAGCAGTCCGCTCCGTCCTACGAGCAGCCGTCCCATGAGCAGCGGCTCCCCCCGATGCCCGAACCGGTCGTCGTACCGGAGAAGGAACCGGAGGAGAAGGACAACGACGGCGAGATCTCGAACTGGCTCCACTTCCTCGAAGGCGACAGCCGGGCCGACCGGGCCCGCCGCCGCCGCGTCCGGCTGATCTCCGGCGCCGTCGCGCTGGTGCTGCTGGTCGTCGCCGGCGTCGGGTCGTGGCTCCTGTTCGGCGGCGACGACGGCGCCAAGGCCACCCAGACCACCGTGCTGCTCCAGGTCAAGGACGCCGACGGCAACGCCGTCGGGAACGTGGTGCTGGTCGCGGCCAAGACCGAGGTGGCGGGCGGCACCGACGCCAAGGCCCGGGGCGCGGCGCTGCTGATCCCGGCCGAGCTCACCGTGGAGTCCACGGCGCTGGACAGCCAGCCCTTCGGCGGCGCCATGCCGACCACGTCCCCGGCCGGCAAGGACGCGCTCAGCGCGCTGATCGGCGTGGACGTCGACGGCGTGTGGTCGCTGGACCCGCTGACCTTCGCCTCGCTGCTGAACAACCTCATCGGCGTGACCATCGACGTGGACCCGGCCTCGGCCGCGGCGGTCCTGGACCCGTCCGGCCGGCCGGTGTTCCAGCCCGGCAAGCAGGACATGACCGGGGACAAGGCCGCCTACTACGCCACCTACCGCCCCAAGGGCGAGGCGCCGGCCAAGCAGCTGGCCCGCTTCGGCCAGGTGGTGGACGGCATGCTGGCCCGGATCCCGAAGCAGGCCTCGACCACCGCCGCCGTGCTGGACAGCCTGGCCGCGGTGCCGGACCCGGCGCTGCCGAACGACCGGCTGGCCGCGATCCTGACCGCCCTCGGCGGCGAGGAGCAGACCAAGCGCTTCGACCAGCAGGCGCTGCCGCTGCGCGCCGACGGCTCCGGCGTGATGGACCTGGACGCCGCCTCGGGCGTGGTCAAGCAGCTGCTCGGCGGCGCCGCCCGGGCCAAGGACCAGGGCGGCCTGACCCGGGTCTCGGTGGCCGACGGCACCGGCCGCGCCGACACCGTCACCAGCCGCGCGATGGCCGCCTCCAAGCTGCTCGGCTACGGCTACACGCCGGTGGACCAGGGGGTCGCGGCGGGGACCCCGACCACGTACGTGCTGGTGCCGAACCAGGACGCGACCTCGGTCGGCAAGCAGGTGGCGCTGGCGCTGGGCCTGGCCGAGACCGAGGTCCGGGTGCAGCCCTTCGACACCACGCTCACCGATGTCCGGGTGGTGCTCGGCGCCGACTGGACCCAGATCGGGCAGGTCCCGGCCGACCAGGCGCCCTCGCCCTCGGACACGGCGCCCGCGGCGAACGCCTCCGGCTCGCCGTCGGCGTCGGCCGGCGCGCCGAGCGGCGCGGACACCGGCGGCAAGTCCAGCAGCGGCAAGGCGAGCACGTCGCGCAAGCCGACGTCGAGCAGCACGCGGTGAGCGGTCGGCAGTGAGCGGCCGGCAGTGAGCGAGCGCCTGGGAGCGGTCGGCCGGGAGCGAACGGCTGTGAGTGACGGCCGGTGTGCCGACGGCTCATGAGATCCTGGTAATAGCCCCGCAAGCAACCACGAACGGAAGACACCCCTCATGACCGCAACCGACCGTGCCCGGGAGCTCGCCATCGCGGCGGCCCAGGCGGCGTCCGACAAGGTGGCCGACGACATCGTGGCGTACGACGTCAGCGATGTCTTCGTGATCACCGACGCCTTCGTCCTGGCCTCCGCCAACAGCGACCGCCAAGTGCGCGCGATCGTCGACGGCATCGAGGAGCGGCTGCTGGAGATCGGCGCCAAGCCCGCCCGCCGCGAGGGCGAGCAGGAGGGTCGCTGGGTCCTGCTGGACTACATCGACATCGTGGTGCACGTCCAGCACGCCGAGGAGCGCACGTACTACTCGCTGGAGCGGCTGTGGAAGGACTGCCCGCTGATCGAGCTGCCGGACTCGGTGACCAACGGCCGCAACGAGCGGCCGACGCCGGCGGCCGGTGCGGCGGCCGACGCGGCCGCGGCCTCCGGGCGGGTCGACGACGGGCTGATCGACGAGACCGAGGCCGAGGCCGACCACGGGATCGACGAGGAGCTCGGCCACGAGGCCGACGCCGATGACGATGCGGACGCCGTCGCCGCCGGACCGGACGCGTGAGCAGGAGCGCGAGCGGCATAGAGCCGACCGAGACCGCCCCCGCGGGGACCGGCCACGACCGCCGTCCGTCGGCGGACGCGCGCCAGGTGGTGCTCTGGCGCCACGGCCGCACGGCGTGGAACCTCGAGCGCCGCTTCCAGGGCCAGACCGACATCCCGCTCGACGAGGTCGGCGTGGCCCAGGCCGAACGTGCCGCCCGGGTCCTGGCCGGCCTGGGCCCCAGCGTCATCGTCGCCTCCGACCTGATCCGCGCCACCCGCACCGCCGAGGCCCTGGCCCGCCTCACCGATCTGCCGGTGAGCCTGGACGAGGGCCTGCGCGAGACCTACGCGGGCCGCTGGCAGGGCCTGGACGACGACGAGATCCGCGCCCGCTACGCCGACGAGTTCGAGGCCTTCCGCCGCGGTGAGCGTATCCGGCGCGGCGGCGGCGAGCTGGAGAGCGAGGTCGCCGAGCGGGTGGTCCCGGCGATCCTGCGCGGCCTGGAGAAGGTCCCGCCCGGCGGCGTCCTGGTGGTCGCGACCCACGGCGGCGCGGCCCGCGTCGCGCTGGGCCGGATGATGGGACTGCCGGAGGAGCTGTGGGGCGCCCTCGGCGGGCTGTCGAACTGCTGCTGGTCGGTCCTGGGCGAGGCCCGCAACGGATGGCGGCTGCTGGAGCACAACGCCGGATCGCTGCTGGAGCCGGTGATCGGGGACGACGAGTAGCGTTCCGGGGCTGACGAGCGGCGTCCTGGGGACGATGAGCAGCGTCCCGAGGACGACGAGCAGCGTCCGCGCCGACGAGCGGCGGGGTCCGGATCACGGTCCCCGGTTCCGGCGGCCCGCGCCGCCGCCCTAACCTGGCCGGCATGGCCGAACCGATCCTCCGCCCCGCCGCCCCGGCCGACCTGCCCGCCGTCCTCGGTTTCTGGCAGGCCGCCGCCGAGGACGCGCACCGTCCCGCCGACTCCTCCCGCGCCCTGGAAGCGCTGCTGGCGCGCGACCCCGACGCGCTGATCCTGGCCGTCGACGCCGAGTCCGGCGATCTGGTCGGGACCGTCATCGCGGGCTGGGACGGCTGGCGCTGCCACGTCTACCGGCTCGCCGTGCACCCCGGCCGGCGCCGCGAAGGCATCGGGCGGCGCCTCGTCGCGGCCGCCGAGGACCGGTTCCGCGCCTTCGGCGGCACCCGCGCCGACGCCATGGTGCTCGACGAGAACACCCTCGCGCACCACGCCTGGCAGGCTGGCGGCTACGCACCGCAGCCCGAATGGTCACGCTGGATCAAGGCTTTGTGAGCAACGCGACACCGGCCCCGCCACCCCGGAGGCGGGGATCCGCCGAACGAGTGAGAGAGTGCTTTCTGACAGTTCGTCACGGGGATCGGGGGCACTCTTATGCGCACGTCCAGGAAACCGCTGCTGATATCCGGGCTGGCGATCGGCGTCGCGGGCGTCGTCGCGCTCGCCGCCACGGCCTTCAGCGGCGGTGATTCGTCGGCTGACAAGTCAGCCCGCACAGCGGCGACCGGCACCGGTACCAGCACGTCCACGACCGGCACGTCCACGACCGGCACTCCCAGCGGGTCCGCGCCCGACGGCGCCGCCTCCGGGTCCACGTCCCCCGCCGCCCCACCGTCCGCGACGGACT
Source organism: Catenulispora yoronensis (assembly GCF_039531695.1). Taxonomy (NCBI): domain Bacteria; kingdom Bacillati; phylum Actinomycetota; class Actinomycetes; order Catenulisporales; family Catenulisporaceae; genus Catenulispora; species Catenulispora yoronensis. The sequence continues at coordinate 142,579 of NZ_BAAAQN010000005.1, forward strand.
CCACGCCCGCTCAAGGCGCCACGCCCGGCGGACCCGACTCCACCGGCGCCTACGCCTCCGACGGCGTCACCCCGCTGTCGCAGTTCCCGAGCTTGGCGCGGGTCGACGACGCCCTCCCGGCCGGGGAGCGGACCGTCACCACCATCGACGCGCGGTACCAGCGGGCCGCCGCCACCGCGGTGTCCAGCCACCCGGACTCCGGCATGGTGGTCCTGCGGCCCAGCACCGGCGCGATCCTCGCGATGGCCTCCCAGGGCCTGCCCTACCTCGCCTACAGCGCCGAGCGCGCCCCGGGCTCCACCTTCAAGGTCATCACCGCCGCCGACCTGCTGCGCAACGGCCTGACCGAGTCCAGCCCGGCCCCGTGCGTGGCGGTGGACAAGAACGGCATCCACAACGACACGCCCGACCTGGTCAACGCGAAGGCCACGCTGGCCTGGGCCTTCGCCCACTCCTGCAACACCTCCTTCACCGGGCAGCTCGGCGTCCTGTCGGACAGCCCGCTGTCCAAGGAGGCCTCGACCTACTTCGGCCTGAACCAGAAGTGGGACCTGGGGCTGGGGCCGCAGACCTACGGCACCGAGACCGACGCCCAGGTCCCGCCGGCCACCGACGGCACCTTCGCGCGGGAGATGATCGGGCAGGGCGGGATCACCGTCTCGCCGCTGATCATGGCCTCGGTCGCGGCCACCGTCGAGGCCGGGACGTTCCACCAGCCGTACCTGGTGCCCGGGACCAAGCCGACGGCGACGGCCCGCGCGCTGGACTCCGGCGTGGCCCGGCAGCTGCGGGACATGATGCGGCAGACCGTGACCGACGGCACCGCGGCCTCGCTGCGCGGCGTGCCCGGCGTCGCGGCCAAGACCGGCACCGCCGAGACCGGCACGGCGAACAACGACAGCTGGATGATCGCGTACCAGCCGAGCAGCGACGTCGCCGTCGCGTGCCTGGTGGAGGGCGGCGGGCACGGCGACGACGAGGCCGGTCCGGAGATCGCCGCGATGTTCGGCGCGCTGAAGTAGGACGAGCGGGGCCCGGCCCGCCGGGGGTGTCAGGGCTTTCCCCTGACCTCCCGGTGCGGCACGCTGGACCGGTGACCGTGGAGATTTTCCAGCCCCGGACCTACACCCACGCGGTCCCCTACGAACGCTTCGCCGAACTGCGCCGCACCACCCCGGTCTGCTGGATCGACGAGCCGGCCGTCGGCCCGTGGCCGGCCGGACCCGGCTACTGGGGGGTGTTCGCGCACGCCGACGTGAAGCGCGTGCTGCGCGACTCCGACACCTTCTCCTCCCACCTTGGCGGCACCCAGATCCGCGACCCGGAGACGCCCGAGGACCTGCGGTTCGTCCGCGCGATGATGCTCAACCAGGACCCGCCGGACCAGTCCCGGCTGCGGCGCGTCGTCGCCGCCGCGTTCACGCCCCGCGCGGTGCGGCAGCTGGAGGAGACGATCGCCGACCGGGCCCGGGAACTCGTCGCCGCGGCCGTGGACCGCGGCCGGGCCGACTTCGTCGACGTCGCCGCCGACCTGCCGGTGTGGACGCTGGCGCGGATCATGGGCATCCCGGACCGGGACCGGCGGCTGCTCTACGACTGGGCCAACCGAGTGATCGGATATCAGGACGCCGACTACGCCGGGCTGAGCACCGCCGACGCCGAGGCGCTGAGCCCGCTCGGACGCGAGGCGCTCGCCGTGCGCCCGGCGTCGATGACGCGGCCGGACGGGCGGCCGCTGAACCCGCGCTCCCGGGCCGGACTGGCGGACATGTACGCGTACGCGCACGGGCTGGCGACCGGCGACCGCGCGGGGGAGGACGGCGACCCGCGCACCGAGAACCCTGAGAACGGCGGCATCGTCGGACGCCTGCTCGCCGAAGGCCTCACCGACGACGAGTTCGAGAACATGTTCTTCCTGTTCGCGGTGGCCGGGAACGAGACGCTGCGCAACGGCATCCCCGGCGGCCTGCTGTGTCTGCTCCGGCACCCCGACCAGTTCGACCGGCTGCGCCGCGATCCGGAAGCCCTCCTCGGTCCCGCGGTCGACGAGATGCTGCGCTTCTGGCCGCCGGTGATGCAGTTCCGGCGCACGGCGACGTGCGACGTCACGCTCGGGGGCCGGGAGATCCGGGCCGGGGAGAAGGTCGTGGTCTACCACGCCTCGGCGAACCGGGACGAGAGCGTGTTCCCCGACCCCGATCGCTTCGACATCGGCCGCACGCCGAACGACCACGTCAGCTTCGGCTTCGGGCCGCACTACTGCCTCGGCGCGCACCTGGCGAAGACGCAGATGCGTGCGATGCTCGGCCAGGTGGTCGCACGGATGCCGGGCATCCGCCTGGACGGCGATCCGGTGCGGCTGACGTCGAACTTCCAGAACGGTTTGAAGCACCTGCCGGTGCGGTGGGATTAGTCGGCGGGACTGGTGGGATTAGTCGGCGGGACCGGCGGGCGGGGGGCTGGTCGGCCGGGACTGTCCACCTGTTCCGAGCAGCGCTTCCAGCCGGTCGATGAACGCCGCCTGCGCGCTGTTGATCTTCTCGCGCGCCGCCTCCGGCCCGAACCACTCGGCCCGGTCGACCTCGGGGAACTCCCGCACCACCCCGGACCGCGGCGGCCATTCGAGCTCGAACATGTTGCTGACCAGCACCGTCACGTCGAAGTCGGCCTCCACGGCCCACGCCGACACGACCTTCCCGCTCTTTTGGCGCACCGAGCCGAGCTCCACCAGCTGCGCGGCGTCGACCTCCGCGCCGGTCTCCTCGCGCAGCTCCCGCACCGCCGCCGCGACCGGGTCCTCGTCGGCGAGGAACTCGCCCTTGGGGATCGACCACCAGCCCAGATCCCGCTTCGTGAACAGCGGGCCGCCCGGGTGCACCAGCAGCACCAGCGGTTCGCCGTCCTTGATCCGATACATCAGAATGCCCGCGCTGCGTTTCACTCTGGCAGTATCGACCAGCGCGGCCGTTCCCTCACGCAGCCGGCCAACGGCCCGCGGGACAGCGTGGCGGCGTTGACCAGTTCGCACATGGCTCGGGGCTGACGGGAATGGCATCGGGCGCGATCTGCCGCGCGCACCCGCTGCACGACAGAACGGCCTCGCCGCCGGCCGCCTGGATGCGACCTGCGGCCTCGATGGCGATGTCGAAGCGGGTCGGTTCCAGCAGGACGGTCGGCAGCGATTCGAGAAGCTGGCTGCTCTGCCACGCACTGAGGTCGGTCACCGCTCGAACCGCCTGGAGCAGGTCCGACCTCCGACCGCCGGCCCGGGTCAGCATCACGCCGAATTCTGGCTGCTCCACGCTTTCCCCCGGACGGTCCGATGCTCGAAAATCCCTGAGCACCCTGCATATCAGACGTGCAACCTTCCGTGGACCGCGTGGCCTCTCCAGGGATATGGGGAGCAGGGGGGAGGCGGCGTTGAGCCAGATCGATCCCGTCGGCGGGGTGTCGCCGGAGTCGGCGGTGTCGCCGGTGCAGCCGGTGTCGCCGGAGCTGCCGGTGCCGCCGGACCGCGACACCGAGTTTCGCGACTTCATGCTCGGCCGCTGGCCCACGCTGGTCCGGTTCGCGTACGGACTGACCGGTGATCGCGGCCATGCCGAGGACCTCGCCCAGACCGCGCTGGCCAAGGCCTACTCCGCGTGGGGCCGGGTGCGCGCGGCCGAGGACCCGGACGCCTACGTCCGCAAGATCCTGATCAACCTCAACCATCGCCGCTTCCGCAGTCCCCGCGTCCCGGAGCGGTTCACCGCCGTCGTGCCGGACCTGGCGGTCGCGGACGGCACCGGCTCGCTCGACGAACGCTCGGCGCTGGTCGCGGCACTGATGGAACTGCCGCCCAAGCAGCGCGCAGTCGTCATCCTGCGCTACTGGGACGGCTTCACCGAGGCCCAGACGGCGACCATCCTCGGCTGCTCCGTGGGCAATGTGAAAAGCCAGGCCTCGCGGGCGCTGGCGAAACTGCGGACGAGCGCGCAACTGCGGGACGGGAGCCTGGCGTGACGAACGAGAACTGGACCGCCGAGGCCGATCCGGCGGGTGTGATCGGCCTGGCCGACCTGACTGAGCGCCTGACCGCCGACCTCGGGGCCTTCGACGTCGGCTCGGCGCCGATCGGCCCGGTCATGGGCTGGGGCACGGCGATGAAGAGGCGCCGCCGCGCAGTGCGGGCAGGCGTGCTCTCCGCGGTGGCGGCGGCAGGCGTGGCCCTGCCCTTCGCGCTGCGCTCCCAGCCCGCCGACGTCCCGCCGCCCTGGACCAACCATCCGGTGACGGCCCACCACACGGTGACGGTCGACGAGCCGCAATCGGCGACGAACGGCCTGCCGGTCTGGTCCGGCTCGGTCGACGGAGTCCGCTGGACGGCGCAGCCGATGACCTCGTCCTCAGGCGTGGTGATGGCCCCAGGGCTGTCGCTGATCTGCGGCACCGTCGACTTCCCGTGCTTGAACCCGAACCCGGGCCAGTACGTCCCCAAGCCGGCCGGTATCGAGGAGGCCTCCTACGGCTCGGACCTCGACACCTATCTGATCGGGATGGAATCGACGGTGACCGCCGTCGACGTCCACCTCGACGACGGGACCGTCCTCCGCCTCCTGCCGGCGGCCTACGCCGGACAGGGCCTCGCGATCCTGCGGCTTCCCCGCGCCTACCCGGTCGCCCGAGTGGTCGCCCACCAGCCGTCCGGAGACCAGACCGCCATCGCGCTGAACGTGCCCGGCCACGCCCTCTCCTGGGGAGCCTGGTACCCGGACGGGGCCGTCCCCGACGTGCCGACAGCCTCCGGCGTCATCGCGACCCGAACCGGCCACGACAAGTCCTACCTGGCGGACAAGGTGACCGCCTACGTCGGCCCCTTCGGCGTCTACCTGGACGAAGGCTCACTCTCACTCGGCCCATCGAAACCAGCCCCCCACAACGGCCTCGACATCCGCGCAGCCCTCGACGAACTCCAGCTGAACCACAGCTCCGCCTGGGCCGCCAACGAGGTCTCCACCGCCGTGGACCACATCGTCCTGGAATACCCGGACGGCACCCACGAACAGGTCACCCCGGTAGTGATCGGCGGCATCCACTTTGCCGCGTCCTTCCTGCACCTGGACCGACCACCGTCCCGCGCGGTGTCCTACAACGCCGCAGGCGGGGTGATAGCGGTGAGCGACGCAGAGCACGATGTGGGTGCTGCTACCGATTCCAGTTCGGCGACTTCGGCCACCTCGTCCAGTTCGCCCACTTCGGCTGCTGGGTGAGGGGGCGTCTCAGCACGTCGTCGATCGGCGCAGCGACGGGAGCGGCGCGGCCGGTATGGTGCGAGCCATGTCTTCGGATATTGAGACTTTCACCGAACTCGCAGCCCGGATTCTGGCGCGCCCCGCGCGGTGCGGGCCGGTGCGGCTGATCGCGATCGACGGTCCCGGCGGTGCGGGCAAGAGCACCTTCGCCGCCCGCCTGGCCGATGGTCTGGGGCAGGCATCCGTAGTGCATACCGATGACTTCGCCTCCTGGGACAACCCGCTGAACTGGTGGCCGCGTCTGGAACAGCAGGTCCTGCAACCGCTGGAGGCCGGGCACACAGGCCGGTTCCAACGCTACGACTGGGACCGTCGCGCCCTCGCCGATTGGCACGAGGTCCCGGCCGTCGGCGTGGTGATCCTTGAAGGCGTCTCCAGCGCTCGCCGAGCAGTTGCGCAACGACTGACATACGCGGTGTGGATTCAGGTCGATCCGCAGGTACGGCTGCAACGCGGTCTTGAGCGCGACGGACAGGAAGCCCTGGGCCTGTGGCAGGGATGGATGGCCGATGAAGATCGGCATTTCGAACAGGACCAGGCGGCCCAGCGCGCCGACCTGCTCGTCGACGGGGACCCGCGGATTCCCCACGACCCGCGATCGGACTTCGTTCGCAGCCGCTGAACACGACGAGCGCGGACAGACCCATGAGACGTGACCCAGGAGGGAGCGGCAATGGCTGAGGACGGCACGGTTGAGGAGGTGCGGGAGCTCCTCCCGCTGCCGGAGCGGCCGCAGGGCGGCAAGGGAGTCCTCCGGCGGAATCTGAGGGAGTTGATCCGGCTGCTCGGGATCGAGGTTCCTCCCGAGTCGGAAACCGGTAAGTGGAGTCATGTCGCGGGGCACGCGTTGCGCGAGGCCTTCATCAGGCGGTCGGGCGGGCTGTCAGAGGACTTCTTCGAGCCGTTGATCGGCGCTGCTGTCTACGAGCCGGACCCGAGCTTCAACCGTTGGTTCGTCGAGCCGGCGATCAACGCCTTCGGACGTCGCCGCGTCCGCGTGGAGCTGCTGACCTTTCTGCGAACCGGCACAGACCGGGAGCGGGCAGGTTCGGCGCGGGCGTGGTACTGGACGGGGCTTCCACTGCGGCACCAGAAATTGCGGGCCGGCACTCTTGCCGAGGAGATGGACGACGGGGCGGACGAGGCACTCGACGTCGTGACAGCCTGGCGTGAGGCCTCGCTGCGGGAGTTCGTGGGCAACGAGAATCTGGACGTCCGCCGGTGCATCCTGCCCGGGCTTCGCCTCGACCCGGAGTCCTACCCGCCCGAGGTTCGAGCTCTGGTCGACACCGCGGTGGCGATTGCCCGGTCTCATCCTGACGAGTACATCCGTCACCGTGTCGAGATCCAGGTCCACCAGTGACCGGTTTTGAGTCGAGGCAGTTTCGGTCCAGAGACGACGACGGCGCCTGGCGCGGCGATGAGCGTCATCGGATGCTGGCTGAGGCGCTAGATCGGTTCGGCTTGTGGGATCACCTGCCGGTTGAGCAGCGGAGAGCCGCCTTCGCCGACGTCGCGACCGGCTGCTATCCGCTGGATTTCGACCTCCTCTACGAGCAGGTCGAGTTCTGCGCGGACGGGGAGAATCTCTCCGAAGGCGGTGTTGAGCGGTTCCTGGCGAGCCTTGCGCCGGCCTTGGTGCGCCACGGGGTGTCGCTGCAAGTCGAACCGGTGGAGTTCTCGGCCCCGGACGTCGGCGACTACGTGGTGTCGATCAACGGCCTTCGGTGCGTGGTCTGGCGGGGAGTGGAGTGCCAGGACGGTAGTGACACGTGGACTATGGCGACCACTCGCCCGTTGGCGGTCGTCAACCAGTTGCTCGAAGATGCCGCAGCATCCCCGGTGCGGGCTCACACCCTGTACGCAGGCGGCAATGACGGCCTCGTGTTGCTGCTGAACCCGGGTATCGCCGAGGCCATGCGCGCCAGCGGCCTGTTTCCGGACCACGAGGTTCCCGCGCTTGCGAAGGGCGATGTCCCTTCGTGACCTCTGACTGCGATTGGCTGCGATCTCGGTGTCAACTACCGGATCAAAGTACCGCCTACCAGCCACGCGACCCGAAACCGCCATCACCCGCCTGTTCCGTCCCGCCCGCTTGATGCGAACGTTTGTTCGAGTAAGATCCGGAGGCGTGGAACCCCTCATCCCCCTTGCCCGAGCGGTGGCGTCCGAAGTCGATCGGCTCGACGCGTTTCCCGCCGCCGTTCACATCGATCAGCGGTTGGCGGTGGTCGTTGTGGAGGGGTTGGCCGGCCCGGACGTGGCGGCGCGGCTGCGGCACGCGTTGGGGCGGGTGCGGCTGCGGGTGGAGGAGGACGGGGCCGGGCGGCTGCGCGTCTACCCGAATTGAGCGGGCCGTGGCGGGACGCGCGGCGGTTGCAGCGGCCGCCGAAGGACGCCAAGCGGGTGGAGCCGCGGGAGAACGCGATCTGGGTCAGGATCGGCGGGCGGTGGTATCCGGGGCATGTGCAGTGCTGGTTCACGCTGCGCGGGCGGTGGGCGTGTTGGCTGGCGTACCAGGCCGATCCGGCGCATCCGACCGTCGCGGCGGTGTGGGGGCTGTTCGCCTATGAGCCGGCGGCGATCGTCAGCCGGTCGGAGTATCCGAACCCGCCCGAGAACCGGAACCCGCCCGGGTACCCGAACCCGCCCGAGAACCGGAACCCGCCCGAGAACCGGAACCCTCAGTCCAGGGCGTCCTGAACCCGCTGCACGACCCGCCACATCGGCGTCCCCCGCCGCGCCACCACCACCATGACGTCCTCCTCGGCCTCGCCCCCGCGCGGCGCCGCCGCCACCTCGTCCGAGTACGTGGCCAGCACCCACTCCAACGCGTGCTCCACCTCCTCGGCCGGGTCGCCCCGGCCGCCCGAACGCAGCCAGCTGCGCAGCGCGTGGTTGTGCGCCGCGACCACCGCCGCCGACACCACGTCCGCGCGCAGGCCGCCGTCGGCGCGCCCCGCGTACCGGGCCCGCAGGAAGGCCGCCAGTGCGCTCTCGTAGCGCCGCACCACCGCCAGCTCGTGGGTCCGCAGGGCCGGGACTTCGCGGGTGAGGCGGTAGCGGGCCAGTGAGAAGGCCGGGTCGGCGGCGTACATCGCCACCACCATCCGGGCCGCGTCGCAGACCCGGGCCACCGGGTCCTGGCCGAAACCGGACTCGTCGGCCAGGAACTCCGACATCCGCCGCAGCGTCCCCTCGTGGTCGGGGAACACCACCGACTCCTTGGAGGGGAAGTACCGGAAGAACGACCGGCGCCCCACGCCGGCCCGCGCCACGATGTCGTCGATCGTCGTGGCGTCGAAGCCGCGCTCCCCGAACAGCGCCACCGCCGCCGCGACCAGCGCGTCCCGCATCCCCGAGCGCGCCTCGCCCCGGCTCGGGGCGCGGCCGGGTCCGGAACCGGGCGCGGAGGGGTCAGGGGTGGACATGGGTGGACGGTAACACCGCCCGGAACACCTCTCGACCCGGGTGCGGCGGGCGTCACACCCCCACGGGCGCCTGTGGGCCCCCGCCGCAGGTCCGGCCGCTTCCCGCCGCAGGTCCGGCCGCCTCCCGCCTCAGCCCTCGTACGACTGGAGCTCGATCAAATGCCCCTCCGGGTCCCGCAGATGCGCGGTCCGCAGCGTCGGCCCCCAGTCCGGCCGGTCGGTGGCCGGCGCGACCAGCGTCGCCCCGTGCCGCACGCACAGCTCGGCCCCGGCGTCCACGTTGTCGACCCGGCAGACGAACATGACGCCGTCCCGCGCCGGCCCACCTTCACCAGGCGCTCCGCCGCCGTCCCCCAGAACCCCCGCAATCCCGGCGCGCGCGAACAGCACCAGGACCGCCTGCTCGTCGACATCCCAGTTCGCGTAGTAACCGTCGGCCGTCCCCTTGACCAGCTTCGCCCCGACCAGCTCCGGCAGCACAGCCTGGTAGAACTCGAACATCTCCGGGAAGCGATCCACCAGCAGCCGAGGATGCAGCGCGTCCATGAGCCCTCCAAAAATCGTGGGTGTAAACCCATCATGGGTTATCGCCTATAGTCATACCATGGACGACCCGCAGGCGCTCCCACCCTCGCTCACCGCGCTCACCACCTATCTGCTGTCCCGCACCGGCAAGACCGCGCGGTCCCTGCTGGCTGGGCGGTTCGCCGAGCGCCGCCTGCGCCTGTGGCACCACGCGGTCCTGGCCGCGCTGTCCGACTTCGGCCCGCACGCCCAGCGCGAGCTGGCCGTCCGCCTGGCGGTCGACCCCAGCGACATCGCGAAGATCCTCGACGAGTTGGCCGGGGACGGCCGCGTCGACCGGGTCCGGGACCCGGCCGACCGGCGCCGCGTGACCGCCACGCTCACCGACGCCGGCCGGGCCCTGCTGGCCGAGCTGGACGCGGAGGCCGCCGCGGTCCAGGACGAGGTGCTCGCACCGCTCAGCACGGACGAGCGCGATCAGCTGAAGACGTTGCTGACCAAGGTCTTCACGCATATGTCCGAAGACTGATTTCCGCCCCGGGGACGCGACGGCACAGCAAAGGGCCGGGAGTCGCAAAGAGACTCCCGGCCCAGCGGCCGCCCGACAGCGCGGCCTCCAACCCCGGCTACATCGAGACCACTACGGCAGCGAAGGCTGCGACCGGTTCACATACCCGTCCCACCCCCCGGCCCCGGCCACGCCGTTCGCCACCGAAGCCTGCGCGGCGTCCGACACGACCCGCGTCCCGCCGAACACCACGATCTCCTTCACCGCCGCCGAGTTCGTGCTCAGATACGCCCGCTCCGACGCCGGGATCCCCGACGCGTCCGTCAGCAGCAGCGGCCCCGGGTGCGCCCCGAGCAGCGCCCCGCCGCCCAGCGCGTCCGGCCAGTTGCCGCCGACGGCCAGGCCGACCGTCCGCGCCGGGTACGGCCCGCTGTAGAAGAAGTTCGCGAGCTTCGCCGCCGTGTCGAACCGGTCGACGCCGCGCAGCTGGTTGGCGATGGGCAGCGTCGGATACGCGGTCTTCAGCGCGTCGCTGCCCTGCACCCCGACCCCGAGCAGGATGTCGCCGGCGTGGTAGTGCGCGGCCAGGTAGTCGCGGGTCGCGGCCGGCAGCGTGCGGTCCGAGCTGAGCAGCACCACCGCGTCCGGATTGGCACCGGCCGCAGCCCCGGCGGCGAGCGCGTCGGGGAAGTTCACGCCGGTGCCGACCAGGAACACGTGCGGCGTCGGCGCGCTGTTCTGGGCGATCGCCGCCGCGGTCTGGTACCGGTCGCCGCCGCTGATCCGCTTCGGCACGAATCCGAGGCCTGCGACGTCCGAGAACACCCGGTCGGACAGCGCGCTGGTGCCGCCGAGCAGGTAGACCGTCGAGCCCGGGGCCAGCACCCGCTGCAGTTCGGCCTTCACCGCCGGGTCCAGGCCCGCGGTCCCGGTCAGCAGCAGCGGACCGTTCTTGTGCGCGGCCAGCGCGCCGCCGGCCAGGGCGTCGGCGAACAGGTCGGACCGGGACAGCACCGCGGCCCCGGCCTGCCGGCCGCCCTTGCCGTGGTCGTTGAACGCCAGCTGCGAGGTGGCGATCGAGGTTCCGACCCGCTCGGCGCCGGCCACCCGGTCCACCTGCACGCGGGTCTGCGGACGCCACGCCAGCGCCGCCGTGAAGTGGTTCACCGGGGCCGGGGCCGCCGCCAGCGCGGTGATCGTCCCGCTCGCCAGATCGCGCACCACCGCGTGGTCCGAGAGCGACCCGGCCGTGGCCGAGTCCAGCTTGCTGTAGGCGAGCTTCTTGCCGTCCGGCGAGAACGCCATCTCCTCGAAGGACACGGTGGTGTCGAGGGCGTGGACGGTGTGCGCGGGCAGGTCGATCAGCTTGAGCGAGTTGACCGACGGATGCGTCGGATCGCTGAACTGTACCGCCAGCCTCGATCCGTCCGGGGAGACCGCGATCCCGGCCGCGACCGGCGCCGCCGCGGTGCCGTCCACGATCGGCGTGACCGCGGCGTCCCCGGGATGCCAGCTGACGACCCGGAACGGCGACCCGGCCGACTCGTCCCGGAAGTAGTACGTGCCGTTCTGGTCCACGTCGAAGTGCGAGACCACGGCCCCGGCCGCCCCCGGCACGGCCACCGGCCCGGAGGTGCCGTCCGGATGCAGCCGCCACAGCGTCAGGTGCGAGGGCAGCGTGGCGGTGTCCTCGTGCACGAAGGCGACCGTGCCGTCCGGCAGGTACTTGGGATGGGTGAAGCGGATGTGCGAGCCCGCGGTCGGCGTCAGCACCGTCACGGTGCTGCCGTCCGCGTTGTAGATCCCCAGCACGCCGTCGTCGTCGGCGATCGCCACCCGCTTGCCGTCCGCCGACCACGACATGCCCTGGGCCGGCTTCAGCGGCAGCGCGACGGCCTGGTCGCCGGTGCCGGTCTCGGAGACCGCGTGGTACTCGGCCGTCGCCGAGTACCCGTCCCGCTCGTAGTACAGCGACCCGTTCGCCGCCCCGGGAACCGCGGCCGAGGCCTGCGCCGGCGCCGCGACCAGCGCCGATGCCAAGCCGCTGACGACTCCGAGCCCGGCCGCGACGCCCCAGGCGCCGTTCTTGCGCAGGGCCCGACTGCTCTTTGACACTGTTGATCCCCCTCGGGAAAACACGCGCCCGAAAATGCCAGAGCCCTTGTCTAGCGGGGGATCATGAACAGGTCAATGCGTCAACCTGGTCGGTCCTAAGGGATGAAGTACATCGGGTTCGGGATCTTGAACGTCTTCGCCGAGTACCCGCCGGCCAGGTCGCTCTCCTGGTCGCCGAAGTTCGCCACGATGCGGTAGCCGAGGCTTTCGATGTGGGCCCGGGTCCCGCTCTTGTACTGCGTCGTGGTGCAGGTCGCCCCGCACGGCAGATACGCCGGCGGGTTGTCCTTGTTCTTCATGAACAGGTTCTCGGCCCCGGCCGCCGGGAAGCCCACCGCGCCGAGGTTGGCCTCGGTGTACGAGCGCTGCGACTCCGGGCGGCCGGTGATGTAGAAGACCGTGTAGCCCTCCGAGGTGGCCTTCGCGGCCAGGGCGTTCATGCCGAACACCGCCGGCATCGTCTTGGTCGCGATGTACTGCGCGTTGCTCACCGGGTTGTAGACGAACGTGGTCTCCAACTCGTAGTTGTACGTCGACAGCGAGGTGTCGTCCACGTCCAGGACGATCGCCTTCTTCCCTCCGCCGTCGTGCTTGGCCTTGTCGGCCAGGTACTTCTCGGCCTTGGCCTCGATGCCCGTCACCTGGATCGCGTAGTTGCTCTGCGCCGACGGCCAGTGCTTGCCCGCGGCGTCCACGGTGTCGCCGTAGTAGGCCTTGATGTTCGCGACCTCGGTGGTCATGTTCGTGATCTGCTTGTCGGTGCGCGGGGCCGAGTCGGCCAGCGCCAGTCCGCCGCCGGCCACCAGGGCGGCCGCGACGACGGCGCCGAGCACCGCGAGCTTCCGGGACGAGTGCTTCACAGTGCTGTCGGACGCGCTGACGGACACACTGTCGGACGCGCTGTCGGACGCGCTGTCGGACGCGCTGTCGGGCATGCTGTCGACCATGGAATGACGACTCCTCGTGTTGACTCTCCGTTCACCTGAAAGTAGAGGGGAAGTCAACTCCCGGACAAGTAGCGTCACGTGCCGACAACCCTTGGCAGTCCTCGGCAACCCTCGACAATCCTCCCTCGAATCCACAGGACTGTGACAGAACTGTGATTTACTGAATACACACATTGCGATCCCCGCGAGCGTCCTAAGGGAAGAACCCTTATGGCGCCACCACCCCGGGAGAACCATGCTGAGTACTCAAACCAGCCACCGTGCGCCACTGCGCAGGGCCACGACCATGTGGGCCGCCGGATGCGCGCTCACGCTGGCCGCGACCGCCGTGGTCGCCGCCGCGCCGACTGCGGGTGCGGCGGCGACCGCGCAGCGCGGCGGAAGCGGCGGTGGTTTGCCCGGCGCCTTCGCCGCCGCGGCCCGCGAATCGGGCGTCCCCCTGAACGTCCTGGAGGCCCTGGCCTACCAGGAATCCGCCTGGAACGACCACGGCGGCGCGCCGTCCACCTCCGGCGGCTACGGCATCATGCAGCTCACCGAGATCTCGGCCGCGACCCTCGACGGCCTGGACCCCGACAGCGCCAAGGCCGCGGCCGTCGAGGCCGACCCCCGTCTCAACACCGCCCGCGCCGCGGCCCGGCTGATCGGCGCCGATGTCGCCGACGTCAAGCGCGACGACACGCTGAACATCCGCGCCGGCGCCGCGCTGCTCGCCTCCTACGCCAAGGCGCTCAACGGCGGCCGGACCTCCGCCGACGCCGGAGCGTGGTACGCGGCCGTCGGCCGGTACAGCGGCGCCGCCGACACTGCGACCGCCAAGCAGTTCGCCGACCGGGTCTTCAACGGGGTGCGCGCCGGAATCAGCGTCGCCGGGCTGGCCGTCGCCGCCGACCCGGCCGTCCGGACCGATCCGGCGTCGCTGGACGCTCTGCACCTGACCGGCCCCGCCCCGGCGGCCCGCGCCGCCGCCGCGAAGGCCGCCGACGGCACGGCGCTCCCGGAGTGCCCGACCGATCTGAACTGTGACTACGTCCCGGCCGCGCTCGCCCTGAACAACCCGGCGGACCTGTCCAGCTACGGCAACTACGACCCCGCCGACCGGCCGAACCACTCGCAGATCCGCTACATCACCATCCACGACACCGAGGGCGGCTTCGCCGGCTCGGTGAACTGGTTCCAGAACCCCGCGGCCTACGCCTCGGCGCACTACGTGATCCGATCCGCCGACGGCCACGTCACCCAGACGGTCCCGACGCAGGACATCGCCTGGGACTCCGGCAACTGGTCGGTGTATCAGCACGCGATCTCGATCGAGCACGAGGGCTGGGCGATCCACGGCGCCGCCTGGTACACCGAGGCCCAGTACGAGACCACCGCGGAACTGGTCCGCTACCTGGCCAAGAAGTACGGCATCCCGCTGGACCGCCAGCACATCTTCGGCCACGACGAGGTGCCCGGGTCCAAGGACGCCAACCAGACGCTCCAGCACTGGGACCCGGGACCGTACTGGGACTGGTCGCACTTCATGGACCTGCTCGGCGCCCCGATCCTGCCGTCGTTCCCGGCCGGTTCGCACAGCACCGACGCGGCGCGCCTGGTCGATCCCTCGTTCAATCCGCTGGGCTCGGTGGTGGTCGTCAAGCCGAACTTCCGCGGCAACCTGCAAGTGGTGTCCGGCTGCACCGAGGCCAACGATCCGACACCGGGCACCACGCCGGGCCAGTGCGGCGAGCAGCCTTCGCAGGCCTCGAACTTCGTCTGGCTGCGCACCGCGCCCGACCCGGCCGCGCCGCTGCTGTCGGAGCCGTACCTGCACGCCGACGGCTCGGCCGGCACCGACTCCGCCGACGACTGGGGCGACAAGGCGGTGACCGGGCAGAAGTTCGTCGTCGCGGACCGCAGGATCACGCGGGACGGCGTGTGGACGGCCATCTGGTACGGCGGCCGCGAGGCCTGGTTCGCCAGCCCCTGGACGAACTTCGCCGCGCTGCCGTCCACGGCGGGCGTGGTCAAGCCCAAGGCCGGGCTGGCGTCGATCCCGGTGTACGCGACCGCCGCGCCGGAGGCCTCGGCCTACCCGCAGCCGATCGCGGACGTCGACCTGCGCACGCCGAAGCTGCTGACGAAGTACTCGATCGCGGCCGGGCAGGGGTACGTGACCTCGGGGCCGGCGGTGAACGGTGAGTACTGGTACGCGCGCAACATCGACGGCTCGGCGCCGCTGGACCGCACCGAGGTGGTCGGGACGACGCAGTTCTACCTGATCCAGTTCAACCACCGGATGGCATGGGTGAACGCCGCGGACGTGGACTTCTCACAGTCCTGATGTCCGACGGTCCTGACATCCAGCCGTTTTGACACCCAGCTGTGGCGCCGCCGGTCTCCGGTGGCGCCACAGCTCTGTTCTCGCTCCCGTCAGCGTCGGCTGCGGCTCTTGACCGCGCCGATCGCCGCACCGACGACGAACAGCACGATGCCGATGACCAGCAGCCACAGCAAACCCTTGATCACGACGCCCAGGACGCCGAAGATCAAGGCGAGCACGATGATCAGAATGACCCAACCCATGTCTCGATCATGGTCCGGGTCGGGGCGGTCCGCATCCGGGGCTGCTCCGGACGGCCGTGCGCCCAGCCCTTCGGCCGGCCTCGGACGCGTGATGTCCGCCGCGGGCCGCGGCACGCTCGAAGAAGCTCCCGGCGGCTGATTCTCCCTACGTTCCCCCCAGAAGCTCTATTGAAGGGGGAAACGATGCCAATTATGCCGAACATGCCCAACATGCCGGGGATGCCAGGCATGCAGAGCGGCGCCCACAGCGTGCCGCTCTGGGACACGCTCGGGGCGCTGGGCCTGCTGGCCTGGGCCGTGGCCATGTGGCTGGCGGTCGCCGGGCTCGCGTTCGCCGATCGCCAGGGCCGGCGGATGTGGGTCTACAAGTCCAGCCTCGCGGTCATCCTGATCGGCGTCGCCGGGCAGATCGGCCATTTGCTCGAACACGTGGCGCAGGCCGTCTACTGGATCGGCCATCCCGAGGCCCCGGCGTGGATGACGCCGTGGGGCACCGGCATGGCCCGCGGCTTCGGCCAGATCGACCGCTCGCGCGCCACCTTGGGCATGGAGATCCTGCACCTGGTCGGCAACTTCATCTTCCTGGCCGGGCTGGCCGCCGTCATGGTGATCACCCGCCGGGCCCGCCGTACGCGCACCCGGCACTGGGGCCGGATGGGTGTGTGGATGCAGGGCATCCACGGTCTGGAGCATCTGGCGCTGACGATCTCGGTCTGGCTCGGGGCCAAGCAGGCCGTCGGCCTGTCGACCTGGTTCGGCCAGCTCCAGCCCGGTCCCGGCGCCACCACCTATCGCATCTGGTGGCACTTCCTGGCCAACGTCGCGGGCTCGGTCATCTTCGTGCTCGCCCTGTGGAACCTGCGGCGCGAACGCGGCCAGATCTGCGACGGCTTCCGGGACACCCCGGTGCGGCCGACGGCACCGGTCGACGTGCTGGTGTGAGCGGCGCGAGCGGGGGTCAGCGCGAGCGGGGCGGTCCGGACGGCGACACGAAGAACTCGTTGCCGTCCGGATCGGCCATGGCCACCGAGTTGGTCCGGCCGGTGATTCGGGTCGCACCGGTGATCCGGGTCGCGCCGAGCGAGACCAGCCGATCGATCTCGGCCTCCTGAGCATCGGCGGCGACAGCGACCTCGAAGCAGAGCCGGTTCTTGCCGGTCTTCGCGGCGAACGGCGGTCCACCCCACGTGATCTTCGGACCGCCGTGCGGCGAACGGATCGCGGTCTCCTGGTCCTGGTCCCACACCAGCGGCCACCCGAGCGCGCGGCTCCAGAAGTAGCCGACGTCCTGCGAGCCGTCGCAGGCGAGCGCTCCCAGGAAGCCGCATTCGGCGAGGAACTTGTTGCCCGGCGCGATGACGCAGAACTCATTGCCTTCGGGATCGCCGAGCACCACATGCGTCGCGTCCGGCCCCTGCCCGACGTCCACGTGCCGGCCGCCGAGCTCCAGCGCCCGGGCCACTGTCCGCTGCTGGTCCGCCTCCGACGTGCTGGTCAGGTCGAAGTGGATCTGGTTCTGCGTGGTCTTCTCCGCCTCCGAGGCGAGGAAGACGATCCGGAACCCGGTGTCGTCGTTCGGCAGGAGCGTGACGTCGCCGCGCGGATCGCCGGCCGGATCCGCCGCCTCCCAGCCCAGGACGCCGGACCAGAATCCGGCCAGCAGGACCGGATCCCGGGCGTCGAAACAGAGTGCGGCGAGCTGAGCAGTCATGGACCGACGTTAGCGTCGACGACGACTGCCATGTCGGGCATGTAGTCCTGCATGTGGTCGGTGAAGGCCTTCGGGATCAGCCCGGTCACGGCCCCGTTGCTGAACCCCAACTGGTCGCAGTCGTCGGTGTGCAGATAGACGTCGACCGGCGGCCCCGACGCATAGCTGAACCGGAACACGTAGCCGTCGTGCGAGGCCGGCGGACACGACCCGGGCAGCCCCGACCACTTCCCCAACCCCGGCTTCAGCGCGTTGAGCAGCGCGGTGAGTCCGCCGATCTGGTTCGCCGCGATGGGGCTGCCGTTGGTGAGCAGTGTCGGACCGTCGGTCGGCTTCTGCTCGCCCAGGAAGCCGTCTCCGTAGTGGCACACGACCGCCTTGATCGGCGTCCCCGGCACCATCGTGGTCGTGGCTCCGGGACGGGTCGGCGGTCCGACGGGCAGCACCGTGCCGACCCGCGACGCGCAGCCGTTGGCATCGGCGTCCACGAGCTGCGCGGTGGCCGCGATCTGCTCGACCAGCTTGGCGTCCTTGCCCTTCACCGTCACCGAGATGTCCAGATCCGGGACGACGATGACGACGACCGTCCGCCCGTCCTTCAGCCGCCCGGCGGCGGACTGCGCCGCCTTCCCGCCGACCGTCGCCGGGTGCAGCGCCGGAAGCGCGGACAGGGCCGACCGGTCGAGGTTGCTCGCGCTGCCGAAGCTGACGACGTTCACCACCGGCGGGTTCGCGAGCAGGCAGGCCTCCGAGGGGCCGCCGCCGATCAGGACGGTGTCCTCGGACGCCTCCCCGCAGTGCTCCTGGTTGGCTTTCCACTTCTCCGGCACGCGGACCTGCAACCCGTGCGACGACCACGCCCGGCTTCCCGTGACCGGCAGCGGGCTCGCCGTCGAGACGCCTTGCGGCGGCGCGGTGGAGCCCAGGGAGCCCAGGGAGCCCAAGGAGCCCGGAGAACTCGTGGCGCCTGCCGGACTCGGAGAACCTGGAGCACCGCCGGCCGCGGCGCTGGAAGGGTGCGTCGAATCAGGGTTCAGCGTCTGCACCGCCACGGCTGGTACGGGCTTGCTCGGCCCGTGGCGGCCGAACGCCAGCGCCGTACTGCCCCCGGCGGCCAGCACCCCGACCGTCCCCACCGCCATCAGCTGCCGCCGCTTCGCCGTGCGCCGGGTGTGTCCGCGCCGTGCGGCGTCGGCCAGTCCGACGGCTCCCGTCGCGGCGACCCCGACCGTCTCCCGGTCCCGTGCCGCGAAGGTGCCTCTGAGCAGGTCGTCGAGTTCGTCCATGGTCCTCAGTCCTTTCCCACGCCGCCCAGGGCCGCGACGCCGCGCAGGTTCCCGCGCAACGTCGCCAGCCCCCGCGAGGCCTGGCTGCGCACCGTTGCCGGCGAGCAGCCCATGACCCCGGCGATCTCCTGATCCGACAGGTCCTCGTAGTACCGCAGCACCAGCACCGCGCGCTGTTTGCGCGGCAGCGTCGCCAACAGCCGCCAGGCTTCGTCGCGATCGGCCGACGCCTCGGCGCCGTCCGCCGCGACGTCCGCACCGGCGTTCGGCGTGGTCGCCTCCGCCGGTTCGGCCAGCGGCAACTCCCCGCTGGAGCGCCGGCGCCGCCAGCTCACGTGCGAGTTGACCAACGTCCGGCGTACGTAGGCGTCGACCTGCGCCATGCCCGCGATCCGCGACCAGCGGCCGTAGACCCGGACCAGGGTGTCCTGGGTGAGGTCCTCGGCCAGATGCCGGTCGCCGGTCAGCATGAAGGCCAGGCGCAGCAAGGCCGCTCCCCGGGACGCGACGTAGTCGTCGAACGTCGGTGTGCCAGTCGTCATCAGTGTCCTTCGGAGCGGCGGGTCCCGGTGCGATTCGGTGTGCTGCATAGAGAACGCGTCGGCCTCGCCGATGTGCTGCATCGGCGAGGTTGTCGGCGCTCGGGCGTCAGCCCTCGACGGCGGCGGCGCCCGCCATCGTCCCCGCCCGGCGCTTCGCCGGGGGCAGCAACCGCCACAGCCGGCCCACGAGGACGACGCCGACGGCCCACCCCGCGTACACCCACGGCGTCCACGCCCCGCCGACCTGGCTGGTGACATGTCCGAGCTTGACGGTGAACGTCAGCGGACTCTGCAAATAGCTGACCCCGCTCCAGGTGAACGTCCCGGAGGTCACCGAATGCGAGGCGACCAGTCCCTTGCCGTACGCGGTGGCCACCTCCCCGAGCGCGAAGTCCAGGACCAGCGGCGTCAGCACGGCGAAGTACGTCGCGGAGATCCACGAATGCCGGGGACCGTCCCCGAGCTCGGCGCCCAGATACTCCCGGGCCAGGGCCTGGCTGGAGCCGATCCGGCGCAGCGCCTCGCGGGCGCCGTGATCGCCGGACGCCGCGATCAGGTTCGCGCGCACCTCGCGGCGCTTGGCGATCCGCGAGCGGCGCGGCAGGTCGTAGAGCCGCTGGTCGAGCGACCACACCAGGCGCTCGATGCGGATCCGGTCGAAGGCGGTCAGCGTCTCGGTCATCTCAGGGGCCTTTCTTTTCACGGGTGGTGGCGGTGTTGGTGGCGGCGGTGGCAGTGGCGGTGTTGGTGTCGCTGCCGGTGTCGGGGAGCGGACGGGCGAGCACGCCCTCGACGGCGGCGACGTGCCGGGTCCAGGCGCTGTTCGCGGCGGCCAGGGCGTCCCGGCCGGCCGGGGTGAGCCGGTAGTACTTGCGCGCCGGCCCGCTCGGCGAGGGGACCAGCCGGGTGGCCAGGCGTCCCTCCCGCTCCAGCCGCGTGAGCGCGGGATACACCGTGCCTTCCAGGACGTCGGCGAAGCCGGCCGCCTGCAGGCGCTGCGCCACCTCGTAGCCGTACGACTCCTGCTCGGCCAGCAGGTGGAGCAGCACCATCGACAGCACGCCCTTGAGGAGCTGGGGATCATGGCTGGGGATCACGACTACTAGACTGCACCTACTACTAGACTAAATCAAGTAGTGCCGGGGCCCCAACGAAACGGGGGCCCGGCTCGTTATTGGAGGTGTGAGGAGGACAGAGGCCCGTGACTGACTGGGCGGACACGCTGGTCGACCTGCTTCAGGCCCGAGGACTGGCGCTGCGGCGCTATGCGGTGCTGCTGTGCGGGAACGAGCACGACGCCGACGATCTGCTCCAGGAAGCCCTGGCGCGCCTCTTCGCAGGACGCGGATACAAGGTCGGCCCGCAAGGCCTGGAGGCGTATCTGTGCAAGATCATGGCGAACCTGGTGATCGACACCGGACGCCGGCACCAGCGCTGGCTGAAGGTGCGACACCGGTTCGCCATGCCGACGCACGACGAAGGCCGCACGGCCGAGGCGAGCGCGGAGCGGATGGACGCGCGCGCGTCGCTGGAGACGCTGTCGCCGCAGCAGCGCGTCTGCGCCGTGCTGCGGTACTACGACGACCTGACCGTGCCGGAGATCGCCACCCGGCTCGGCCTGGCCGAGGGAACGGTCAAACGCCATTTGTCGGACGCCGCCCGGCGTCTGGCCGAACAACTGCGGACGCCCGAGGAAGGCGGTGAGAACGGTGACCGACAACTGGGAAGAACCCGATCCTGACTTCCTGCGAGCGGCGGTCGGCGAGGTCGCGGACCGGCCGCTGGACCGCGGCCCGGACATCGCGACGATGACCGAGTACGTGCGGGGCCGCCGGCGGCGGCGCGCGCTGGCCCAGGCCGGCGGCGCCACCACGGCGGTGATGGCGGTGGTCGCGGTGGCCGTGGCGGTCGCGCAGCCCTTCGGCGGGTCCGGGACACGGTCCGGAGCCGCTCCGGGGACGAAGACCAAGACCGCCGCGTCGCCGAACGGACCGGTGCCGAGCTCGGGAGACCCGAGCGCCGGCGGTTCGGCCGCCACACAGCTCCAGCCGGACCGCCCCGGAGTGGTGTGCGGGCAGAAGCTGACGGCGCGGTACGAGCCCGCGGCGCCCGCCGGTGTGAAGGCGGTGGTGGCCGCCGTGCATCCGAAGCCCGGCGCGGCCCCGGAGGTCGACGTCGACATCACCGCCATCAGCTCCCTGACGGTCTCCGGCTCCGCCCACCAGCTCGGCATCCAGGTGGTGGTGCTGCACGACGGCGTGATCGTCGATCGGATCGGCGGCTCGCAGTGGCCCGAGGACTTCACCCCGCAACCGGGACAGCACTACGGCGACGGCCTGGAGGCCCGTAGCTGGCCGGTCGCCCCGGGACAGCCGCACATCGAGCAGATCGTCACCTCGCGCTGGACCGCCTGCGCCGGCGCCGACTGGCGTGCGATCTACGCCGACCCGGGGCAGTACAAGCTGGTGGCGCTGCTGCCGATGCTGATGGTGCTCGACAGCGACGGCCCGGTCAGCGACCGGGTGGACACGCTGCTGGAGTCCGCGCCGGTGGCGGTCGGGCAGTGATCCGACCGCCCGACCTCTGCCCGGCGTCAGTCGGGGGAGTGCGGCTGGGGCGGGTCGTCGCCGGGCGGAGCGGTCAGCACCGTCCGTCCCCCGGCCGGCACCAGCGGGTCCACGTGGTCCCCGTACAACGCCCGCGACAGCACCGCTCGCGGCCCGTGGCCCGATTCCAGCGGGGTGTGCTCCTCGAAGGAGGCCCGCAGCCACTGCTCCGCCGGATCAGCAGCCTGATGGACCTCCGCGAACCCGCCGTCCTCGGTGGCCACGATCACGCCCGACTCGCGGCCGTGCAGGGCGATGTCGCGGTCCCGGCGTTGCAGGCCCAGGCAGATCCGGCGCGTGACGTCGAACGCCACGACCGGTCCGGCGAGCACCAGCACCTGGAACGCGTGCAGCACGTCCTCCACCGACAGGTGGAAGTGCGTCGCCACGGTGTCCGCCGACGCCGTGGCCCACAGCACGCCGTAGAACGTCATCCCGGCGACCCCGATCGCGGTCCGCGCCGGGTTGTTCCGCGGCCGCTCCAGGATGTGGTGCTCGCGCCGGTCGCCGGTGAGCCAGCGTTCGATGAAGGGGAACAGCGCGAACGCCGTCAGGAACAGCGTGACCACGCCGACCGGGATCAGGACCGCGAGCGTCCAGGTGCGGCCCAGCCACACGAACTCCCACCCCGGCGGGATCAGGCGCAGTCCGCCGTCCAGGAAACCCAGGTACCACAACGGCGCGGCGCCGGCGCTGGCGTCGCCGGGGTTGAAGGGCCCGTACTTCCACACCGGGTTCACCTGCACCGTGCCGGCGATCACCGTCACCAGTCCGGCGACCAGCAGGCACAGCCCGGCGCTCTTGACCGCCATCACCTGGAACGGCAGCCCGACCACGTTGTCCTCGGTGCGGCCCGGCCCCGCGAACTGCGCCGGCCGGTGGCGCAGCGCCTCGCGGCCGTGCAGGACCAGCAGGCCGACCAGGACCAGCGGCAGCACGACGATGTGCAGCGGATAGAACAGCCGGAGCGGATCGCCCGGATACCCGCCGTCGAACACGATCGACGACAGGTTCGGGCCGACGAGCGGGATCGCCTTCAAGGTGCCGTCCATGATGGCCAGGCTGGTCCCGGACAGCAGGTCGTCGGGCAGCACCGCGCCGGTGAACCCGGCGCCCATGGCGGCGGTGAGGATCCCGAACAGCAGGAGCCAGCTGTTGGTCCGCGGCGCCCGGAAGGCGCCGGTGAAGAAGATCCGCAGCAGATGCAGCAGCAGCGCCGCGATCATCACCAGCGAGGCCCAGTGGTGGATCTGGCGGACCAGCAGCCCGGCCCGCACGGAGAAGGACAGGTTCAGCATCGAGGCGTAGGCGCGGGACATCTCCGCGCCGGCCAGCGGGGTGTACGAACCCTGATAGGTAGTCCGCCCGATCGAGGGCTCGTAGTACCACACCAGGTAGAACCCGCTGAGCATGGTCAGGACGAAGGCGTACACGACGATCTGGCCCAGCCACACGGTCCAGTGGTCCGGGAACACCCGCTGTCGGAGTCGGTGCATCGTACTCACAGCCAGGAGACGTCGCCCGAACGCCGGTTGTGACTCGTTCCGGCCCGGAGGTGGCCGAGGTCACAGTCGGCCTACACGCACAAGTCGCTGTGCCGGTGCGGCCCGCGGTCGCACAACACCGTGCCGTCGGTGTAGACGACGCCGTCGGCGAAATGGCCCTCGACCTTGCCGCCGCCGAACTGCTCGGTGTACAGCCGCCAGTACAGGCCCCGCCGGGCCAGCAGCTCGGCATGCGTGCCGGACTCGACCAGCCGGCCGCCCTCCAGCGCGAAGATGACGTCGGCGGCCATGATCGTGGACAGCCGGTGCGCGATCGCGATGGTCGTGCGGTCCCGCGCGGCCCGCGCCAGCGCCTCCTGCACCAGCCGCTCGGTCTCGGTGTCCAGCGCCGACGTCGCCTCGTCGAGGATCAGCACCCGAGGATTCATCAGCAGCACCCGGGCGATCGCCAGCCGCTGCTTCTCCCCGCCGGACAGCCGGTAGCCGCGCTCCCCGGTCACCGTGTCGTAGCCCAGCTCGAAACTCATGATCCGGTCGTGGATGTTCGCGTCCCGGGCCGCCTGCTCGATCTGCTCGGGGCCGGCGTCCGGGCGCGCGTAGGCGATGTTCTCGCGGATGGTGCCGTGGAACAGATACGGCTCCTGCGTCACCATGCCGACGGTCTGCGCCAGCGAGCTGAGGGTGAGGTCCCGGACATCGATGCCGTCCAGCAGGCACGCGCCGCGGTCGACGTCGTAGAAGCGCGGGACCAGATACGTCGTCGTGGTCTTGCCCGACCCCGAGGGGCCGACGATCGCGGCGAACTGTCCGGGCCGGACGCGCAGGCTGAGGTCGGTCAGGATCCAGCGGGCGGGATCCGGTGCGGGTGCGTCGTCCGGCTCGTTGGCAGGTGCATCGGCAGGCTCGTTGGCAGGCGCGTCGGCGGGCGCGTTGTCGACCGGCCCAGGCCCGGGCCCGCCGCGCCGCCCGGAGCGCCCCGACGGCACGTCCAGCAACGGCCGCGGCGCCGGATACCGGAACCACACTCCCCGCAGCTCCACCTCGCCGCGCGCTGCCGCCGGGTCCAGCACGACCGCGTCCGGCCGCTCGGTGATCGCCGGCTCCAGGTCGAGATACTCGAAGATCCGCCGGAACAACGCCAGCGACGTCTGCACGTCCAGCGTGACGCGCATCAGCTGCATCAGCGGGCCCTGAAGCCGGGCCTGCAACGTCGTGAACGCGATCACGGTGCCCGCCGTCAGTCCGCCCACGCTGTCGTCCAGCATCTGCCCGGCCGCGAAGTAGATGATCGCCGGCGTGATCGCGAAGAACGTCCCCACCAGCGCGAAGAAGCTCTGCCCGGCCATCGCGGCCTTCACCTGCAACCGCGTCTGCCGCCGGTTCTCCCGCCGGTAGCGGCGCGTCTCGGCGTCCGCGCGGTCGAACACCTTGGCCAGCAGGATCCCCGAGACCGACAGCGACTCCTCGGTGATCGCCGTCATCTCCGCCAGCGACTCCTGCGTCCGCCGCGCCAGCCGCTGCCGGCGCCGCCCGACCCGGATCTGCACCACCACGAACAACGGCAGCAGGATCAGCGTGATGACCGTGAGCTGCCACGACGGCAGCACCATCGACACCAGCGCCGCCCCGACCGTCACGACGTTCGCCAGGATGGTGGTCGCGGTGCTGGTCAACACCGTGCGCACGCCGTTGACGTCGTTGGCCAGCCGGGACTGGATCGCCCCGGTCTTCGTCGACGTGAAGAACGCCAGCTCCATCGTCTGCAAATGTGCGAACAACTCGCCGCGCAGATCGGCCATCGCCTCGTTGCCGACCTTCGCCGTCAGATAGTTCTGGCCGATGCCGATCGCCGCCGAAACCACCGGGATCGCGATCAGGCCCAGCACGAGCCACGTCAACAGCCGCAGGTCCGGCGGGCCGCCCGGCGGGAACAGCGCTTTGTCGAACACCGCGCGGGTCAGGAACGGCGCGATCGAGGTCAGCGCCGCCGACACCACCACCGCCAGCGCCACCAACGACAGCGGACCGCGATAGGGCGCCAAGAGCCGCGCGATCCGCGGCAGCACCGGCCCGGCGGCCTCCGGCTCCGGGCGCGCGGCGTTCAGCGCAACCCCCTGATGCCGTGTCCGGTGCTCACGGCCCTCGGGTTCCCGCGTCCGTCCGCCTCGACACCTCGCAGCCCTCGGACGGCCCAACGCGGGGATCCGGGATCCCGAGCGCCACCGCGGCTCGCGAGTGGCTAAATCGCGCCTCGAACATCCGGCCTTAGCCCGAAACACCCCCGGACTTCACAATGCTCGGCGAGCCTTTGGACATGGCTCGACGGTTCCACCCGGAGCGGGTTGAGTACGACATTCGCATCGCGCATCCGGACCCGGTGTACGCCGCTGCTGGAGCGACCCTATGGACCACCGCGGCGGTGGACGCTGTGACCCCGAAACCGCTGAACGACCTCGACGCGCTGAAGGACTACGCGTTGGCGCTGGTGTCACGCCTGCAGGACTTCGCCGAACACAACTTCTCCCCGCCCGGGGACGTGCCGTCGTTCTCACTGCGGCACGACGCGTACCGGAAGGTCCGCGCCATGGTCCGGGAGAAGGACGGCGCGGCCCTGGCCGAGGTCCACGCCGACGGCCGGGTCTCGCTGCCCGGCGAGCTCGACCCGGAGCTGCGCGGCCGCCTCACCGGCCTGGTCAACGTCGGCCTGCCGATGATCCTGCGGTCGGTGGACCAGGGCGGCTACGAGAGCGCCCTGGAATCGCTGGTCAAAGCCCGCAGCGTGGTCAACTCCATGCTCCAGGCCGTGCTGAACATGGCGGTCTCCGGGCCGGAGCCGGTGCCGAGGGACAAACTGGCCGCCGCCCTGCGGGTGAGTCCGGCCGACCTCGAACGCTGGTATGCCGGACGGTCGAGCACGTAGCACGTAGCACGTAGGGCGCAGGGCGGCGGTCATGTCGTCACTCGTCGTGGCGTCACGGTCGCGACGTCGCGACCGTGACGCCGTCACGTCGTCAGCAGTTGACGGTGCCCTTGCGGAGAGCGTGGCTGCCGTCATTGCTGTCGTCGGACCAGTACACGGGCTTCGTGCCGCCGACGCACTGGTCGGCGCCGGCCAGCGAGAAGCCCTCGTTGTTGTAGTTCGACATGCCCGACGGCCGGTTGTAGACGGCCGTCACGCCGAATACCCCGGTGGCGTCGATCCGGAGCGTGCGGTGCTGGCCGCTGCACGTGTTGTCGCAGACCGCCCACAAGCGCGACGTCTGCGGCTCGAACTGGAGCTCCATCACGGCCGGCATCCCCGTGCTGAACGCGGCCACGCGCGTGAACCCGCCCGCCTCCAGCAGCACGTAGCCGTACACCATCCCGGTCGCCTCGACGCCGACGAAGAACACGCCGCCGGTGTGGGCGCCGTAGCGCGCGGGGTCGTAGGCCGCGCCGGTCGACACGTCCTTGAAACCGCCCGCGGTCAGCGCCGAGTCCGGAACCCAGGTGATGCCCTCCAGCCCCAGGTTCGAGTCCACGGCCGGCAGATCAGAGGTCAGATTCCACTCCCGCGTCGCACTCAGCGAGGTGCCGGAGCCGGTCACGTCGTAGCGCAGCACCGACAACCGGCTGGTCCCCGACGCGTTGGCGTCCCGCTCGGTGGACACGAACACCCCGCCGGAGACCGACCCGGAGCCCGTCAGCGTCACGCCCTCGTCGTCCGGCGTCCCCGAACCGCCCGGGAAGTGCAGCGCCTTGCCCGCGCCCCAGCCGTTCGCTGTGTCCGGCGTCCAGCCCCCGGACCCGTTCGGCACCAGGCGCCACAGCGACCCGCTGTTCTGGGCGCCCCACAACACGGAACCTTCTTGATACAGGCCACTGAGATCCGTGCCGAACACGTTCGCCGCGTCCGCCGTGCTCACCGCGCTCCCGCCGGGCCAAGCCACCGCCGCCGGGGCGCCGCACACATTCGGCGCGTCCAGGCTGACCGCCGCCGACTGCTTGAACGCACCCGTGCCGTCCGAGCAGCGCGACCACGACACATTCGAGTGCTGCGTCCACGTGAAGCTGTCGACCAGCGTGGACCCGTCGGCCAGATACAACCGCGCGCTGTCACTCGAACCCAGCCCGAACGACCCGTGCACGTCGAACGCCTTGAACCCGCCGGGCAGGATCGTCGTCCCGGCCGCGATCTTGAACTTCGAGCTGTTGTTGTTGTCCTTCAGGATCCACCCGGACACGTCGACGGCCGCCGCGCCCTTGTTGTAGAGCTCGATCGAGTCGTTGACGTTGCCGGTGCTCACCACCTCGTTGATCCGGATGTCGTCCGAAGCCGCGGCGCGCGCGGACGGGGCGGCCACCACGGCGGCGGCCAGTACCGGCGCCACGGCGGCGGCGAGGAAGAGACGGATGCTGCGCTGCTGGCGGAACGTGCGGAATACGGTCACTGGGCGGTCCTCAAGGGGTCGAAGTGACGGGCCGCCAAGACCGTTCCGACATGGGCCGAACGCGCGACTTCCGGTGGGTGATGGCGCTATGAACGGTGAAAGTAGGGTCGGGGCGGTAGGCCCCGGGTCGAGCGTCAGCTTTCATCGTTCCCTGACACGCCTGCTCCGGTGGTGCTTTACTGTGGCCGTCCCGGCCGGCCGGCACAGCGAGCCGTCGGCCGATCGCCACATTCGGGGAGTCCTTCGGTGATTGCACGGATCAAGCCCGCGCGGCGGCGCGTCGTACTCGTCGGCGCCACGGTCGCCCTGGTCGGGGCGGCGGTCGCCGTCACCGCCGCGGCGACATCCGGCGGGGGCGGTCCGACGAGACCGCCGACGTCTAACTCCGGCCATCAGGACTACTTGGGCGGCTCATCGGACGACCAATGTGCGAAGCCGGTCGCGGAGCGCACCGGTGGCTGGATGTGCCCCTGACTGGGATCTCATTTTGCTAGCTTCGCCGTCCTTCACCCTGAATAACACCAAATAGTCCAAATCGTCACGTGGTTGGCTACTGTGCCCGGTGGTCCAACTGACCGATGACGACACGGATGGTGGTGGGTGGCAATCGTGGCTGGCTCGCGGGCCCTGCGGTGGTTGGTGTGCTGTTCGTTGGTGGCGTTGGCCGCCGGAACGGCACTGCCGGCCGTCGGAGCGGTCGATCCAGAACCGGTGACCGTGTCGACGGCCTATTCAGGGCCCGGATTCGATCCCTGCTGGGCGCCGAGCAACTCGGAGATGGATGCCTGGCTGCAATCGCCGTATCGCGCCATCGGCGTGTATCTCGGCGGTCCTCGTTATGCGACCGGCTGTCGCGCAGAGAACAGTCAGAACCTCACACCTTCGTGGGTGCACCGACAGGCCGCGAAAGGCTGGCGGTTCCTGCCGATCTATGTCGGCAGCCAGGCTTGGTATCCGTCCGGTGGGACCGATGTGAAGGCCAAGGATGCGGACAAGCCGAAGGGCAACGCGAAGAACACGCCACCCAAGGCGAAGCCCGGTGCGATGGCCAAGAAGCCGACTGCTCAGAAGCCGACTGCTCAGAAGCCGACTGGTGTGAAGCCTGCTGGTGTGAAGCCGGCCGGCCAGAAGCCTGGTGATCAGAAGGCTGCCGCCGATCCGGCCGCCGCCGACCAGCCGCATCTCAGCGATTTCGACGGCCTGTCCACGGACGCGGCGTACGCTCGCGCGCTGACCGAGGCCGATGACGCCGTGCGCTTGGCATCCGGCCTCGGATTCCCCGCCGGAAGCGTCCTCTACTACGACATGGAGGGCTACCCGGGCACCTACCGCACCCAGGTCCTGGCCTACTCGCGCGGCTGGACCGCCGAGCTGCACCGCCTGGGCTACCGCTCCGGCTGGTATTCGAGTTCGGATTCCGGGATCCGCGACCTTTCCCGGGTCTACGGTGCGGATTCCCCCGATGTGGTGGACATCGCCAATTGGAACGGCGCCGACACGGTCGACGACCCCAGCGTCCAGTCCACCCAGTGGAACAACCACCAGCGGGTGCACCAGTCGGACGGAGACCGCCAGGAGACCTGGGGCGGTGTGACCCTGTCGATCGACCGCGACTGGATCGATGTCGGAACCGCGAACCGCGGCACAGTCGAACGCCTCGCCGGTTGGGACCGCGACGCGACGGCCGCCGCTGTCTCGCAGCGCGCCTTCGACTGCGCGGGGTGTGCCACTCTCGGGCGCGACCAGGCCAGGTCGGCCGTGTTGTCCCGGGACGACGGATACGCTGACGCGCTCGGCGGCGCGGCATTGGCGGCGCAGTCCGGGGGTCCGTTGCTGTTGACGCCCACTGCGCGCCTGGGCGACGCGGCAACCGCCGAACTGCGCCGTATTCTCGCTCCTGGTGCGACCGTCTACTTGCTCGGTGGTCCCGACGCGCTGTCGCAGCCTGTTGAGGACGGCGTGCGAGCGGCGGGCTTCGTGCCTGTCCGTATCGCAGGGCACGATCGATATCAGACGGCGGTCCAGATCGCGCAGACGATCTCCCGGGGCCTGATGCCGTCCAGCATCCTTGTCGTCTCTGGTTCCGACTTCCACGACGCCCTCGCCGCGAGCGCGGCGGCAGGCACGCTCGGCACTACCGAGGCTCGCGCCGAACAAGCTGATGGCGTGTTGCCGGCCTCGGCATCCGCTTCGCCAACCGCTGCGCAGCCCGCGCGCCACGGGGCTGTCGTCGTCCTGACCGACGGCACCAAGATGCCGCCCGCCACGGCGGCCTACCTGGACCCTGTCGACCCCCGTGCGACCAAGCTCTACGCCATCGGCGGCGGCGCAGCCACCGCGTTGCCGGCGGCGCACCGCACGTGGCGGCCCGCCGCCGACTTCACCGCCATCACGGCTCCGACCCACGCCGCCACCGCCGTTGCCGTCGCTGAGCGTTTCGTCAGCCAGCCCACCAAGGCGGTCATCACTTATGGCCACGACTGGCCGGACGCGTTGTCCGGCAGCGCGGTCGCCGCTCACTGGAACGCCCCACTCCTGTACACCGACCGGGACGAGATCCCGCGCTCCACGGAGAGCTACCTGTCCGCCAAGACCAGGCCGATCACCACGGAGGTCCTCATCGGCAGCGAACAGGACATCGCTCCCAAGACCGCGACCTTGATCGGTAACGCGATGGCGCCTTCCGGCCTTTGGGATTCGACTATTCCTGCTCCGCCTGCGATCGATAGTGGTCACGCCAGATGAGCCGATAAACGGGGACGAACCGCGGAATCGACCTGAGGCCGGGGATGAACGGCAGGAACAGCAGGATCGCGCTGAGGACCGCCATCGTGCCCCAGACCAGGACGTCGCCGTTGTCAGAGGTCTTGTACGGTGAGATCTGGTACCAGAACGTGAACGGCGCCAGCCATACCTGTCCTGGGAAGTCGCCGACCTCGTTCATCATGCCCCACTGGGTACCGGTCAGATGCTGGGTCTCCGCCTGTGCGGACAGGTCGCTGCCGTCGGCCAGGAACGACAGCGGCAGCGTGTAGTCGGAATGGTAGAAGCTGCTCTCGGAGCCGCTTCCCGAGCCGCCTTCCGCGAGCAGCTCGCTGTCCAGCGAGCCGTTCTGCGCCTGGTAGGTCAGCCCGGCCAGCATCGTCGGCACTGGACCGTAGTCACCCGGCGCGATCTTCGACAGGTCGCCGTCGGCCTTGGTCAGGGCGTCGGAGTAGGCGTCCGTCCACTTCGTCTGCTGGTCGGGGCCGGCGGAAGTCCACGTGTGGAGCGCGTCGGCGACCACAGGGCTTTGCGGTACCGACTCCAACGGCCGCACGACGAAGGCTTCGGCGGTGTCGATCGGATGCGTGACGCCCGCCGCCTTCGCCAGCGCCAACGGACCGAGCTTCTGCCCGTCCGACGCGGTGTTGTAGGGCGGCCCGTAGCCGGCGGTGTCGCTGGAGCCGTCCAGCTCGGCGAGGGCGGTCGTCGTGAAGTCGCCCGGATCGGCGTTCGCCCAGGAGGCGATCGTCATCGGCTTCACGTCCGGAGAGGAGAAGACGGCGGCCAGCGCGACGGTGAGCACCACGACGGCTGCCAGGGCGAGGACGAACTCTTTGACGAGGTCGTAGGGACGGGAGCCGAACGAGTACGGGTCCGGTTCGGTGCTTCCAAGGCGGCGGGTACGGAGCCTCATGCTGACACCTCCGCTTCCGCGGCGGTTTCCGAGACGTGGCGAGGAGCGCTGCCGGGCAAGGGGAGCGGCGGTACGACGCCGCGTCGGCGCACGAGCAGGATGTGCCAGACGACGATGACGGACACGACGAGTGGCAGCAGCGCCACGTGCCACACGATCATCTGGCCGAAGTCCATGGTGTTGAAGTAGGCGCCGACCCCGATCGAGTTCAGCCCGTCCTTGGCCTGCGTCGCGATCCACTGCGAGTCGAAGTTCTGCTGGATCAGGTAGCCGGTCAGCGCGGTGAAGGCCGAGCAGCCGAGCGCCACGACCCCGGTGATCCAGGTCATGGCACGCTTGCCGCGCCAGGCCGCCATGAAGAACTTGGCGATCAGGTGCACCGACATGAACGTCATGAACAGCTCCACCGACCACAGATGCAGGCTATTGACGTAGTGTCCGGTGCCGGACACGTGCCACCAGGCCGCGCCCTTGAGCGCCAGCACGGCACCGGTGGCGACGACGGTCAGGAACGCGGTCAGGGTCAGGACGCCGAAGACGTAGGCCCAGGAGGCGACATACGCGGGCTGGGTGTCGGGGAGGAGGCGCTCCGGAGGCAGGGCCTCGAAGAGGCGGCGGCGCAGGGCACCGGTCCAGCCGCCGGAGTCCGGGCCGGGGGTGGCTTCTTGGCTGGGTTCTTGGACGGGTTCTTGGGTCGGCCCGGCGAACTGCTCGGTCATCGTCCGCCCCGTCCCCTCGGCCGCGGGAACGGCACGATCAACGCCAGCACGAACGCGACCGCGATGACCGCGACCACGACCAGGTTGGCGACGGAGACCTGGAGGATGCCCCAGTGCAGATAGTGGCCGTGGCCGTTGAGGTCCACCGGCGGCGCGAGAGCGAGACGGGGAGGGGCGGGTGCGGTGGCGAGAGAGGTCACATCGTCCTCATCGAAAACGGTCCGCCCGGTGGGGCGGAATGGCAGATCGCCCCGGAGGTGGTCCGGGACGGATGTGCCGGCCGTCGCCGCGAGAGTCTGGTGAACGACGCCTGTTGTGTCAATGCTTTGGCTTTAATGGGCCAGAGCGGAAGCGTGCCCGTTGCTCATTTACGAGCGGCGATAGAGGATCGAAGCCCAATCAGTATGCTGAAGTACGTGCGATCGGCCGGACAGCGAACGTGATTTCGGCCGACGGCTACTGAGCACGCAGTAGTTGTGCCAGTGGCGGGAAAAACGGGGAGTGCGCATGGCAAGGAAGCAACAGGCCATAACGCCGGATTCCGCTCGCCGCATCGGCCGCGTCTTCGCGGTCCTCGCCGGAGCGCTGGCGATGGCGATGGTCTGGGCCGCCTTCACCTTGAAGAGTGCCAACGACGACAAGCTACGCTTCGACGCCGCGCCGCTGTGCACCGGTACCGCGAATGAGCGCACGACGGTTGCTCAGCGTGCTGATTCATGCAAGGCCGAGGTCCCGGCGGTCGTGGCGGCGGTTCGGGTGACCGCGGGCAAGAACCGCATCGCGACGGTCACGCTGACCTTGGCCGGCGGCGCGCCGATCGCCACCGACGTCAAGCCCTACCTCGCACCCGACATCGGAGACTCGGTCACGGCGATCCTGTGGCACGGCCGGTGCGCCGTCATCCGCACGGAGGGGAACGGCGACGTGGCCACCAGCGACAGCCCTGCCCGGCACGTCAGCAACGATGACGCCGGGTTCCTGATCGGTCTGGCCGTCACCGTGGCACTCGAGGCGGTGGCAGGGCTGTTCCTGACGTACTTCCTGGTGGAACATGAGCGCATGGTGCCGGCGTACCTGCTGTCCGGCTTCGGACTGTTCATCGCGGTGGTGGCCAGCCTCGCGCACAACTACGCCGTGACGTTCGCGACGGCTTTTGCGGTGCCGCTGTGGGTGCTGGGCGTGTTCGTGGTGTGGCCGCGCCTCGCGTGGACGCGTCAGAGGAACAACTGGCAGTGGTCGAAAGAGCCGTTGTAGCGAACGAGCGCCACTGTCCA
The DNA here is from genome assembly GCF_039531695.1 of Catenulispora yoronensis. NCBI lineage: Bacteria > Bacillati > Actinomycetota > Actinomycetes > Catenulisporales > Catenulisporaceae > Catenulispora > Catenulispora yoronensis. The sequence goes on from NZ_BAAAQN010000005.1 coordinate 175,719, forward strand.
GAGCCCAGCACCCGACCGTTCGGTACCTACTGCCTTCTGACTTCTAGCGCTTAGCGCTTTTAGCGCTTCTGGACCTTCTAACGCTTCTAGCCCGTGATCTCCGGCAGCGGCCCCGGCCGTCGCACATCCGGCTCGATGTAGATCACCTTCGCCTCCGGCACCGCGGCGCGGATCCGCACCTCCGCGGCGTCGATCGCCTTGGCGACCTGCCCCGCCGAGTCGTCGTCCGGCACCGCGACCTTGACCGTGACCAGCAGCTCCTCCGGGCCCAGATACATGGTCCGCAGGTGGATCACGTCCAGGACCGTGCCGCCGTCGACCACGGCCTGCCGGATCGCCGCCACGTCCCGCCGTCCGGCGCCCTCGCCGATCAGCAGACTCTTCATCTCCACCGCGAGCACCAGCGCGGCCGTCACCAGCAGCAGTCCGATGCCGACCGTGCCCACGCCGTCCCAGCGGCCGTCGCCGGTGGCCACCGACGTCAGCACCCCGAACAACGCCAGGGCCAGCCCGAGCAGCGCGCCGGAGTCCTCCAGAAGCACCACCGGCAGCTCCGGGGTCGTGGCGTGGCGGATGAACCCGATCCACGAGCGGCCCTTGCGCAGCCCCTCGGCCGCCTTCACCGCCGTCCGGAACGAGCTGCCCTCCAGCACCGCGGCGAACACCAGGACACCGGCGGCCCAGTACCAGTCGTCGACCGGGCGCGGATGGACGATCTTGTGCCACCCCTCGTACAGGGCGAACAACCCTCCGAGGCTGAACAGCACCACCGAGACCAGGAACGCGTAGACGAACCGCTCCCGGCCGTAGCCGAACGGATGCTCCGGATCAGGCTTCTTCTTCGCCTGCTTGCCGCCGATCAGCAGCAGGATCTGGTTCCCGGAGTCGGCGATCGAGTGCACGCCCTCGGCGAGCATCGACGCGGATCCGGAAAAGGCGAACGCGACGAACTTGCTCACCGCGATGCCCGCATTGGCTCCCAAGGCCGCCAAAACGGCCCTGGTACTGCCACCCGCGCTCATGCGCGTCAACTCCTCGAAACTCGGGACTTTACGGTCCGGAGCGCACAGCGTAGCAACGCTGGGCACGTCAAGGGCGGGTCGAACGCATACGGCCTACTCACACCGCTACACCAGCCGCCGATCGATCGCCTCCGCCTGTTGCCGGTGCTCCTGGGCCAGCCCGAGCTTGCGCAGCCTCGTGAACAGCTCACTCAGCGCACGATGCGCCTGCGTCTGCTCCAACAACGCCGCCGCTTGGCGCGCGACGCCCAGCGCCGCGTTGTACGCCGCGATCGCCTGGGACGTGTCGCCGACCGCCAGATGCGTGCTGCCCACTGCCAGATGCACCTCGCACTGACGCCGCTGGTCGTGGGTCTGCTGCGCCAGCTCGGCCGCGAGCCGCAGAGCCTCGAACGCCGCCGGGTGGTCCGCGAGATGGGTGTGCGCCGACGCCACCAGGATGAGGCTGTCGATCTCGCTGCGATGGTCGCCGAGCGCCCGGAACCCCTGCAACGCCGCCTGGCACGAGACCAGGGCCCGGACGTGGTCCCCGGCGTGCTCGTACACGGCTCCGATGTTGTTGCCCAGCACGGCGGTGATCAACGGATCGCCGAGCGTTCCGGACAGCGTGTGCGCCTCCTGGAAACAGGCCAGCGCCTCATGATGGTGATCGACGCGCCGGTGCAGCTCGCCCAGGTTGATCAGGACATCGCAGATCACTGCCAGGTCGTTCTGCCGTCGGGCGATCGCCAATGCTTGGTTGGCGCGGGTGAAGGCCTGGTCGTGGTGGCCCTGGAAGAAGGTCGCGACGGCCCAGAGGTTCTCGGTCACCGCCACCCGGCTCGCATCGCCGAGGCTTTCGTACAGCGCCGCGGCGGTGCTGTAGGCGCGGACCGCCTGGTCGTGGTCCTCCGCGACGTAGTGTGCGCGGCCGATCTGGAAGTGGGTGTCGGCCTGGCCGTAGCGGTCGCCGAGGACGTCCCAGATGGCCAAGGCGGCGTGCCCGGCCCGCAGCGCCTTCTCCAACTCGTCGGTCCTGATGAACATGCCTGCCTGGTCGGTGAGTAAACGCGCTCTGACGGCGTCGGCTTCGGCGTCAGCTGCGACAGTCGTTTCCGCTTCCGTTTCCGCCTTTGGTTCCGTCTCTGTCTCTGTTTCTGTCTCGGCCTCTGTCTCGGTCTCGGTCTCTGTCACCGGAACGTCGATCATCGGCTCAATGCTCTGCAACGCCTGCTGCCACAGGCCCCTGCGATCCAGATGCTGCGCGAGGACATGGGGGAGCAGCCCGATCTGGCCCCGCCGCCCCGCCTGCGCCGCCCACCCCGTCACCGCGGCGAGATTGAGCTGCTCGTCGTCCAGCCACGTCCGCGCCTGCTCGGCGGTGTCCAGACGAACCCCCTCCAACGGCGCCGAAGCCGCCGGGTAGGCCAGCGCCCGACGGCGCGGGTGCAGGGCGTGATCGGCCCGGGCGCTCGCCGCCTCGTAGAACGCGATGGCCCGGTCGACACCCTGCTGGTTGTCCTGGAGCTCCTCCTCGCCGGCCTGCGCCAGGATGTATTGGCGCAGCAGGTCGTGGAGCCGATAGCGGTGCGAACTGGTGTGGTCCAGGAGCCGGTGGTCCACCAGCGCGTCCAGGCGGACGTCGGTGTCGGCCGGCTCGCCGCGCGACATCGCGGCCGCGGCCGGCAAGCCGATGTCCGGGCCGGGATGCGCGGCGATGTAGCGCAGCAGATCGCGCAGCGGGGCGCTCAACGCCTGGAACGACATCGCGAACGCGGTGTGGATCGGGCCGGTCAGCGGATCCTCGGCCAGCGCCCGCGAGGTCGTCGACAACCGCGCGACCAGGTCGCCGACCGTCCACACCGGCCGGCTGCGCAGATGCCCGGCGGCCACCGTGATGGCCAGCGCCAGGCCGCCGCAGCTCCGGGTGAACCGGGCCAGGTCGTCGTCGTCGGCCAGCGTGCGGTCCGTGATGTGCGCCAGGATCTCGGTCGCCGCCGCGTCGGGCAGCGGACCGAGCGTGCGCTGCCGGATCCCGGAGGGCCCGGTCAGGCGCCGCCGGGAGGTGACGAGCACGATCGTGCCGGCCGCCGCCGGGATCAACGGCTCGATCTGGGCCGTGTCCTGGGCGTCGTCGAGGACGATCAGGTACCGGCGGCCGCTCGTCCGCTTGCGCCAGAGGGCGGCCAGCGCCGGAAGCGTGTCCGCCCGGCCCAGCTGCCGCCACGGCGTCCCGACCGCTTCCAGCAACTGGGTCAGCGCCTGGCGTGGATCCACCGGCGGGAGATGCGGGTCGTGGGTGTGCAGATTGATCTGCAACGAGCCGTCGGGACAGCGCGAGCGCAGCCGATGCGCGGCGTGCACGGCGAGCGTCGTCTTGCCGATGCCGGCCAGGCCGTCGACCGCGAACAGCGCGCCGCGCGTCCCGGGCCGCAGGTCCGCGGTCACGGCGTCGACCAGGGCGGCCAGGTCCTCCTCGCGCCCGGCCACGTGGGGCGGGTCGGGATCGAGGGTGTCGACGGGGGTCGGGGCGCCGGTCGCTCCTGGTGTTCCGGCCGCGCCGCCTGCTCCGGCCGCCCCGGCTGCTCCGGCTGCGAGCGGGCGCTGCGACGTTGTCCCGTTGAGCAGCCGCTGGTGCAGCATCCGCAACTCAGGGCGCGGGTCGGTCCCGGTCTCGGAACGCAGCCGCTCCCGGACCTCCCGGTACAGCGCCAGCGCGTCGCCGGGACGCCCGGCCCCGTCCAGGGCGGTCATCAGCAGTTCCGTGACCCGCTGGTCGATCCGGCCGGACGACAGCTCCGTGAGCTCCGCCACCGCGTCGTCGGCACTGCCGCCACTGCGCAGGTCCAGCTCGATGCGCCGAAGCACGGCGGTCCGGAGCTTGTCGGTCAGGACCCTGCGAACGGTGTCCGCCCACACTCCCGCCAGACCGGCCAGGGGCTCGCCGGTCCAGAGCGTCTCCGCCTGCCGGAACAACTTCCTGGCCGACTGCGGATCAGCCCCGGCGCGGGCCTGCGCCTGCGACACCAGGAGATCGAAGCGGTGGACGTCGACCGCGCCGGCCGGGACGTCCATCCGGTATCCGGCCCGGCTGCTGGTGATGACCTCGGCCTGATGCCCGGCCTCGCGCAGCCGCCGGCGTAACCGGGAGATGTAGGCCTGGAGCGTGGCTTTGAACTTCTCCGGTGGGTGCTCGTCCCACAGCCGGTCGGCGAGCGTCCGCGCGGAGACCGCGCGACCGCGTTCCATGAGCAGAATCGCCAATACGGCCTGTTCCTTGGTCGTACCGGCCTCCTCGAAACGATCTTCGAGGACGAGGCCGACCGGACCGAGCACGTTGTACTGCATGGGTGCCCCCCTCGTGCACTTGCAGGACGTCGCTCTGCCACCAATGGTCGCACCGCCGCTTATCGGACTCCAGAGGCGGTTCCTGCCAAATGGCGTCCGCTAGGAGGCAACAGGCTCCAATTCCACCCGGCAGCCCAGGCGGTCGGCCCAGACGATCAATGCGATCGACCGCGGAAACATTTGCACATCTTCCCAGCGCTGCAGGGATGATCTGCTCACCCCGAGCAACAAGCCAAGATCTGTTTGTGTAAGTTTCCGAATCATGCGCTGGGCCCGCAACGGCATCGCCAGCCGCCGCATTTCACATGCCTCCCACGTCTCCCCGTCACCGGGCTCCACCGGCGGCAGCGGCGGACTCGCCCCCGGGGATTCCGTGATCACCAACCGGAATCCCAATTCCCGCGCCCAACTGATGAGGTGATCCAGATTCGGCGCGTCCGATCCCCGCTCCCAGTCCTGCAACGCCCGGTTCGACACCCCCGCCAAGCTGGACAGCGCCACCTGCGAGAGCTCGGCCGCCCGCCTGGCCAGCAACAGCTGCGATTGGATCTCTCGTAGTCGCCGCTGCGCCGCCACGTTGATCCGCAAAGCCATTCCCCACACCCCGCACGTCATGGCCGCCGGAATGATCCTCCGGCGGTGGAAAACCTCGGGACATTGCCCTGGCCTGGCCTCCCCGAATGATCACTGAATCAAACCCGCGGCAGTCGGGGGAATCCCGCACGCCGTGGCCAAACAATGCAAGAAATGAGAATTTCTTCATTTGGATTTCCCGAGAAGGGCTCACTAGGATTGCCCTATGGTCAAGTAGGCGATGGTGCCTGACCTGGCCTTGTGCTCATTCCTGCCCGTAACGCAAATATCCCAGCACCATACGCGCGATTCATGGCGAAAACGACCATGGCGCGAAAGTTCATTCTGAACGAATAGGAGTCGTTGCGTGAAGCGGATATCCGCACCTGTCGCCACCCTGGCGGCAGGTTTGATCATTATCAGCGGTGCCTCCACCCAGGCCTCGGCCGCCACCCGCGGCACCGCACCCGCTCAGCAGGTTCAGCAGGTTCAGCACCAGCCGCAGGCGCAGTACGTCATCCACGACGCGACCTTCATCCACCACATGAACGGCGGCCCTGACGCCGCCCCGGTCCAGCGCCAGTTCACCGTCCGCCCCGCGACCTTCATCCACCACATGGACGCCCCGGGACCCGACGCCACCACGCCCGCCGCTCAGGCACAGCCCACCCTCACCGCCTGACCCGCTCCGCCACCACACCCCCCGCACCACACCCCCGAACGCCGCGCGGCCCGGACGGATGACCTCCGCCCGGGCCGCGCCACGTCCTCAGCCTTCCCCTCGCTCTACTCCCAAGCCCCCTCCCGACCCGCTCCCGACCCTCTCCTAGCGCGGCATGGTGAATTCGCCATTGAACACACCCAGCTCGAAGGCCTCCCAGCCGGCACGATCGAACACCAGCACCGGCCCATCAGGTTGTCGACTACTACGAACCCGGGCCTCGACCCCCCGTTCACCATCGACCAGCTGCACCTCCACGCTGTCGACCGTGCCACCACTGAAACTGCTCTTGACCCAGTCCTGGTCCTGACACTGCGGGCTCATCGCCCCTCCTCCCGTCAAACACCCCCGCGCCCCCGGAGTAGGCCCCCCGACACGGCGCCTAGCCGCAAACGGCACCCCGACCACGACTCCGCTGTCCGGCCAGCAACCGCCCAGGTGGCAAGCGAACCGCAACTGACCTCGGCCGTTCCGTCTGCACAAGAGTGCTTCCACCCCCGGTTGCCATCCCGCTTGCCGTTCACTTGACGTCCGGCTTGCACACGCCCGCGCACGCGCCCCCACCCACCCCCACACCCCGGTTTGGAACAACCCGATCCACACCCGCCGCACCAACCCCACCAACCCCACCGCCAACAGACCCACCGCACCGAACAGCAGTCACCCACCCACACCCGGCACGATGATCCGCACATCCGAATACTTCTCCGCCACCCCGGCCCAAAACACCCGCACCACCCCCAGTGCCGCCGCCGGCCCCCACACCGCCGCAACCCGCCACCCACCGACCCCCACCCCACCCCCGAACCCCACCCAAAAACCCCAGGTCGCGAATCGATTTCCCTTCCCGCCCCAGGTCTGGCTAATATAGGCAACGCCCGCCGGGGAGATCAGCAAGATCGATCGGAAGATCTCGCCGGGGGACCAGATGGGGCTTTAGCTCAGTTGGTAGAGCATTTGTCTGGCAGACAAAAGGTCAGGGGTTCAAGTCCCCTAAGCTCCACAAAGAACATCCTCCGGGGTGTTCGCGCAAGCAGGTAACGGCCCCGACCGCCAGGTCAGGGCCGTTTTTGCGTCCACGGGTGTTCGAACGCCGGGTCTCATCCAAACTCGCTTTGGATCGTGGTTTGGTGCTGTCTGTGGCGAATACGTGGTGAAGTGTCGGCCCGATCAGGCGTCCTCATCCGCCTCCGGCTCGCTCCACTCCAAAGCCGCCTCGATGCGCTTGCGTGCGAGTTCCTCTTGGCCGTCGATGCACTTGGCGTAGGTGCTGAGCAGCATCTCGACGCTGTGGCCGGCCCACTCGGCGACTTGCGGTGCGGTGATACCCGCGTTCAGCCAGGGGGACAGGCAGGCAGGGCGAAGATCATGGGGCCGTTTGGCCAAGGGCGACTCGTAATTTGGAAGCGTGCAGTCCTGAAGCCGCAGCGCGAGTACTTCACTCGGCCGCAGCCCGGTGTAGTACAGGGTTGCGAAGAAGCCCGACGAGTCGCGGCCCGGTCTTCATCGACCAGCTTGAGCGGTATCGTCTCCGCCTTCGTCGCCGAGGCTGCGTAGCGCAGAAACCATGGTGAGCCGATGCGGCGTGCTGACGTACCCTTCCGCGCATGTTCCCAAGTGCTCGTCCGCTCACTGTTCCGATGAAGGCTGACTCGGTGCTGTCCCCACGGCTGGCATTCGGCCATCTTCCGTTGTTCCCCGATGACGAGGACTACCCGCCGAACGCCATCTACTTCTCTCTGCTTCCTGACGAAGGCGGCCTGGGGCGGGTGACGTTCGAGGATCTCGATGCTGTTCGCGGGTCACGCGGGGAGCACCTGCCGTATCCACGAAACGTTCCGCTCACCGCGCCGGTGGCGACCAGAGAGTGGGTGTTCGAGGTCACCGACTCGCCGTGGCTCGCCGAACGCGACGCCTACGAGAACCACCACTACCGGACGCCTCTGCTCGATACCCACCAGCACTACCTGTTCAGCTTCCACGATCAGTTCGTCGAAGCCATCGCACGGGGCATCTGGTTCGACAAGCCGGACCCCGACAAGCCGCTGGTCCCATCGCCGGCCCACCCGTTGGCACCGTTCAGCCAGGCTGACCCGGCCGAAACGTACCGATCACCCTCTGGCGTCCCGTGGGAGCTCAGACGCAGCAGCAAAGACGAGGCGACTCTGATTCGGGACTCCCGCCTGTGCTCCCAGCGCCTGTATCAGTTCAACCTGGTTCTCGACGGCGAAAGCCGCGAAGCGGCAAGCGTGTGGCTTCGCACGTCGCGTGGACGCACCTACTCGCGGATGACGCGGAACTGGGTTGGTGAGCTGACTCGCCGCGATGGCCTGGCAGAGTACGACGACTTCCTCGACGAGTGGGAGCGCTATACAGCCGAAGTCGCTGATCGCCGACGGTCGATCGGTAAGCCACTTGAGTAGCGGCTGAGCCGGTTTCGTCCTCAGCTCGCGACTCCTCCGCGATCCGCAATCAGCTCCTTAATAGATATCTGCGCGGGGGGTCGGGCAGCCGGGTGCCTGCTAACGATCAAGAGGGGGATGATCTCTCTTTGCTGGGGCGATCTCCAGAAATTTCAAGAACGAACCGATTGGCCTATGGCTGGCCGCGTGTGTGAAGCCCTGGCATCGCCGATTCTGCAAATGTGCCAATGGCAGGTGTCTCCACGGCACCGCATAGCCTGAAGCCATGACGATCTCGCAGGCTGATCAGGACTGTGTCGCGGCGTGGTGCGAGCAGCGGGTTCGCTGGCATCTCCGCGACGAATTTCCCGCCACCAGCGAGATCCAGACCCTTCTCGATATCGTTGCCGACCCGCGCAACGAGTTCGAGTGATCCATGTCAGTGATCCATGTCGTGGTCGTGTTGTCACTGTGATGCTGGGGGTCGGCTCGTGACCGGCGAACGCCGGCTTCCTGCGCCGGACGGCGTGGACGTCTGTTCGACTTGGTGCTGCCTCAGCTGGCACGCCCGGCAGTGGTGTTCAAGCACCGCAAGATCAGCTCCGTTGGGGATCGCCAGGACCGGTACCGTCCTACCAACAGACAGCACCGGCCCTGATTCGCTTCCCCGGCAAATCAGCTTTCGAGCAGGGCGATGCGGATGGCTCGTTCCACGTGCGCGGCGGTGTTGGCGTAGCCGGCTGCGTTGGGGTGGACCAGGGTGATGCGCTTTTTGAGGAGGGTGCAGTTCAGCAGGGTTCCGGGGAGGCTGGATGGCCAGTAGTCAGCGGCGTCGCCGCAGATGCCTTCGACCCACTTCGTGCCTGCGGGCTGGCAGGCGTCGTGGCCGATGCTGGAGGAGTAGATGTCGACGTAGCGGTCGCCGAAGAAGTTGGAGACGCGCTCGATGGTGTTGTTCAGTTGCTTGAGGACGTCTTCGCGGAGCCAGTCGATGTCGCTGGCGTTGATGGAGCCGACTTGGGTGAGGCTGAACTTGGTGCAGGTGGTGCCTGCTTCGGGCAGTACTGCGGGGTAGCCGACGGTGATCACCTTGGCGTTGGGGGCGGCCTGGTGGACGTGGGCCAGCATTTCGATGTACTCGTCCTGGACGCGGGCGAGCTTTTCTTGGACGCTTTCCTCGCCGGCGGGGGGATTGGTGAAGTGGTCGCGGCAGGACTTGCCGATTGCGCCTTGCTGGAGGCAGGTGAGGAGCATGCCGCCGAAGGGCAGGCTGTTGCCGCCGACGCCGATGGTGACGACGTCGGTGTTGGTGGTGAGGTGAGCTCGCTGGATTTGTGTGTCCACTGCGGGCCAGCCGTCGGCGGGCGGTTGGACCGGGCTGATCGGCTTCTGCTTCGCCGTCGCGATGTCGGCGATTGTCGCGTTGCCGCAGCTGACGTTGGTCAGGTGGACGGGCTTGCCGGGCGGGAATTCGGCGAGCTCGCGGTCGACGACGTCGGGGTAGGCGTTGGTGGTGCGGTCGCAGCCGTCGCGTGATGCGTCGCCCAGGGCCGGCAGGGGGTCTCCGACGAAGCCGCCGGCGGTGTAGGAGTCGCCCAGGGCGGCCCACTCGTAGGAGTTCGCTGCGCTCGCGGAGCCCATGGGCGAAAGGGCGGCAGTCGCTGTCAGTGCGAGCCCCAGGGCCAGCACGCGTGTTCGTGAACGGAAAACAGGACGCATGGATCCTCCAGCATCAGTGAATGACGCCCGGACCGAAAGGTGGTTCCGGGCATACACATGTCGATCAAGATCATCCAAGATCTTTGGTGACTTGCTGGGGAGAAACGCCCTTTTACTACCAAGTGATCCATAGATTTATGAAGCGGGGGTCTGTGATGGGCCGGTCATTGCGGCGGCCCTCGCTAGTGGGATCATGTGACCATGGCGGAGGAGCTTACGGAACGGCTCAGTGACGATGAGATGCGTCAGTTGATCAAGCTGCTGGTGCGCTACTGCAACTCTGATCTGGACCAGTTCGATGATTGGCGGGTCACGTTGCCGTGGGGCGAGGCGTACATCTCGATCTCCAACGCTCTGCCGCCTGGTGTGCCGCGGGATGCCTTCACGGAGGTTTGGCCATTCTCTCCGAAATTGCGTGAATCCAACGGCTGACACTGTTCGACAGAGTTCGAGTGAGCGGCCAAGACGCGCTGACGGCGGCGCCCGCGCCTTAACAGGCTTTGCGGGCGCCGCCTCAGTCTTTAGTCCTTAAGTTCTTAGTCCTTCGTCACGCGTGCTTCGCGAGCTGTGCCCGTACCGGCGGCGCAACCGCCTCAGCAGCCGGCAGCCGCTGCTCGCGCCAGGCCAGGAAGATCATGACCGCCGGGAGCAGGATGTCGGTCGCCAGCACGCCGCCGGTGTTGCCCGGTTGGTGGTCGGCGTGGGCGAACCACTGGTAGACGTGGCCGATGGCCGCGCCCCAGAGGAACATGCCGGCGACGATACCGATGGTGAGGCGTTCGCGGGGGGTGGCAGAGCGCGAGGCTGCTCGGAAGGCCATGACGGCCAGCGCCAGGTTCGCGAAGGCGATCTCGAATTGGAACGGGCTGCGGGTGAAGCCGATGGCGTCGGCCATGGTGTCGGGTCCGATGAGGAAGGCCGCCGTCATCCAGAGACTGCTGCAACCGAGGGCGGCGACGGCCCACCAGCGTTGCCAGGTTTGTAGCGCGGCTCGCTGCGAGGGGCTGCGGCGGGTGCGGACGAACGCGCCAGCCACGGCCAGCAGGATCCAGAAGAGGGGAAATGCGGACTTGAGGGTGTAGGTCACGGTGTCCATGGTTCGAATCTTGCATGGTTAATTTTAACCGCGCAACACTTCTGGTAGGCTCGTCTCATGGACGACGGGCTCGCAGACCTGCTGCACCGCGTGGTGTACCTCCTCGGCGAGGCCACCCGGAGACGGACCGACGACGCGGCGGGCCTGAGTTACAGCCAGATACGGCTCCTCGGCACGCTGGAGGAGATCGAGCCCGCGACGCAGCACCGCCTGGCGCAGGCGATGTCGGTCTCCGACCCGGCGGTCAGCCGCGCGTTGCGCCCGCTGGAGGCCGCTGGGCTCGTGCAGGTGCGCGTCGATCCGGAGCACGCGCGGCGGCGTTTGGTCGAGACGACCGAGGCGGGCCGGAAGGCGTTCCACGACAGCGGCAAGCCGCTGTACGACGAGCTGCGCGAGGGCCTGCTCAGGGCGGACTTCCCTTATGAGCGCTACCTCGCCGACACCGAGAGGCTGGCGCAGATCCTCGAAGGCGCCTGAGGCAGGGCAGCGAAACAGAGAGTCATCGCCGAGACCTGTGAATGGAAGCCCGCCGCTGAGGCGGTGATTCGGCGATCGCGCAGACAGCGCTCATCACGACCGAACCGCCCTGGTCGGCGCCCCGACCGGCATCTGCTGCTGGGAACGTCGGAGATTTGCCGATGCGTTGCCTGGCGGTTGTCTGCGGACGCGGCATGCAATGGACCGAGCGTGGACCGTGGCGAACCCGCGGGCGGGACTCGCGTTGACGAAGGGCGTCCCACATGCATGCTTCGGACGGCGGTGACGGCTGGGTCGGCCGTGCCCGGCGCAGGATGCTGAGTGTCGACACCGGTGGTGGGGTTTCGCCCTGGCATCTGGTGGTCGCATCCGAGGTGGTCGGACCGCTGGATGGTGACCTGCTGCGCCAAGCTCTGGGCCGGCTCGGTCAGCGTTTTCCGGCGCTGTGCACGGTCTTCACCGGTGATGGCGACACGGATGGCAACACCGATGGCGACACCGATGGCAATGGCGATAGCGGAAGCGAGCCGCGAAGCCGGGTGGTCGCTGGGTGGCAGCCGACGCTGCTGGAGCAGCAACTGCCGGCGAGTGCGGCCGATCCCGTCGAGGTCGCTGAGGAGTTGCTGCTTCCGGCGGCGGCTGTGCTGTTGCGGCCATTCGAGCGGCCGCCGGTTGTCTTCGTGCTTTGCCACGTAGGGCCCGAGCTTGCGGTGCTCACGCTTCTGGCGCACCAGGCCGTTGTCGGTGTTCGGGAGACCACGCGTCTGTGGGACGAACTCGTGGCCGAATATCGTGGCCTGACTACCTCGGACCCCGCAGACGAAGCGGCGGCCGTGCCGGAGTCCGCATCGGTCACCGCAGCCGCGACCGCGGACCTGCTCGCCGAGCGCGTGCAGCACCTAGCCGCCTGGCCCGGCGTCGTGGAACTGCCCAGCGATCTGACGCGCCCGGCGACGCAGACCTTCGTCGCCGCACGACTGCCCTTCGCCCCGTCCCCCGAGCTGTACGCAGGCTGCGCGGAACTGGCGCAGCGCGTTGACGTGCCGCTCGACACCGTGCTGCTGGCCGGTTGGGCTCTGACTGTCGGTCGGCGTGCCGGGGTCGGCCGGCTTCTTGTCGAGACGCAGCCCGCCGACGGTACCGGCCTGGTCGCCTGCGAGCTTGCGCCGGATGCCACCGTCGCCGAGTACCTCGAAAACACCGCCCGAGCGATGGCCGAGGCTCGGCGCTACAACGGCATCGCCTTCGACGACCTGGCCGACGCGCTCGACGCCGTTGGCGATGCCGATGCCAACGCCGACGTCAACGCCGTGCGCCGCCGGCTGGTGCAGTTCGCCTTCGAAACCGTCGGCGAGCCGCGGGTTGTGCACGCCGGCCCCACCCGGTTCGAGATACGGCCCGCCCGGCTCGGCGGCATCGACGGCGACGCGGTTCTGCGCGCCCACGACCAGGGCCGGACGCTGGAACTGGAGTACGCGGCCTCGGTCCTGTCCCCGCAAGAGGCCGCGGACCTGATAGGCAGCTTCACACAAGCTCTGTCGGATCTGATCGCCGACCCCAGGGGCGCGCTCGCCGACATCACCACGGTCACCGCCGAGCAGGCCGAGCGTGTGGCAGCCGTCGAACACGGCCCGGACGTCGACTCCACAGACGGGCTCTGGCAGCTCATCGAGCAGGCCGCCGCCGAGCACTCGGACGCGATCGCCCTGCGGGATGAACACCGGACTCTGACATACGCGGAGTTCGTTGCGGCAGCTGAGGATCTGTCCGCCGACCTGGCCGCCGTCGGAGTCCGCGAAGGGGACCGGGTCGCGGTCACGGTCCGCCGGTCGGCCGAGCAGATCGTCGCCGTCGCGGCGCTGATCCGGATCGGGGCGGCCTACGTCGGCATCGAGACCGACATGCCGCCCGCGGCGGCGGCGCTGATCCTCGACACCGCCGAGGTCCGCGTGATCGTCGGCGACGCCGATCGGGTCGCGGTGCTGGGCGAGGCGGCGAGCGGCCGGATCGTGCTCGCCCCGGCTGGTACCAGCGCTGCGCAGGGCGCCCGCGACGCCCGCGACGCCCACGACGCACCAAAGGCCCCCGCCCCCGCAGCCCCGGACCCCGCACGCACCGCCTACCTGACCTTCACCTCAGGCACCACGGGCCGCCCCAAGGGCGCCGTGATCCCGTGTCGCGCGGTCGTACGCCTGTCCCGCCGCGCGACCTGGCTGCGGCCCGGCGCGACCGCCCGGTTCCTGCGCATCGCGCCCATGGCGTTCGACGCGTTCACCTTGGAGGTGTTCCCGGTCCTGCTGGCCGGCGGCACTCTGGAGATCTTCCCCGAGGGCCACATCGCCGTCGACGCTCTGACCGCTTTCCTTGCCGACCGCGCCGTTACCGGCCTGTACCTGTCGTCCGGGTTGTTCCGCCTGGTCGCGGACTTCCAGCCGGAGGCCTTCACCAGCGCGGTGCAGGTGCTGACCGGCGGTGAGGTCGTGCCGACGGCGCAGGTGCGCCAGGTGCTACGGGCCTGCCCGAGCCTGACGATCACCAACGGGTTCGGCCACTCCGAGAACACCAGCTTCACCGTCGTGCACCACGTCGGCGACCCGGCCGAGGCCGGTGCCGCGCTGCCGGTGGGCCGGCCGATCGACGGCACCGGCGTGCTGGTCCTCGACGACTCCGCACGCCCGGTCCCGCCGGGCGCCGTCGGCGAGCTCTACGCGTACGGCGACGGTTTGGCCGACGGCTACGCCGGGCTGCCGGAGGAGACCGCTTCGTCCTTCGGCGACTTCGGGCGGCCCGACGGCAGGCGCCTGTATCGCACCGGCGACCTGGTCCGGTGGGGTGGCGACGGCTTCCTGCGGTACGTCGGGCGCCGGGACCGGCAGGTCAAGATCCGCGGCTTCCGGGTCGAGCCCGACCACGTCGCGGGCATCCTGCGCGCGCATCCGGCCGTCCGGGACGCGGCGGTGGCCGTGGTCCCCGGCGAGCACGGCGACAAGGTGCTGCTGGCCGCGGTGGTCCCGTTCCACGGCGACGCGTTGCCGCCGGATCTGCGGACGTTCGCGGCGCTCCACCTCCCCGGCTACAGCCGGCCCAAGCAGTGGGCGGCGGTCGAGGAGTTCCCGGTGACGCGCAACGGCAAGCTCGACGTCGACCGGCTCGCCGCGCTGGCGGGGCCGTTCCCGGAGCCGCCGGCCGAGGAGAACCCTGACAGCCGCGATCACTCTGACCGCCCTGAAGACACTCCCGCTGACACCCGAGCCGACACTCCCGTCGACACCGCTGACGACAGCCTGACCCGCGCCATCGCCGACGCCTGGGAGCAAGTCCTCGGCCACCGCGACTTCCGGGGCAGCGACTGGTTCTTCGACGTCGGCGGCGACTCGCTCCGGCTGATCCGCGTGCAGGCCATCCTCAGCCGCACCCTGCCCGACTGGAACATCACCATCAGCGACCTCTACAGCTATCCGGCCATCGACGACCTGGTCACCGTCCTCTGCGCGGACGACGCGGACTACGCGGACGACGCCGACGACGCGGATGACACCGACACGGCCACCGCCGCCAACCTGGCCACCGCCGCCCCGAACACCGCCGCCCCGAACACCGCCCCCAAGGAGGCGACCACCCATGCCCCGGCGTGACCGACCAGCCGCGAAGCCGGAGTGGCTCTCGCCGCTGCGCCGCGCCGGAGGCCCGGTGCGCTCCCGCCTCGTCGTCGTCCCCTACGCCGCCGCCGGCGCCACCGCCCTGCGCCCGGTCCTGACCGGCCTGCCGGAGGACGTCGAGCTGCTCGGCGTGTCGCTGCCGGGCCGGGAGCGCCGGTTCGGCGAGCCGCCCGCCGGCAGCATCGAGGAGATCGTCGAGCCGGTGGTCGCCGAGCTCACCGCCCGGGAGCCGGTGCCGACGACCTTGTTCGGGCACTGTATGGGCGCCAGCCTCGCCGTGGTGCTGGCTCTGCGCCACCCGGAGTTGTTCGGCGGCCTGGTGGTCAGCGGCCAGGACCCGCCCGGGGGGCCGTGGGACGCGGCCGACCTGGAAGACACCGAGATCGTGGAGTTCCTGGCCGCCGCCGGGAACACCGCTCCGGAGCTGCTGTCCGACACGTTCTGGCGGGAGAAGCTGATCACCCTTTTCCGCAGCGACGCCGCGCTCGGCACCCAGGCCTGGCGGGCGACCGCGGACGGGGTGGTGCTGGAGCAGGACCTGCTGGTCCTCGGCGGCACCGAGGACCCGTACGTGGACGCGAGCCTGCTGCCCGGCTGGGCGGCGTGCACCACCGGACGCTGCGAGGTGCTGGCGCTGCCCGGCGACCACTTCTTCGTCATCGATCCGCCCAACATCCCGGCCATCGCGCGCCCGCTCGGCGATCTCGTCCTCGGCGCGCCCGCGAGTAGTACAGGAGGCGACCATGGTGGCAGCACACGTGTCGGACGACCGTGAGGCTCTGCTGGACTGGAACGAGAGTCCGATCGGCCCGCCGCCGATGGCGGTGAAACGGATCATGGAGGCGGCCGGCCGGCTCCACCGCTATCCGCGCGGCCTGATGGAGACGGTCGCGGCGTCCTGCGCCGCGCACCTCGGAGTGGCGCGCGAGCAGGTGCTGCTCACCTCCGGGGTGGACGAGGCCGTGGACGTGACGCTGTCGCTGGTCGACCGGGCCTGGAGCGTGCAGCCCGGCTTCGACGGGTATCCCGAGCGCGCCGCGGCGATGGGCAAGCCGTTCGGTGCCATGGAGCTCGACGAGCGCTGGCAGCCGCCGGCGCCGCCGGCCGGACTCGGCGCCGGCGACATCGTCTACCTGGCCCAGCCCGGCAACCCGATCGGGCTGCTGCTGCCCCAGGACTGGATCGACGCGCTGAGCGCCGAGTTCGTCCTGATCGACGAGACCTACGTCGAGTTCTCCTCCCGGCCCAGCGCGCTGACCGGCGGCCTGCCGCCCGGCCGCCTGGTCTACCGCAGCTTCTCCAAGGCCGCCGGCCTGGCCGGCATCCGGATCGGCTGCCTGGTCGGGGACGCGGCCACGATCGCCCGGCTGGAGCCGATGCGCCGGTTCATGCCGATCGACGCGGTCAGCCTGAACGCCGCGCTCGGGCTGCTGGAGGAGCCGGAGTTCATGGTCCGGCTGGCCGACCACGTGCTCACGGCCCGCCCGGCGCTGTGCGCGCTGCTGCGCGACAGCGGCCTGTTCGACGAGGTCGTGGAGTGCGAGACGAACTTCGTGCTGGCCCGGCCGACCCCGGCCCTGGCCGGTGCCCTCGCCCGGGAATGCGACCGCGACCTGGTCCGGGTCAAGGACTGCGCCGTGCTCGGCCTGCCCGGCTGGCTGCGGATCAGCGTCGGCGCCCCGGACGACCAGAAGCGCCTGGCCGACGCCCTCGGCCGCGTGACGACCACGACGAAAGGCTGAAGCGACCATGTCCACCACCGGCAACCTGCCTCCCACGCTGACCGACGACTTCGAACGCCGCCTGATCGACCACACCGGTCCGGTCCGCCAGTTCTTCCTGGCCCAGGCGCTGCACCACGCCATGCACGAGGGCTTGCTCGACGCGCTGCGCCAGGCGCCGGGCAGCGGCGCCGACCAGCTGGCCGAGGGGCTGGACCTGGACCCGTACCGCACCGGCGCGGTGCTGCGCTACCTGCGCAACGAGGGCTACACGGTGCTGGAGGGCGACAGCTGGTCGCTCAGCGCCAAGGGCCGGGAGGTCCTGACGTTCGCCCCCTGGTACGAGATGCTGGTCGGCGGCTACGCGCCGTCGATGGACCAGCTCGGCGCGGTGCTTCGGGACGGCACCCGGTATGCCACCCGCAACACCACCAAGGTCGGCGAGGGCAGCTGCGGCATTGGCGGCTACGACGCGCTGCCGCTGGTGCAGAACCTGCTCGACACCGCGCAGGACGGACTGCGGCGGATCATCGACCTGGGCTGCGGCGACGGCAGCTTCCTGATGGACGTGCTGGTGACCCGCCCCCGGCTGTCCGGCACCGGCGTGGAGCCGCACGCCGAGTCGGTGGTGCTCGGTGAGCGCTGCCGGGCCGAGCTGGGCCTCCAGGACCGGATGGAGCTGGTCAAGGGCAGCGCGCAGAGCGTGGTCGACTTCGACCTGCCCGACGGCGGCGCCGGGATCTGCTTCATGACCGCCTTCGTGCTGCAGGAGGTCATGGAGCAGGACGGCCAGCAGGCCGTGGAGGACCTGCTGACCGCGGTGTTCGACCGGTATCCGGCCGCGCGCTGGCTGATCGTGGAGATGGACCACCAGCCGCTGTCGCCGGTGATGGGCAGCCACGGTCTGGCGCTGAACTTCTACAACCCCTACTTCCTGATCCACTCGATCACGCAGCAGCGGCTCCAGACCCGGGCGTGGTGGGACGAGATGTTCGAGCGTCTGGGCCTGACGGTCCAGGCCGCGGCCGAGCCGGACCCGCGGGCGGACTCCACCGGACTGCAGTTCGGTGTGCTGTTGGCGAAGCAGCAGTGAGCGGGCCGGGTATGGAGTTCGCCGGCGCGGCCCAGGCCGAGCCCGGCGCGAGCCGGCCGCTGACCTTCGTGCTGTGCACGCTGCCGTCGGACTCCCACATGTGGAACCTGGTGGCGATGCAGCTGCTGATCGAGGAGATGGGCCACACGGTCCGCAACCTCGGCGCCTGCTCCCCGGTGGCCCTGGTGCTCCAGGAGTGCCGGGCCGAACCGCCGGACTGCGTGGTGGTCAGCACCGTCAACGGGCTCGGCGGGATCGACGCCGCCCGGCTGATCACCGCACTGCGCGCCGAGCCGGAGCTGGCCGGGCTGCCGGTGGTGATCGGCGGCTCGCTCGGCGTGCACGGGGAGGCCGACGCCGACCCCAGCGCCGAGCTGCGCGACCTCGGCTACGACGGAGTGTTCCCGGTCGGGGCGTCCGCCGAGCGGGCACTGACCCGGTTCCGGGCCTTCGTCGCGGCCCGGGCCGAGCGGGTGCGATGACCGTGGAGCACGCGCCCTTCAGTGTGTTCGTGGCCGCGCGGCGGCGCGCGGGCACACTGATCGTGCAGCCCCGGATGGGGTTCGGCGACCCGGCCGTCATGCGGGCCGGGCTGCTGGCCGTGCGCGCGGCCGGCGTGCCCGCGGTGGGCACGGTCACCCTGGACAGCTTCACTCGGCAGGGCGAGCACGAGCGGGCCGCGATGGCCCGGGCCGCGGGCCTGGACCTGAACGGGTATCCGCTGGTCGCCGAGGGCGCGCGGGGCACCGCGCGGATGCTCGCCGGGATCGCCGGGCCCGGGTTCCCGCTCCAGGTGCGGCACGGTTCGCCGCGCCCGGAGCGGATCTTCCGGACGATGCTGGCCGCGGGCGTGGAGGCCACCGAGGGTGGGCCGGTGTCGTACTGCCTGCCCTACAGCCGGGTGCCGCTGCGGGAGTCGGTCCGGGCCTGGTCGCGGGCGACCCGGCTGCTGGCCCGGCAGGCCGACCGCGGCGTGCGCTGCCACCTGGAGACGTTCGGCGGGTGCATGCTCGGGCAGCTGTGCCCGCCGGCACTGCTGGTCGCGATCTCGGTGCTGGAGTGCGCGTTCTTCGCAGAACACGGCATCACCAGCATGTCGGCCAGCTATGCCCAGCAGACCTGTCCGGAGCAGGACGTGGAGGCGCTGGCCGCGCTGCGGCTGCTGTGCGCCGAGTTCCTGCCCGGCGTGGACTGGCACGTCGTGCTGTACACGTTCATGGGGCTGTATCCGCGCAGCCCCGAAGGCGCCGAGGAACTGCTCCGGCAGAGCGCCCGGCTGGCGGTCCGCACCGGCACCGAGCGGCTGATCGTGAAGACCGTCGCCGAGGCGCACCGGATCCCGACGATCCAGGAGAACGTCGAGGCATTGCGGGTGGCGCACCGGACCGCGGTGGCCGCCGGCGCCGAGGTCGCTGCCGGCGCTGCGGACGCTGCCGGTGCTGCCGGTGCTTCCGACGATGCCGGTGCTGCCGCCGCCGACGCCGCGAAGACCACGGTCCGCGACACCGAGGTGTACCAGCAAGCACGAACTCTGATCGAGACCGTGCTGAGCCTGGCGCCGACCGTGGCGCGGGCGCTGCCGGCGGCGTTCGAGCAGGGGCTGCTCGACGTGCCGTACTGCCTGCACCCGGACAACCGCAACGAGAGCCGGTGCGCCATCGGCCCGGACGGCCGCCTGGAGTGGTGCGACGTCGGCCGCATGCCGCTGGCCGGCGCGGCCCGGGGGCGCGCCGCGGTCGGCCTGCGATCGCTGCTGGCCGATCTGGAGTTCCACCGGCGCCGGCTGGACCCCTACCCATCGACCTTCGGGAGTGGACGATGACCACCATCCAGATCGCCTCGGACGCCGCCGCGGCCGCGGTCCCCCCGGACCTGCGCACGCACCTGGAGGCGACCCGGACCCGCGACGCGATCGCGATCCAGCAGGCGATCCTGCAAGCGGCCCGCGAGTACCTGGCCGACCAGGGCTTCACCGAACTGCTGGCGCCGGTCATCGGACCGGTCACCGACCCCGGCGCGCGCGGGTCCAAGCAGGTCGACATCGACTACTACGGCCACCGCTACAAGCTGATGACGAGCGCGATCCTCTACAAGCAGGCGTCGCTGCTGTCGTTCGAGAAGATCTTCTATCTCGCGCCGAACGTGCGCCTGGAGCCGTTGGAGACCGCGAACACCGCGCGGCACCTGGCCGAGTTCCACCAGTTGGACGTGGAGATCGCGGGCGCGAGCCGTGACGAGGCCACCGCGGTCGCGCAGGGCGTGGTCACGCACGCCGTGCGCCGCGTGCTGGAGCGGTCCAAGGACCGGCTCGAGGAGCTGGGCCGCGACCGCGACGCGCTGGCGGCCTGGTTGGACCAGCCGTTCGACCGGATCACGCACCGCGCGGCGGTCCAGCGGCTGCACGACCTCGGGCACCGGCAGGACCCGCTGGCCGAGATCGACTGGGAGGGCGAGCGGCTGCTGTCCGCCGACGCCCCCCGCCCCTTCTTCGTCACCGACTACCCCAAGGGCTCGCGCGGGTTCTACGACCGCGAGAACGCCGAGGACCCGGGCTCGCTGCGCAACTTCGACCTGATCGCGCCGGAGGGCTACGGCGAACTGTGCAGCGGCAGCGAGCGGGAGTACGACTACCGGCGGATGATCTCCCGCATGCGCGAGACCGGCGAGAACCCGGCCAAGTACGGCTGGTATCTCGATCTGGTGCGCGGCGGGATCCCGGCCAGCGCCGGCTTCGGCATCGGCGTGCAGCGGCTGACCCGCTGGATCGCGGGACTGGACGCGGTGTGGCAGGCCACGATGTTCCCCAAGCTGCCGGGGGTGGTCTCGGCGTGAACGCGCTTCGGGCGGACGGGTTCCCGGAGGACCAGGTACGGCACCGGGCGCGCGCGGGCGCCGCCGCGGTCTTCCCGCCGGGCGCCGACTACGGTTCGGTGCTGTTCGGCGGGGCGCCGTACAGCGGCGACGCGGCGTCGGCCGACACGGGATCGCCGGGATCGCCGGACCCGCTGGACCAGGCCCGCCTGGTGCCGCCGGTGTTCATGCCGCAGCGGCTGGAGAAGCTGATCGACCTCGGCCGCGAGCCGCTCTACAGCGACGTGGACCTGACCACCGACGTCGGCGGGCTGCGCTCGCCGTTGCCGGTGTACGTCTCGGCCTTCGGCTCGACCCGCGCGGCGAGCGCCGAGGTCGGGGCCGCGGCCAGCCGGCAGGCCGGGCGGCTCGGGCTGCCGATGGTGATCGGCGAGAACGTGGTGCCGCACGGCGGCTACGGCCGCGCCGCCGACGACGACGCCGAGCGTTCCATGCTGCGGCGCATGCGCGCGTACGGCGAGGCGCTGCCGGACGGGTTCGGCGGCGTCGTGGTGCAGCAGAGCACTGAGGACGCCGACGCCGAGGTCTGGAACCTGGTCTACAGCGATCCGTCGGCGCTGCCGCTGCTGGCCTCGGGCCGGCTGGCCTTCGAACTCAAGGTCGGGCAGGGCGCGAAGCCCGGCCTGGGCGGCATGACGCTGGTGGATCCGGCGACGGCGGACCGGCTGCGCGGGATCTACCAGCTGGAGGCGGTGGACGGCACCGGCGCGTCGCTGCGCAGCAGCAGCCCGGGCACGTACACCGAGGAGATCCTGCGCCAGCAGATCCGCTTGATGCGCAACAACTTCCCGCGCGCCCACGTGTGGGTGAAGCTGCCTCCGGCCCGCGACGTCGCCGTCGCGGCGGCGGTGGCGTGGGAGGCCGGCGCGGCCGCGGTCACGGTGGACGGCGCCGAGGGCGGTACCGGCTGGGCCCCGAACGCTTTCCTGGATCACGTCGGACTGCCGCTGGGCGAATGCCTGGCGCGGATCGGCGGCGGCAGCAGTGGCAGTGGCGGTAGCGGTGGCAGTAGCGCCGGCCCCGACGACGGCTTCGCCGGGGCGCTGCTCGCGTCCGGCCGGATGTGGGAGGGGGCCCGGGCGGTCAAGGCCCTGGCCCTGGGCTGCCGCGCGGTCGGGCTCGGACGCGCTGCGCTGCTCGCGTCCGACGAGGACCGGGCCGCCGGGCTGGAGCGGTTCGTGCAGGCGCTGGCGCTGGAGATGCGGATGCTGATCAGCGCGCTGGGCCGGTACGCGCCCGGCGACCTGCGGCCCGAGGACCTCTGGCAGCCGGCGCGCCCCCGGCCGGCGGTACCGGAGCCGGAAGCCGTGCGCCGGCCGTGAGCGCGGCCGCGCCGGGGCCGACCGGAACCGCCCGCCGCGGGCTGGAGCTGACCTTGCACTGCCTGAGCCGCATCGAGCGCTACGACCCGCTGGTGAACGCGGTGCTGGCGATCGATCCGACAGCCCTGGACCAGGCCGCCGGGGCCGAGCAGCGCCGGGCGCGCTCGCCGCTGGCCGGGACGCCGGTCCTGGTCGAGGACGACATCGACGTGGCCGGGCTGGACTGCACCGCCGGCTCCCGCCTGCTGGTGGGCCGGCCGGCGCTGCGCGACGCCCCGGTGGTCGGGCTGCTGCGGGAGGCCGGCGCGGTGGTGCTGGGCAAGACCAACCTGAGCGAGTGGGGCAACCTGCGGTCCCACGACGCGCCGCAGGGCTGGTCCGGCGTCGGCGGCCAGACCCGGAACCCGCACGCCCCGGACCGCAGCCCGTGGGGTTCCTCGGCGGGATCGGCGGCCGCGGTGGCGGCCGGGATGGCGCCGCTGGCGCTGGGCACCGAGGCCGACGGGTCGATCGTCGGCCCGGCCGGGGCCAACGGCGTGGTCGGCGTGAAGCCGGAGCCGGGCCTGCTGCCGGGCGCCGGCGTGGTCCCGATCGCCCCGGCCCAGGACGCCGTCGGGCTGTTCGCCACCCGGCTGCGCGACGCGGCGCTGTGCCTGGCCGAGCTGACCGGCCGCCCGGAGCTGGCGGCGGCGCCGGTGCCGCTGGCCGGGCGGCGGTTCGGGCTGTGGCACGTCCCGGGGCTGCCGCCGGCCGCCCTGGTGACGGCCGCGCACGCGGTCCGGGCGGTCGGCGCCGAGGTGGTCGAGGTGCGGTTCCCCGAGTACGCCGGCCTGATCATGACCGCGGCCGTCGCGATGCAGGCCGAGTTCCCGGCCGCGCTGGAGGCGTATCTGCGCACCCGGCCCGGCGTGCCGGACAACCTCGCGGCGCTGATCGCGGCGAACCGCGCCGACCCGGAGGAGCTGCGGCTGTTCGACCAGGGGCTGTTCGAGGCGACCGCGGCGTTGTCGGCCGAGGACCGGGCGCGGCGCTCGGCGGCCGGCCGGGCGGCCCGGATCCGGGCGCGCCGCCTGCTCGACGACACGCTGCACCGCGTGGACGCCGTCCTGGCCCCGACCAATCCGCCGGCCTGGCCGCTGGTCCCGGGCCGCCCGGACCCGCGCCCGGTGGCCAGCTCCGCGCTGGCGGCGCTGGCCGGCTATCCCAACGTCTCGCTCCCGGCGGCCGAGCACGGCGGTCTGCCGCTGGGGGTGTCGGTGTTCGGCCCGTCGCGCCTGGCCGACCTGCTCCCGCTGGCCGCCGCCGTCGAACGGTGCTGCCCGGCCTACCGTCCGCCGGTGCTGACCGGCCCCTGCCGTGAACCCCGCCCCGCGCAGATCCGGAAGATTTCCGAGTACAGGTGAGAGGACCGCAATGACCGAGGAGATCACCCTGGCGCCGCAGGCCCCGGCGGCTTCGGCCCGCGTCGGCCACGGCGACATGTTCACCGGGCACATGACCAGCTCCGTCTGGAGCCCGCAGGACGGCTGGCGGCCCTCCGAGCTGCTCCCGCTGGCCCCGATCCCCACCCATCCCGGCACGCTCGGGATGCACTACGCGCAGGTCGTGTTCGAGGGCATGAAGGCGTTCCGGCAGCCGGACGGCGCGATCGCGGTCTTCCGGCCGTGGGAGAACGCCCACCGGTTCCAGCGCTCGGCGCGCCGGCTGGCCATGCCGGAGCTGCCGGCCCGGATGTTCGTCGAGGCGATCGACCAGCTGGTCGCCGCCGACGGCCACGAGCTGCCGGCCGGTGACGACGAACTGAGCCTGTACATAAGGCCCGTGATGTACGGCTCGGAGCCGAACCTGATGCTGCGCCCCTCGCACGAGTACCGCTTCCTGGTGCTGGCCTTCGTGGCCGGCGGCTTCTTCGGCGACCAGCCGGGCGCGCTGTCGGTGTGGGTGAGCCGGGACCACAGCCGCGCGATGCCCGGCGGCACCGGCGACGTCAAGTGCGCGGCCAACTACGGGCCCTCCTTCGTGGCGCAGCAGCAGGCCGCCGCGGCCGGCTGCCAGCAGGTGCTGTGGCTCGACTCCGGGCAGCGGCGGTGGGTGGAGGAGATGGGCGGCATGAACGTGTTCCTGGTCCGTGGCCGGGGACCGGAGGCGGAGCTGGTCACCCCCGAGCTGACCGGCACGCTCCTGCCCGGCGTCACCCGCGACTCGCTGCTGGCCCTCGGCGCCCGGATGGGCTTTCGCGTGCGCCAGGAGCGGGTCCCGATCGACGCGCTGCTGGCCGACTGCGCATCCGGGGCAATCACCGAGATGTTCGCCTGCGGCACCGCGGCCGTGGTCGCGCCGATCGGGCGGCTGCGGGACGCGGACCGCCAGTGGACGATCGGCGACGGCGGGCCCGGGCCGGTGACCCTGGCCCTGCGCGAGCGGCTGGTCGACGTCCAGCACGGCCGCGCCGCCGACCCCGACGGCTGGCTGCGTCCGGTACGGCTGCTGGGCGCCGAGCGGTGAGCACCGACTCCGGCGGCCTGCACGACCTGTTCCGGCGGCAGGCCGCGGCGCGCCCGGAGGCGACCGCGCTTGTGCACGCCGGTGAGCACCTCAGCTACGCGGACCTGGACGAGCGGGCCGACCGGCTGGCGCGCGGCCTGACCGCGCGCGGCGTGCCGCCCGGCCGGACCGTGGGCGTCTGCCTGGAGCGCGGGATCGACCTGGTCGTGGCCGTGCTCGGGGTGCTCAAGGCGGGCTGCGCCTACACGATGCTGGATCCGGCCTTCCCGGACCGGCGGCTGGCCGGCGTCGTCGCGGCGGCGGACGCCGCGGTGGTGCTGACCCAGGGGCGGGACCTGCCGCGCGCGGTGCCGTTCCAAGAGGTGGCAGGGTACGACGGTGCCCCGGACCCGGTCCGGGACCCCGGCCGAGAACCCGTGCGGACCCGGGCCGCCGACCCGGCGTGCGTGATGTTCACCTCCGGCTCCACCGGCGCGCCCAAGGGCATCCTGACCTCGCACGCCGCCCTGGCGGCCACGCTCGTCGGGCAGGACTACGCGGAGTTCGGCCCGGACGAGGTGTGGTTGCAGTGCTCGCCGGTGTCCTGGGACGCCTTCGCCCTGGAGCTGTTCGGCCCGCTGCTGTCCGGAGGCGTCTGCGTCCTGCAGTCCGGGGGCTCCCCGGAACCGGAGGAGATCGCCGCGCTGGTCGTCGCGCACGCCGTGACGACGGTCTACGTCTCGGCCAGCCTGCTGAACTTCCTGCTGGACGAGCACCCGGCGATGTTCGCGGGCCTGCGGCAGGTGCTCACCGGCGGCGAGCGCGCCTCGCTGACGCACATCGACCGCCTGCTGCGCGAGCACCCCGGAGTGCGGGTGGTGAACGGCTACTCCCCGGCCGAGAACACCATCTTCACGTGCTGCCACACCATCACGCCGCACGACGTCGCGACCGCGTCGATCCCGGTCGGCCGGGTCATCGCGCACAAGACCGGGTACGTGCTCGACGACAAGCTGTGCCCGGTGACCCCGGGCACGGCGGGCGAGCTCTACATGGCCGGCTCCGGGCTGGCGTACGGCTACGTGGGGGCCCCGGGGCAGACGGCGGAGCGCTTCGTCCCCGATCCGTTCGGCGCCCCCGGGCAGCGGATGTACCGGACCGGGGACCTGGTGCGGGAGCGGGCCGACGGCGCCTTGGAGTTCCTCGGCCGGGCGGACCAGCAGATCAAGGTCCGGGGCTTCCGCGTGGAGCCGGCCGAGATCGAGGCGGTGCTGACCGGCCATCCCGCGGTCGCGCAGGCCGTCGTGGTGCCGTTCGGGCAGGGCGCCGCGACGCGGCTGATCGCCTACGTCGTCGGCGACGTGGACGAGGCCCGGTTGCGGGCGTACGTCGACCAGCGGCTCCCGGCGCATCTGGTGCCCGCTCGCTTCCTGACGCTTCCTGCGCTGCCGCGCACCGCGACCGGCAAGCTCGACCGCGCCGCGCTGCCCGCGCCGGAACGCGGCGTTCCGTCGGGGCGCGCCGCGGCGACCCCGGACGAGGAGCTGGTCTGCGAACTGTTCGGCGAGGTGCTGGGGCTGTCGCAGGTCCGGCCCGAGGAGAACTTCTTCGCTCTCGGCGGGGACTCGCTGGCCGCGGCGCGGGTGGTGGGCCGGCTGGGAAAGCGGGTCGGAGTGCGGCTGACGGCCCGGACGCTGTTCGACGCGCCGACCGCCGCGCTGCTGGCGGTCGAGGTGGAGCGGGCCCGGCGGGCCGCGGGTTCCGAGGGTTCCGGTGGGAGGTCACTGCGATCCGCCTCCGTCCGGCATCCGGGCCAGCCAAGGCAGTCGGGCCAGCCAGGCCAGCCAGGCCAGCCGGGGGAGCCGGGCCAGCGATCGACCGACGGTATCGAGAAGCCGGCCCAGCACCGTCCGGCGCCGCTGTCACCGTTGCAGCGGCCGCTGTGGATCATTGACCGGTTGCAGCCGGGCACGGCGGAGTACATGATCCCGATCGCGCTGCGCATCCGCGGTCCGCTGCGGCTTCCGGCGCTGGTAGCCGCGCTGACGGCGGTCGTCGACCGGCACGAGCCGCTGCGGACCCGCATCGTCGAGGACGACGACGGGGAGCCGGTGCTGCTGGTCGACCCGGCCGGTCCGGTGCTGCCGCCGGTCAGCGACATCGCTGAGGCACAAATCCAACGGTTCGTCCGCGAGCAGGCCGAACAGGGCGTGGACCTGGCGAAGGAGCCGCCACTGCGGGTCGCGCTGGGCCGCGTCGCGCCGGACGACCACGTGCTCATGCTGTCCCTGCACCACATCGCGGCCGACGACTGGTCGGTGTCACTGCTCGCCGCCGAACTCGCGCATTTCTACGGCGAAGCCGTCGAAGCCGCGCCCACCGATCAGCGCGGCGACACCCTCGCAGAGCTCCCCGTCACCTTCAGCGACGTCGCTCTCTGGCAGCGCGAACAGGGCGAACAGCTGGACGCCGCGGTCAAGTACTGGCGCGAGCGGCTGGCGGGCATGCCGACCATCGTGGAGCTGCCCGCCGACCACCCCCGGCCCGCGCGGCGGGACGTCCGGGGCGCCCGGCGGGAGTTCACGGTGTCGGCCGAGCTCGTGGCGCGCGCCACCGCCTTCGGGCGCGAGCGCGGCGCGACCGCTTTCATGGTCCTGCTGGCCGCGTTCACCGTCCTGGTCCAGCGCTGCACCGGGATGTCCGACTTCGGCGTCGGGACGCCGGTGGCCGGGCGCGACCATCCGGACACCGAGCCGCTGATCGGGTTGTTCGTCAACACTGTGGTGCTGCGCGCCGATCTGGCCGGCCGGCCCGATTTCGACACCGTGGTGGCCCGGACCCGCGAGACGGTCCTGGACGCGCTCCAGCATCCCGAGCTCCCGCTCGACCGGGTCGTCGAAGCGGTGCGTCCGGTGCGCGGCGCCGCGCACAACCCCCTCGTCCAGCTCGACTTCGCGCTGCGGACGGCCCGCACCTCCTCGTGGCCGCTGCCCGGCCTCGCGGTCGAGCGGCTGCCGGCCGCCACCGGCACCAGCAAGTTCGACCTTCTCGTCGATCTTGAGGAGCGCCCCGACGGGAGCCTGGCCGGGGTCGCCGAATACGCCACGGCCCTGTTCGACGCGGACACCGTCGACCGGCTGGTCCGGCACTACCTCACGGTCGTGGAGCAGGCGCTGCGGCGGCCCGACCTCCCGGTGGACCGGTTGCCGCTGCTCACCGCGACGGAGCGCGACCGGCTGGCCGAGGCGCTGACCGGCGCCGATCCCGGCGTCGGGACTGTGGTGGCACTGCCGAAGCTGCTGGCCCGCCAGTGCGAGCGGCAGCCCGACGCGATCGCGCTGGACGACGGTCGCAGGCAGCTGACCTACCGCGACCTGGACACCGCGTCGGCCCGGATCGCCGGCCACCTCGCCGTGTCGGCGGGACCGGAGGCCCGGATCGCGATCCACCTCCCGCACGGCATCGACGCCGTCGTGGCCGCGCTCGGTGTCCTGCGCGCCGGTCAGGTCGTCGTGCTCTGCCAAGCCGGGCAGTCGGCCGAGCACCTCGCGGAAATCCTCGCGGCCACCAGCCCCGACGTGGTGATAAGCGTTGATGCGGCGGCCAGCGCCAACCACCACGCGGCGCTCGCGGAACTTCCGGTCCTGACCTGGGAGCAGCTCAGCTCCCCGGCGGCGCCGCGGCCCGGACACACCATCCACCCGGACAACGCCGCCTACATCGTGTTCACCGCCGGGGCGACGGGCCCACCGAAACCGGTCCAGCTCACGCACGCGAACATCGCCGGTCTCGTGGCGGCCACCGACCATCACCCCGACCAGGCTCATCTGCTGGCCGCCCCGCCGGAATCGGCTCCCGCTGTTCTCCACCTGTGGGCCGCACTCGCCAGCGGTGCCCGCGTCGTCCTGCATCCGCAGGACGCGACGTCGGCGTGGCTCACCGGGGGCCGACTGCCGGCAGCCCTGGAGCCCGGGCCCGAAGCTCTCGACAACCTGCGCACCCTCGTCGTCGGCGCGGAGCCGGGCAGCCCGGCGCACACCCGAGCCCTGATCAGCCGGGACGTCCTCGTGGACCACGTCTACGGCACGGCCGAGGCGGCCGGACTGGCCGTCCGGCGCCGCGCCGGTCAGCATACTGACGACGGCCGAATCCTCGGCCGCCCGGTCCCCGGCGTCCGCCTGTACGTGCTCGACGATGGGCTGGCCCACGCACCCGTCGGCGTGCCCGGCGAGCTGATGATCGCCGGGGTCGGCCTGGCCCGCGGCTATCTGGACCGTCCTGGACTGACGGCCCAGTCCTTCCTCGCCGACCCCTTCGTGCCCTCGGCGCGGATGTTCCGGACCGGAGACCTGGCCCGGGTGCGCGCCGACGGCGAGATCGAGTTCCTCGGCCGCCGCGATGAGCGCGTCGCGGTCCGGGGCCTGCCGGCCTCCCCGGCTCGTACCGAGGACCGGCTGTACGCGCATCCGGACGTTGCGCAGGCCATCGTGGTGGCCCGGGAGCAGCCCGGCGGCGACCGGCGTCTGACCGCATACGTCGTCGGACGCCGGTCCGCACGGCTTGATCCAGCGGTTTTGCGCCGGTTCTGCCTCGCCGTGCTGCCGCCGCACCAGGTGCCCTCGGACATCGTCGTCCTGGCCCGGCTTCCGCTCGGCCGGCACGGCACCGTGGACCGCGACGCTCTGCCGAACCCCTAGTGACCTGAACGAAAGAGCCGGGACGACCGCGGCCTCGCTGTCGCGGTCATCCCGGCTCGGCTCGGATCGGCAGAGCTACCTGGCGGGGAACAAGGTCTCTCGAAGGTCGATCAGGTCGCCACGGAAGTGGACCCAGTCCGTGAACGGGAAGTCGGCCTCGGTGCCGTCCTTGAGAGTCCCCACGAACCGGCCCCGGACCGCGACCCAGGGGCCGTCCGAGATGATCTTCTCCAGCTCGTGCTTCCCGCTGGCGATCGGCCGGTCGTGCTTGTAGAAGCGGCTCATCGCGGCCAAGCCCCGGAGGTCGCCGACGCCTTGCCGGACGTAGCGCACGTCGTCGTGGAAACACGCCAAGAAGTCGTCGAAGCGGCCGGCGTCGATGAAGTCGTAGCCGCGGCGGACCGTTTCGGCGTGGGAGGTGTCCGTCATCTCGTCCCCGCGCTCAGCCGGCCGCGTCCATGGCGGCGATCAGGCTCTTGGGCCGCATGTCGGTCCAGTTCTCGGTGACGTAGTCGACGCACTCATTGCGGGCAGCGGGACCGTGGACGGTGTCCCAGCCCTGGGGCACCTCGGCGAAGGCGGGCCACAGCGAGTGCTGGCCCTCGTCGTTGACCAGCACCAGGAAGGGCTGCTCGGCGTCGTCGAAGGGGTTGGTCATCAACGTTCCTCTCGATGGGGTGTCAGGCGTCGGATGTCAGCGAAGGGCGGGCGTCAGGCCTCACCGCCGGTGCAGCAGCACCGGGGCGGACTCGTAGCCCCAGATCAGGGTCGAGCGCAGCCGCCGGGCCGGCCCGGCGGGCTCCCCGGAGGCGAAGGTCCGCAACAGCTCCTCGAACAGCACCCGCAGCTCGATCCGGGCCAGCGTGGCGCCCAGGCAGTGGTGCGGCCCCATCCCGAAGGCGAGGTGCGGATTCGGGTGCCGCGCCCCGTCGAACCGGTCCGGATCGTCGAACACCGCCTCGTCCCGGTTGGCCGACGGCATCCAGACCGTCACCGGCTCCCCGGCGCGGATCGCCTGACCGCCGATCTCGGTGTCCTGGCACGGCGTGCGCAGCACGTGCATGGCCGGGGAGGTGAAGCGCAGGATCTCGTCGGCCACCGCGTCCAGACCCTCCGGCGCGGCGCTCGCCGCCCGCCACTGGTCCGGGCGGTCGATGAGGGCCAGCAGCCCGCCGACGCTCGCGTGCCGCGTCGTCTCGTTCCCGCCGGAGATCAGGCCGTCGCAGTTCAGGAAGATCTCCTCGTCGGTGAGCGGGACCCCGTCCACGCTGCCGCCGGCCATGGTGCTGATGACGTCCTCGCGGGGCCGGCGGCGGCGCTCGGCCACCAGGTCCTGGTAGTACTCCAGGACCTGGGCGTGCGCCTCCAGCCGCTCCAGCGGATCGGAGTCCGACTCGCCGAAGGCGACCCGGGTGGACCGCAGCATGAACGGCCAGTCGGCCCGCGGCACGCCGAGCATGTCGCAGATGACGGAGAGCGGCAGCACGGACGCCACGTCGGTGAAGTCGCAGGGCTCGCCGTCGCCGATCGCCGCCAGCTCCTGCCGGACGGTCTCCCGCATGTTCTCCTCCAGCCGGGCCGCCATCCGGGGGGTGAACGCGGAGGCGACCACCCGCCGGATCTTGGCGTGCCGGGGAGCGTCCGCGACGATCATCAGCTTGTCGGCGGCGGCCGCGGTGGCGGCGGGATTGTGGTCCAGCCGCATCCCCTGGCCGGACCGGAACGTCGTGGAGTCCCGCAGGACCCGCAGGGTGTCGTGGTAGCGGGTGACCGCCCAGAAGCCCGTGCCGTCCGGCCGGGTGTTCCAGTGGACCGGGCGCTCGCGGCGCAGGAGCGCCCACACCTGCTCGGCGTCGCCCCGCGTCGCGAAGTCCTGGTCCGCCAGGTCGATCGCGGCGATCGCGGCGATCGCGGCCGGGTCCGCCGGCGACAGCGCCGTCATGACCGGACCTCGGCGGCGAGCCCCTGCGCGCGGGCCACGCCGAGCACGCCGTCGGAAGTGCCGAGCACCAGTTCCGGAAGGTGCGCGGACACGACGTCGATCGGCCAGTCCCACCACCGCGCGGCGAGCAGCGCGGCGACACCGTCCGGCGCGTAGCGGGAGCGGATGGTCCGCGCCGGGTTGCCCGCGACGATCTGGTAAGGGCCGACCTCGGAGGCGACCACCGCGCCGGCGCCGATGATCGCGCCGTCGCCGACCGTCACGCCCGGCAGCACGGTCGCGCCGCGGCCGATCCAGACGTCGTTGCCGATCACCGTGTCGCCCTTGCCGGCCGGACCCCGCTCGATCAGCGGATCCAGCAGGGCCGCCTGCCAGTCGCCGGGGAACGTGGCGAAGGGGAACGCGGTCGGGCCCTGATACACGTGGTTGGCACCGGCCATCAGGAAGGTCACCCCGGCGGCGATGGCGCAGAACTTCCCGATGATCAGCCGCTGGGCGCCGAACGCGTACCGGACCCGGGCCTGCTCGAAGCCGTCCGTGTCCTCGGACGCGTCGTAGTAGGAGTAGGCGCCCGCGACCACCTTGCTGCGCGGACCGAGCACCGGCCGGATGAAGACGCACCGGTCGTCGCCGAGCGGGCGGGGCTCGTCGGGGTCCGGGATGTCCGCGCCCCGCGCCGCCCCGGCCCGCCAGGAGCCGATCAGCGCGGCCCGGTCCCGCAGCCCCTGTCCTTCGTGGTGTGCTGACACCTCCCACGATCCTTTCTCTGGAGAATGTGTCCCGGCCAGTGCTTCGTCAGTCGGTGGCGGGCAGCTCGGCCAGGGCGGCCCGCAGGACCGGACCGGCCTGGTCCAGGACCGGCTTGGTCATCATCGAGCCGTGGTCGGCGTCGACCGTGTGGTGCTCGACGTCGCGCAGGAACGGGCTCCACGCCGCCTCGGCGGACCCCAGCTCCGCGACCGACCGGGAGGCCGCGAAGCTCAGGACCCGTCCCTTGTAGCCGTCCGGCGTGGGCGGTCCGAGCACGGTCCCGATGGCCAGTGCCGCGTCCATCAGGGCCCTGCTCTGGCGCTCGCCGAGCACCGCGTCGCCGCCGCTGGTCAGGACCTCCCCGGCGACCCAGTCCACGAAGTCGTCGGTGTCCGCGCCGGCGGTCAGCGCCCGCTCGTAGGGCCGCGAGTCGAACATCACCACGAGGTCCACCTGGCCGCCGGCCGCCTCGATCCGCCCGGCCACCTCGTAGGCGAGGGCGCCGCCGAGGGACCAGCCCATGAGCAGGTACGGCCCGTGCGGATGGGTCGCGGTGATCAGGTCGACGTACCGGTCGGCCAGCTCGGCCAGCGACGCCACCGGCTGGAACCGGCCGTGGCTCTCGGTCGCCTGGATGCCGTGGACCGGCTGGTCGCGGTCCAGGTGGGGCAGCAGCGCCGAGTAGCACCAGGCCAGTCCGCCGATCGGGTGGAAGCAGAAGACCGGCCGGCCGCGGCCGGTGCCGCGCTGCAACTCGATGACGTTCGAGAAGGGGTCGCTCGGGGTGTCGTCGAGCCGGGCCGCCAGGGCCGCCGGGGTCGGCGCCTCGAACAGCGTCCGGATGCTGATCTCGGCGCCGAGCAGGGCGCGGACGCGGCCGATGAGCCGGACCGCCAGCAGCGAGTGGCCGCCGAGGTCGAAGAACGCGTCGTCGGGGCCGACCCGCTCCACGCCGAGGGTCTGGGCGAACAGCCGCCTCAGCGTCGCGGTGCGGCCGTCGGCGTCGTCGCCGGTGTCCGTATCGGCGGCGACACCGGCGTCCGGGGCCGAGGCGGGCCCGGCCGGTCCGTCGGTCCGGCCGGAGCCGGTACCGGGCACCGGCAGGCCGGCCCGGTCCAGCTTCCCGTTCGGGGTCAGCGGCAGGGCGTCGAGGACGACGACCGCGGCCGGAACCATGTAGCCCGGCAGCCGTTCGGCGAGGTGGTCCCGCAGCTCCGACGGGCCGATCCCGGTCCCGGAGGCGGCGTCCGCCGCGAGCACGACATAGGCGACCAAGCGGGTGTCGCCCGGCCGGTCCTCCCGCGCGACCACCGCGGCCTGGGCGACCGCGTCGTGCCCGGTCAGCGCCGAGGCGATCTCGCCCGGCTCGATCCGGAACCCGCGGACCTTCACCTGCTCGTCGGTCCGGCCGAGGAACACCAGCTCGCCGTCGCGGGACCAGGACACGAGGTCGCCGGTGCGGTACATCCGCTCGCCGGGCGCGCCGAAGGGGTCGGCGACGAAGCGCTCCGCGGTCAGCCCCGGCCGGTTCAGGTAGCCGCGGGCCAGTCCGGCGCCGGCGAGGTACAGCTCGCCGGGCGCTCCGGCCGGGACCGGGGCCAGCGCCTGGTCCAGGACGTAGACCCGGGTGTTGGCCAGCGGCCGGCCGATCGGCGCCGCGGCCGCCGGGCGGCCCGGGTCCAGCCGGTGCATGGTGGCGCAGACCGTGGACTCGGTGGGGCCGTAGGCGTTGACGACGCGGCCGAACCCGCGGGCCGCCTCGGCCACCTGCCTGGTGCACGCCTCGCCGGCGGTCACCAGGGTGGCCCCGGCGGCCACGTCGGCGTCGAAGTCGGTGCCGAGCAGCACGGCCGGGGGCAGGGTCGCGTGCGTGATCCGGTGCCGCCGCAGGAAGTCGACCAGGCCGTCGCCGGCCGTGCGGTCCGCCTCCGCGGCCACGACCAGGCAGCCGCCGGTGGCCAGGGCCATCCACGTCTCCCAGACCGAGGCGTCGAAGCTCGCCGGCGCGAACTGCAGCACCCGCGAGTCCCCGTCCACGGCCAGTTCCGCCGCCTGGGACGCGACCATGCTCGGGACTCCGGCGTGCGACACCACCACGCCCTTGGGCCGGCCGGTCGAGCCGGACGTGTAGATGACGTAGGCGGCGTGCGCCGGAAGCAGGGGGCTGATGCGGTCGGCGTCGGCCGGGGCGCCGGCGGGCCGCCGGTCGACCTCCGCCGCGAGCGCCGGGTCGTCCAGGAGGAGCACCGGCGTGTCGGACCCGACCGGCAGCCCGGGGGCCACCGTCCCGGTGCTCAGCACGGCCGCCGGCTGCGCGTCGCCGAGCACGAACGCGATGCGCTCGGCGGGCAGCTCCGGGTCGATCGGCAGGTAGGCCGCACCGGCCTTGAGCACGGCCAGCATGGACACGGTGAGCTGCTCCGAGCGCGGCAGGGCCAGGGCGATCAGCCGCTCGGGGCCGGCGCCGCGGGCGATCAGCTCGTGGGCCAGGCGGCTGGAACGGCGGTCGAGCTCGGCGTAGCTCAGGACGACGTCCCCGAACACCAGCGCCGGGGCGTCGGGGGTCCGGGCGGCCTGGGCCCCGAAGAGTTCGGGCAGCGTCACTCGCGGCACGGATCGGGCCGTGGCGTTCCACCCGACCAGCATCCGGTGCCGCTCCTCGGGCGCCAGGACGGCGAGTCGGCCGACCGGG
Source organism: Catenulispora yoronensis (assembly GCF_039531695.1). Classification (NCBI taxonomy): domain Bacteria; kingdom Bacillati; phylum Actinomycetota; class Actinomycetes; order Catenulisporales; family Catenulisporaceae; genus Catenulispora; species Catenulispora yoronensis. Next base: position 210,287 of record NZ_BAAAQN010000005.1, read on the forward strand.
GTCCGCGGGGCCGCGCCCACTTGCTCGATCACCCGCACCACCCGGTCGGCCAGGTCCTCGGCCGTCGCCTGGTCGAACAGGTCGGCGCGGTACCGGAGCGAGGCGGTGATCGGCGCTGCCGGACTGTCCGCGGCGCCATCGGTGCTGTGCGGTCCCGGCTGGTCGAACACGAACGACAGGTCGAATGGCGCCAGGCCCGGACCGGCGTCCTGCCAGGCGGCCTCCACGCCCGCCAACTCCAGCCCGGTCCACCCGCCGGTCTGCATCGAGACGCTCACCTGGAACAGCGGGTTGACCCCGGGCAGGCGCTCCGGGTTGAGCGCCTCGACCAGGGACTCGAAAGGCACGTCCTGGTTGGCGAACGCCGCCAGGTCGGTCTCGCGCACCCGCTGGAGCAGTTCGGCGAACGTCGGCTCGCCCGCCAGGTCGGTGCGCAGCACCACGGTCTTGGCGAAGAAGCCGACCAGACCGTCCAGCGCCTCGTCGGGACGGCCGTAGGTGGCCGTGCCCAGCGGGATGTCGTCCCCGGCGCCGGACCGCGACAGCACCACCGCGACCGCGGCTTGCAGCGCCATGTACAGCGTGGCGTCGCCGGCGCGGGCCACCGTCGCCAGCGCCGAGGCGGCCGGCGCGGGGATCGCGAACCAGACGATCCCGGCCACGGGAGCGGCGTCGACCTGCCGCGGGCGGTCGAACGGCAGCGGGAGCTGGGCGGGGATGCCGGCCAGGGTCCGCCGCCAGAAGTCGGACTGGCGGGCGGCCAGGCTGGCCGGGTCGTCTTCCCGGCCGAGCATGTCCCGCTGCCACAAGGCGTAGTCGGCGTACTGCACAGGCGGCACCGGCAGGTTCGGGACCGCGCCGCGCCGCCGCGCCTCGTAGGCGTCGGCCAGATCGCGCAGCATCGGCTCCAGCGACCACTCGTCGCAGGCGATGTGGTGCACGACCAGCAGGAGTACATGGTCCTGCGGCCCCAGTCCGAACAGCCACGCCCGGATCGGGAGCTCGTGCGTCAGCCGGAACGGCTCGTCGGCGGCCGCGGCCAGGTCGGCCGCCAGCCGGTCCGGGTCGGTGGCCACGATCCGCAGCTCCGGCCGCGCCGCCGGCCCGGTGAGCACCTGCTGGTACCCGCCGCCGTCGGCGGCCGGGAAGACGGTGCGCAGCACCTCGTGCCGGTCCGCGACGTCGGCCAGCGCGGTGCGCAGCGCCTCGTCGTCAATCGGTCCGGTCAGCCGCAGCGCCAGCGGGATGTTGTAGGCGACGGCGCCGTCGAGCTCGCTGAGGAACCACAGGCGGCGCTGCTCGAACGACATCGGGATCCGGTCCGGGCGCGGCAGCGCGCGCAGTGCGGGGCGCGCCGCTCCGGCGTCCCGCAACCGCTGGACCAGCCGGGCCACCGTCGGCGCCTCGAACAGCGTGCGGACCGTGAGCTGCGCGCCGAGGGCCGTCCACACCCGGCTGGTCAGCCGCATGGCCAGCAGCGAGTGGCCGCCCAGGTCGAAGAAGTCGTCGTCGATCCCGACCCGCTCCAGCCCCAGGACCTCGGCGAACAGGTCGCAGAGTACTTGTTCGGGCACGGTGCGCGGCCCCCGGCCGGCCGTGGACGCCTCGACCTCGGGGACCGGCAGCGCGCGGTGGTCGACCTTGCCGTTGACGGTGAGCGGCACCTGATCGAGCGCCATGAGCGCGGCCGGGACCATGTAGGCCGGCAGGCGGCGGCGCACGAACTCGGTCACCGCGGCGAGGTCGATGTCGCCCGGGACGCCTGGGCCGTCCTGGTAGCCACGGCTGTCCTGGCTGTTTTGGCCGTCCCGGCCGCTCGCGTCGCCCGGCGCGATCGGCACGACGTACCCGACCAGCCGGCGGTCGCCGGGACGGTCCTCGCGCACCACCACCACGGCGTCGCGCACCGCGGGATGCGCGGCCAGCGCGGCCTCGACCTCGCCCAGCTCGATCCGGAACCCGCGCAGCTTCACCTGGCTGTCCACGCGTGCGAGGAAGACCAGGGCGCCGTCGGCGTCCCACTGCACGAGGTCCCCGGTGCGGTACATCCGGGAGCCGGGCGGGCCGAACGGCTCGGCGACGAAGCGGTCGGAGGTCAGGCCGGGATGGCCGAGGTAGCCGCGCGCCACTCCGGCGCCGGCGATGTAGAGCTCGCCGGGCACCCCGGCCCCGACCGGGCGCAGCCAGCCGTCGAGGACGTAGACCCGGGTGTCGTCCAGCGGCCGGCCGATGGGCAGGCGGTCCGGGACGGAGTCGGACGCCGTCAGCGGCCGGTGCGCGGTGGCGTAGGTGGTGGCCTCGGTCGGGCCGTAGACGTCGACGACCGCCAGGCCGGGGCAGGCCTGGAGCACGGTGCGGACCGCGTCCGGCGGGACCGCCTCGCCGCCGGTCCACACTTCGTGGAGGCCGGTCAGGGCGTCGGGGGAGTCGGTCGCGATCAGCCGGAACAGCGCCGTCGTCATGAACACGGCGGTCAGCCGGTGCTCGGCGACGGCGCGGCGCACCGTCCGCGGGTCCAGGTCGCCGGGCGGGAGCACGGCGACCGTGCCGCCGCGGAGCAGAGGCACCCAGATCTCGTACGTCGAGGCGTCGAAGGACAACGGGGAGTGCATCAGCACCCGCTCATGGGCCGCGCCGTCGAAGCGGCTGTCGAAGGCCAGGGCGACGGCGTCCTGGTGCCGGGCGCCCACGCCCTTGGGGGTGCCGGTCGAGCCGGAGGTGTAGACGACGTACAACAATCGGTCCGGGTGGATCCGGCGGTCCGGCGCGGCGGCCGTGACCGGCCCGGCACTCGTGTCAGTGTTCGCCCCAGGGAGGGCACTGGGCTCCGGCTCCGGCGGCTGCGCCGCATCCGGTCCGCCGACCGTCACCAGCGCGCCGTCGTGTACCAGCTGAGCCGTGGCCCGCCACGTCGCGTCGGTGATCAGCACCCCGGCCCCGGCCTCGGCCAGCATCAGGCGCAGCCGCTCGGCCGGCGCCCGCTGGTCCAGCGCCAGGTAAGCGGCCCCGGCCTTGGCCACGGCCAGGACCGCGACCACCGCCTCCACCGACCGTTCCACCAGCACGCCCACGCGGTCCTCGGCCCCCACCCCGAGCCCGGTCAGGCGCGCGGCCAGAGCGTCCGCACGCTCATCGAGCTCCTGATAGGAGACACGGACCTCGCCGCACTCCAGCGCGGTCGCCGACGGAGTCCGCCGCACCACCGCGGCGAACAGCTCCACCACGGATCCGGCCGGGGCCGCGGGGACCGGACCGGCGCCGTGGGTCCGCAGGACGAGGGCGCGCTCGGACCCGGACAGCGGATCCAGCCGTCCGATGACGCGGTCCGGCTCGGCCGCGAAGGCCGCCAGCAGCCGCAGGACCTGGTCGTGCACCCGCTGTGCGGCGTTCCGGTCGTAGACGTCCTCGCGGTAGCCCAGCTCGACGCGCCAGTTCGGGCCGGGGACGACGACCAGGCTGAGCGGATAGTGGACGCCGGCCACCTGCTGGTCGGCTTCGCGCCCGCTGATCCGCAGTCCCGTCGCCGGCTCGGACCCGTCGTTGTCGGGCGCGTTCTGGAAGACGGTGGACGTGTCGAACAGCGTGCCGCGACCGCTGCGCTGCTGGATGGCCGGCAGCCCGACGTGGTGATACGGACTCAGCGCGGCCTGCTGCTTCTGCACGGTGGCCAGCAACTCGGCGAACGGCATGGCGGGATCGAGCGCGACCCGCACCGGGACGGTGTTGATCAGCAGACCGACGATGTCCTCGATGCCCGGGACCTCGGGGCTGCGGCCGGAGACCGTCGCCCCGAAGACGACGTCCGGCTGCCGGGTCAGGCTCGCGAGCACCAGCGCCCAGACCCCCTGGACCAGGGTGTTCGGCGTCAGTCCGCGCGCGCGGGCGGCCGCGACGAGCGCCGCCGTCGCCTCCGGCCCCAGCTCGTCGGCGATCACCCCGGGCAGCGCGGGCAGCGAGGCGTCCACCTCCGGCGCGACCAGCGAGGGTTCCGGCAGGCCGGCCAGGGCCCGGTCCCAGGCGGCCAGGCCCTCCTCGGCGTCCTGGTGCGTGAGCCAGGACAGGTATTCGGTGAACGGCACCGCCTCGGGGAGCTCCGCCCCTTCGTACAGGGACCACAAATCCGCCAGCGCACGCGCGTTGGACCAGCCGTCCCACAGGACGTGGTGGCCGGTCAGCACCAGCAGATGCCGTTCGGGCGCCGTGGTCACCAGCGTCACCCGCAGCAGCGGCGGCACCGCCGGATCGAACCGCTCCTCGCGGTCGCGCCGCAGCAGCTCGGCCAGCCGGGCCCGCTGCTCGTCCGGCGCCAGGTCCGACAGGTCCACCGCACGCCAGGGCAGGTCCGCGCGCGCCGGGACGACCTGCACCAGCTCGCCGCTGCGGCGCGTCACGAAGCCGGCCCGCAGGCTGGCGTGCCGGGCCAGCAGGCCCGCGAACGCCTCCCGCAGGCGCGGCACGTCCAGAACGCCTTCGAGGTCCGACAGCATCTGCGTGGTGTACGGGTCGACGCTCTCGCGGTCGTAGGCGGCGTGGAAAAGCATTCCTTCTTGAAGCGGTGTCACCGGCCACGCCTCGGCGCCGGGGCCGAAGGCGGCCAGCAGCTCCGACCGCTCCTGGGCATCGGCGTCCGCCAGCGGATCCGCCAGGCGGGCGGACGCCCGCGGGCCCGCCGCGTCGGACGGCCGGTCCCGCGCCGCCGACGCCAGTTCCGCGACGGTCCGGCGTTCGAAGATGTCCCGAGGCGCCAGCGGCAGTCCGGACCGGTGGGCGCGGACGGCCAGCTGGATCGAGGTGATCGAGTCGCCGCCGAGCTCGAAGAAGTCGTCGTCGACGCCGACGTCGGCGACGCCCAGAACGTCGGCGAACAGGTCGCACAGCACCTGCTCCGGCACGTCGCGCGGCGGGCGGGCGGCCCCGGACCCGGTGAACTCCGGCACCGGGAGCGCGCGCCGGTCCACCTTCCCGGTCCTGGTCAGCGGCAGCGCGTCCAGCATCACGAACGCGGCCGGCACCATGTAGTCGGGCAGCCGCGTCGCGGCGTACGCACGGAGTTCGGCGGCGTCCGCACCGCCGGAGGAGCCCTGCGATGCCGAGGCCGGCACGATGTACGCGGCCAGCCGCTTGACCCGGGGCCGGTCCTCGCGGGCCACCACGGCGACCTCCCGGACCCCGGGGTGCGCCCGCAGCACGGCCTCCACCTCGCCCGGCTCGATCCGGAAGCCCCGGATCTTGACCTGGTCGTCGGCACGGCCGAGGAACTCCAGGTCGCCCTCGGCGGTCCACCGCACCAGGTCGCCGGTCCGGTACAGCCGGGATCCGGGCGGGCCGAAGGGCGAGGCGACGAACCGCTCGGCGGTCAGCGCGGCCTGGTTCAGGTAGCCGCGGCCCAGGCCCGGACCGGCCAGGTACAGCTCGCCGCGGGCCCCGGGCGGCACCGGTCGCAGAGTGCTGTCCAGGATGTGGGCGCGGCCGTTGGCGACCGGACGGCCGACGTGGGTGCGGGTCCCGGCGGCGATCAGGCTGAACGTCGAGTCGATCGTGCACTCGGTGGGGCCGTAGAAGTTGTAGCTCGGCACCCCGCTCTCGGCCAGCTCGGTCCACAGACCCTCGTCCACCAGGTCGCCGCCGAGCGAGATGAGGCCGGGCCGGTGGCCGGGGGCGGTCAGCAGGCCGGCGGCCAGCAGCTGGGTGGCGAACAGCGGCGTGACGCTCAGCGAGTCGATGCGGTGCCGCGCCGAGTAGTCGATCAGGGCGGCCGCGTCCTTGCGCAGCTCCTCGTCGATCAGGTGCAGCTCGTGGCCGGCGACCATCCGGAGCAGGTCGGCCCAGGCGGCGTCGAATCCGAACCCGGACACCAGGGCCACGCGCAGCCGGCGGCCGCCGGCGGCGACGACCGCTTCGTCCATGTAGCCGCTGTTCTGGCCGTGGTACATGTTCACGACGCCGCGCTGGGTGAGCGCGACGCACTTCGGAAGCCCGGTCGAGCCCGAGGTGTGGATGACGAACGCCAGATGCGACGGGAGCAGCGGACGGACCCGGTCGGCGTCGGTCGGATCGTGCGCGGGCAGGCCGTGCCCGGGCAGCTGGACCTGATCGACGCGCAGCACCGGCAGATCCCCGGGCGGCGCGTGGTCGGCGTCGGTCACCATCGCCGCCGGGCGCGCGTCGGCGAGCATGGCCGCGACGCGGTCGGCGGGCCAGCCCGGCTCGACCGGCAGATAGGCGCAGCCGGCCTTCAGCACGCCGAGCCAGGCCACGACGGCGTCGGCGGTCCGCGGCAGCAGCACCGCCACCAGGTCGTCGGGCCCGGCGCCGCGGGCGATCAGGGCGTGGGCGAGCCGGTTCGCGCGCTCGTTGAGCTCGGCGAAGCTCAGCTTCCCGTCCGCGGCGACCACGGCGGTGTCGTGCGGGGTGGCCGCGGCCTGGGCCTGGAACAACGGCGGCAGCACCGCTTCGCAGTCGACGCCGTCCACGCCGCTGTAAGCGTCCAGGACCGCGTGCTCGGCCGCGGTCAGCAGGTCGATCCGGCCGGCCGCCCGGCCCGGGTCGGCGGCGATGATCTCGAAGACCCGCCGGGCCCGGTCGGCCAGGGCCCGGACGAAGCCGGCCTCGAAGGCCTCCGGCCGAAAGCTGAGCTCGATCCGCACCCGATCGCCGGGGAACACCTCCAGGCTCAGCGGGAAGTGGGTGAAGCCCTCGTCCTCGTCGGCGTCCCGGCCGCTGATCGACAGGCCGGCGGCCCGGAGCGACCGGTCGTCGCCCGGTCCGTTCTGGCAGACCGTCGAGGTGTCGAACAGCCGGCCGTGCCCGGTCCGCCGCTGGAGCGCGGGCAGCCCGACGTGGTGGTGCGGCGTGAGCGCCACCTGCTGCCGCTGGATCTGCGCGAGCAGGTCCTCCAGCGGCTGGGCGGGATCGACCCGGACCCGCACCGGGACGTTGTTGATCAGCAGGCCGACCATGTCCTCGACGCCGCGGATCCCCGGCGGGCGGCCGGAGACGGTCGCGCCGAAGACGACGTCCGAGGAGCCGGTCAGGTCCGCGAGCAGCAGGGCCCACATTCCCTGCATCAGAGTGTTGAGGGTGAGGCCGCGTTCCCGCGCGACGTCGAGCAACGCCGTGCTCTCCGCCTCGCTCAGCTCGGCGACCACCCGGCCCGGAGTCCCGGACAGCGCGCCGTCCAGGCCGGGCGCGACCAGCGTCGGCTCCTCCAGCCCGGCCAGCGCCTCGTCCCAGACCGCGAGCGAGGACTCGGCGTCCTGCCGCGCGAGCCAGGACAGGTACCCGCTGAACGGCACCGCCTCGGGAAGCTCGGCACCCTCGTACAGCGACCACAGGTCCGCCAGGGCCCGATTAGTGGACCAGCCGTCCCACAGGACGTGGTGGCTGGTCACCACCAGGAGATACTCCCGCGGCGCCGTCGTCACCACCGTCACGCGCAGCAGCGGCGGCGCCGCCGGATCGAACCGCTCCCGCAGGTCCCGCCGCAGCAGCGCGGCGACCTCGTCCCGGCCTCCGTCCGGCGCCAGCGACAGGTCCACCTCGCGCCAGGGCAGCTCCACCTCCGCCGGGACGACCTGGACCACCTCGCCGTCCCGGCGCGTCACGAATCCGGCCCGCAGACCGGCATGCCGGCGCAGCAGGTTCGCGAACGCCTCCCGCAACCGCGGGACATCCAGCGCACCGGTGATCCGAAAGGGATGCTGCACCAGGTACGGGTCCGCCGCGCCATGGTCGTACGCGGCGTGGAACAGCAGGCCCTCCTGGAGCGGGGTCACCGGCCACACCTGGACCCCCGGCCCGAACGCGTCCAGGATCTCCGAACGCTCGCGCGGGTCCGCGTCGGCCAACGGATCCGGTACGTCCTCCGCCGCCCCTGAGGGCTCCGCCTCGCCGACCGGCACCTCGTCCGCGACCGCGGCCAGCTCGGCCGGCGTCCGAAGCTCGAAGACGTCGCGGTACTCCAGCAGCAGGCCGGCGCGGCTGGTCGCGGCCAGCAGCCGGATCGAGGCGACCGAGTCCCCGCCCAGGTCGAAGAAGTCGTCCTCGGCATCGACCTCGGCCAGGCCCAACACCTGCGCGAACAGCCCGCACAGCAGCTCCTCGCGCCGGCGGTGCGCCCGCGCCCCGGCCGGATCCGAGTCCTGAATCGCGGCGCCGAACGCCTCTGACTCAGTGCTCTGCGATCCAGTGCTCTGCGACCCGTTGCTCCGCGACCCGGCGGTCCGCGGCTCGGCGGGCTCCGGCAGGTCGGCGACGCGGCTGGCCTGGTTCATCTCGTCCCCTTCTGGAAGCGGTCTGCGGCACGGACAGGGATTCGGCGGTCAGAGCCGCACCCGGTCGAGCGGCTGCCCGGCCGACCCCGGCGCCCGGCGGCCGACGATGACCTTGCGCAGCCAGCGGTCGGTACCGTCGTGGCGGGCCTTGAACGAGTCCCGCCCGTGCACCACGCTCCGGTTGTCCAGAACCAGCAGCGTCCCCGGCTGCGCGACCAGCGGCCGCCGCACCCGGTCGAGCTCGGCCAGCAGCGCCGACAGCGCGTCCTGCGCCTGCGGGTCCTCGCCGGCACAGGACATGAACGGGGTGTCCAGCCGGATGAACGGATGGTCCGGATCGCCGAAGAGGACCGCGACCGGCTGCGGCCGGTCGCGCATCTCCAGAGCCCGCAACAACGCCGGATCACCGGGGGCGCGCTGCTCCAGCTGCCTGATGTGCTCGTGGTCCGGGACGATGTGGTACCGCGGCTCCGTCAGCACCCGCCGCTGGGACCCGCTCAGCCGCACATCGCGCAACGCGGAGACGAACGTGGGCACGGCGTCGCGGTTGCGCAGGCCGAACAACAGGAGGTAGTCGGGGGAGTCGGGACGGAACGCGTCATCGGTGTGCAGGCTCAGGAACGCCTCGCTGCCGTGCCCGCTCTCCCGGCGCTCGTCGCCCTTGATCGGCAGGATGTCCTGGACCAGGCGGCCGCACTGGAGCGTCGCCCACGCGAACGGCTCGCCGAGGGTCCACCCGCACATGGCCAGGTAGAGGTCCGGAAGCAGGGTCGCGTCCCGGCCGTCGGCCCGCTCCCAGTGGCCGGGCGTCGGCCCCAGCGCCGCGTCGTCGACCGGGAACCCGCTCACCACGCACGCGGTGGAGTCCTCGGCGTCGCGGAAGCCGGACAGGAAGCGGCGCACCCCGCGGGGCAGCAGCTCGTGGCAGCCGCGGTACTTCTGATAGAAATCCGGGTCGGTCGGCGACAGTCCGCCCCCGCCCAGCTCGTCCAGCACCACCCGCAGGTCGTCGACCTCGGCCGCGCTCAGCGGGTACTCGTCGGTGCGCACAATGGTTGCCTGACCTTTCTCGAATGCTCGCCGACCCGCTACCGGCGGCCGGACCGGGCGGCCACCGCCGTCCCGCTGTCGGAGGTCATGGAACCGGCGATCTCACCGCCGTCGATGACGAGTTCCTGACCGGTGATGAACCGGGCCGGGGCCGATGCCAGGTAGTGGAAGGCCTCCGCGATCTCCGCCGGCTCCGCGTGCCGTCCCGCCGGAATCCGCGCGTTGACGTCCTCCAGCATCTGCGGGGTGTACTCGGCCAGCTGCATGGGTGTCAGCACGGCGCCCGGCGATACGCACGCCACCCGCACGACCGGGCTCAGCTCCACCGCGAAGGTGCGGCACAGCGCCGCGATCCCGGCCTTGGTGGCGTTGTAGTCCGCGTAGTAGGGGAAGCCGCGGTGTCCGTTGACCGAGGCGGTGGCCAGCAGTACCCCGCCGCCGTCGGCCACCATCAGCCGCGCCGCGGCCTGCCACAGCCCCAGCACGCCGAGCAGGTTGACGTCGACGACGCGGCGCGCCTGGTCCCAGGCGATGTCCAGGACCCCGTGGCGGACGCTGATCCCGGCGTTGGCGATCGCCACGTCGATCCGGCCGTGTTCGTCGTGTACGTGTGCGATGGCCCGCTGGACGGCGGACCAGTCCGCGACGTCGGTCTCCAGCCACCGGATCCCGCCGGCGTCCGCCGCGAGGTCCGCCGCGAGGTCCGCCGCGAATTCCGGCGAGAAGTCCGGCGGCGCGGTCACGTCCAGGTTGTAGACCTGGTCGCCGGCCCGGGCGAACCTCTCCGCCGTGGCGCGTCCGATCCCGCTCGACGCGCCGGACACCACAACGATGCGCATGGCCGTGCTCCATCCTGACGACTGATCGACGACGGCCCGGCCACTGCTTGGCCATGGCCCGGCCGCTGCCCGACTGCCCGGCGAATCCGAGGACCGGTGCGATTGCCCGGCCGCAATTCATCGTCGCCGGTGGCGGCGCGCCGTCACAGGCAGAACCGGCGGCGATTAGCCGTCGTACCCGGCAGTGCCGGCCGCGCGGCAGGCAACTGACAGGCAACCGGCAGCAATCAGCGTTCGCAGCGGGGGGCGGTCCCGGGCCGCCGGGCCGGGTCGGTCAGGGGGCCGGTCACGCGGCCGGTCACACGGTCGGTCACAGGGTCGGTCGCCGGTTCGGTCCGGGGGCGGGTCACGCGGCCGGTCACCGGGCCGGTCACCGGGTCGGTTGCCGGGTCGGTTGCCGGGCCGTCTGCCGGGCCGCCCGCCGGGTCCTCGCGGGCCCCGGAGTCCGCCAACAGGGCCCTGACATGCCGCAGCATCCGGTACTCGTAGCTGCGGCCCCGCTTCACCTCCAGCAGCGAGGCGTCGACCAGATCGGCCAGCAGCTCCATGGTCTGGGCGACGGTGAACCCGGCGGCCACCGCGTCGCCGACGTCCAGGGCGGCGCCCTCCGGAGCGTTCGCGAGCCGGGCCAGCACCTGCTGGTGCCGCTCGTCGAGCAGGTCCAGGCTCCACCGCAGGCTGTCCTCGACGCCGCGCTGGTGCGGCAGCACCGAGGTGTCCGTGGAACCCAGCAGCGCCATCCCGTGCGGATGGGACAGCAGGAGCGACAGCGGTGTGGTCCGCAGCCGGTGCGCGGCGAACTCCAGCAGGCGCGGCAGGCGGTCCAGCCGCGCGGTGAGCTCGGCGAGCCGGGGCTGCTCGTCGGAGAGGTCCAGGGCCGGGCAGCTCATCGGCACCCGCTCGGTGAGCAGCTCCACCGCGGCCTCGGCGGACAGCGGCCGCAGCTCCCAGATCCTGGTGCCGTGCAGCGGGCAGGCCCGGCGCGAAGTGACCAGCACGTGCAGCCGGGGATGCTCGTTCAGCAGGCGGTTGACCACCGCCGGCACCGTGGCCGCCAGGTGCTCGGCGTTGTCCAGGACCAGCAGCAGGTCCGGGCGGTCCGGGCCGTCGGCGCCGGCCAGCAGGTCCTGCACCGCCTCCATGGCGTGCTTCACCGCCGACTCGGGATCCAGGTCCTGCTCGCGGGGGACCGAGCCCAGCTGGACGACGGCCACGCCGTCGGCGAACCGCGGGCCGACGTTCTCCGCCACCGCCAGCGCCACCCGCGACTTGCCGGCCCCGCCCGGGCCGGTGACCGTGACCACCTGGTTGGCGAGCACCAGATCGGCCAGTTCCCGCACCTCCTGCGCACGGCCGACCAAGGAAGTGTGGGGCGGCCGCGGGCCGCGCCAGGCCCCGGTCCCCGGCCTGATCCGGTCCAGCGGCGCCCGGTGCACGTGCCGGTGCTCGGGGTCGAGCACGTCGAGCAGCAGGTCGACCGATTTGCGCCGCGGTCGCTCGATGAGACCGCATTCGACGTTGCGGATGGTCCGGACGCTGACACCGGACCGGTAGGACAGTTCCTCCTGGGTCAGGCCCCGCTGGATGCGCAGGTGCCGGAACGCCTCTTGGTTCAACGTCGGTTCAACCCTTCTGTCACCGAGTGGACGCGTGGTCAGTCCGATCAGAACTGGCGCACGCGGTAGTGAGACCGTCCATGGACCGCCGGCGGCCTCCGTGGAACACGGAAACGCCGGCGCCGTCCGGGGAGCCCGGGGTCCAGGGGGCACCGCCGTGTCGGCGCCGCCGTCTGACCGCCGAAAAGAACGGGAATCATGTTTTGATCCGAACTCTGATGATTGTTGCCCGCCCGGCTACCGGTGCCCTATCACCGGGCTATGTCCGAACCCGCACTCCCGCCCACTGGCAGCCTTGTGTCCCGGCGCCGCGCGAGGGCGCCGGGCGAGAGGATCCCCGTGATAGCGCGCGAGTAGCCGTCAGCGACGGTGCAGGCCACCGGTATCCGGCATGATCGAACCGGGCGGCATTCCGGGTCTGCGACCTCGGAAACCGGCCGGCAACAGGTCCGGCCGGGACGAGCCGGTCGAGCCGGTCGAGCGAGTCGAGTCAGTCGAGCGAGTCGAGTCGGTCGAGTCGGTCGAGCGAGTCGAGCCGGTCGAGTCAGTCGAGTCAGTCGAGTGAGCAGCGCATGCACCACGCCGTGTCGGCGTTGTCGCCGAGCAGGTGGAAGCAAGGGTTCCGGGCTCCGACGGCGTCCGGCGGATAGAGCTCCAGGGCGGACTTGAACCGTCCTTCCGCCTCCTGGAACCGGCCGCGCCGCAGCGCGAGGTGCGCGAGCCCCTCCTCGGCCCGGGCCTCGGCCGAGCGCAGCACGGGCTCCGCGGCCTGGCGGGCCGCCTGGCGGAAGGACGTCTCCGCGCCCTCCAGGTCACCGCTGTCCAGACAGGCCTCGCCGATCGCGCACAACGCCGCGCACGCGACGTCCGGCATGCGGTCCTCCCAGGCCATCGCGAGCGCGGTCCGGCCGTGGTCCAGCGCCTGCCGCCGGTCTCCCCGCAGCCGGCGGGACACCGCCAGCCAGGCCAGGGCGGTGGCGGTGATCCGGCCCTCGCTGCCCTGGTGGCCGCGCTCCAGATGCCAGGCCGCGATCAGCCGGTCCTCGGCCTCGGCCAACCGCCGGTCCTGGAGCAGCAGGCACCCGACGGTCAGGTGGTCGAACGCCTGGAGCAGCGGAGCGTCGAGCGCCGTGTGCGTCGCCAGCGCGCGTTCCAGGTGCTCCAGGCCCTCGGCGCTGTGGCCGGTCGCGCGCGCGACGACGCCGAGGTGGGTGTGGATCGTCGCGAGGATCTCGTCGCCGGCTCCGAGCACCTCGCCGACCTCCTGTGCCTGCCGCAGAGCACTGCGAGCCTCGGCGAACCGCTCGCCGTGGATCATGACGATGCCCAGCTCGATCAGCTGGTACATCTCGGCTTCCCAGTCGTGGCCGCGACGGCTCAGTTTCCGCGCCGCGGTCAGGCTCGCCACCGCCGGGTCCACCAGGAACCGCTCGCGCTGGACCAGGGCCATGCCCATGAGGCAGAGCGCCTCGCCCTGCACGTCCGCGACGCTGCGGGCCCGGGCCGCGGCCTGCTCGAACAGCTCCAGGGAGTCGTCCGGATAGTTGCGCATCCGTAAGTACGGCTGGAGCGCGCAGACCATCCGCCATGCCTGCTCCGGCGGACTCCGGCGCAACGCGGACCTCGCAGTCGCCAGGAGGTTGGCGCCGTTCTCGGACAGCAGGTGCCGGGCCCGGCCCAGGGTCGTCGGCGGGGTCTGGCCGTCCGCGGCCTGGGACTCGGGGACCTTCGCCCAGGGGCCCTGGGCCAGCCCCCGGCTCCACTGCATCGCGCAGCCGGTGTAGAAGTCCACGAGGCGATCGTGGGCGCGTTGCGCGTCGGCCTCGGAATCCATCTCCGAGCAGAGCTCGGCGGCGCACTCGCGGACCAGGTCGTGGAAGTGGTAGTGCCCGAGGCGGTCCTGGAGGATGAGGTTGTCGTCGAACAACGCCTCCAGCCCGGCCAGCGCCGAGTCCTCGTCCAGGTCCGCGATGGCGGCGGCGGCGTAGGTGTCGAAGGTGCGTCCGGGGTGGACGCTCAACAGCCGGAACAGCCGGGCGTGCTCCTTGCTCAGGTGCCGGTGGGACAACGCCAGCGCCGCGCCGACTCCGGCCTCGTCGGTCTCCAGGACCGACGGCCGCTGGCCGGAGCTGCGGAGCAGCCGCACCAGGTGGGGCAGGGTCCAGCTGGGCCGCTCGCGGAACCGCGCGGCGCCGATCCGGATGGCCAGCGGGAGCCGGCCGCACAGGTCGACGACCTCGCGCACGCCGGCCACGTCCTGCGCCAGCCGCTCCGCGCCGGCGATCCGCATGAACAACGCCGTCGCGTCCTCCTGGGCCAGCGGCCCCAGGTACACCGACGACGACCCGACGAGGGTGACCAGGCGGCGCCGGCTGGTCAGCACCACCAGCGACCCGCCGTCCCCCGGCAGCAGCGGCCGGACCTGCTCCACGTCCACGACGTTGTCCAGCAGTATCAGGGCCCTGCGTCCGGCCAGCTGGGCCCGCCACAGCGCGCTCCTGGTGTCCAGGTCCGGCGGGACGGCGTCGCCGGGCACGCCGCTCTGCCGGAGGAGGATGCCCAGGGCCTCGGCCGCGCCGAGCGGACCGGAGGCGACGGAGAACCCGCGCAGATCGACGAAGTACTGCCCGTCGCCGAACCCCGCGGCGACGGAATGCGCGAACCGGACGGCCATCGCGGTCTTCCCGACGCCGCCCATCCCGGTCACCGCGACGATGAGCAGCTGCGACGGGTCCGCCGCGGCGGCGAGCTCCACCAGCTTCTTGAGCTCGTCCCGCCGTCCGGAGAAGTCCCTGGTGTCGTGCGGGAGGTAGCGCTTGGCCGGGCGCGCCGCGTCGGCGGTGAAGCCGTCGTCGGGGAAGCCGTCCTCGGCGCCGGCGGATCCCGCCGGCCCGCCGCCGGCTCCGGCCGGGAACTCCGGCGCCGCGCCGACGGCCGGCTCCGGTCCGCCGTGCAGGATCCGGGCGTGCAGTTCCTGGAGCTTGCGCCCCGGATCCAGACCGAACGCCTCCGCCGATTCCCGGCGCCAGTTCTCGTAGACCGCGAGCGCGTCCACCGAGCGGCCCGACTGGTGCAGCGCCGACATCAGCGTGGCCCGCAGCGACTCCCGCAGCGGGTACTCCTCGACCAGCTGGATGAGCTCGCCTACCACCATGGCCCCGTCCCCGGCGGCGATCCTGAGCTCCAACAACATCTCGGTCGCGGCGATCCGCTCCTCGGTCAGACTCAGCGCGACGCTCTCGAAGTAGTGTCCGGTGAGGAAGGACAACGGCTCGCCCCGCCACAAAGCGGACCCCCGTTCGAGGGTCCGCGCGGCCTCCTCGGGCCGGTCCAGCGCCGTGAGTTTGCGGGCTTCCTGGACGCCCGCGCGGAACACTTCGAGATCGACCCGGTCGGCTCCGACCACGCACAGATACCCGGACTTGGCGGTGACGATCTCCACCCCGCGCCCGGTCGGGATCCGGCTGCGCAGCCGGCTGACCGTCGTGTGCACCTGCTGGCGGGCGGACCGCGGCGGCCGGTCCCACACCACGTCGACCAGCCGGCCGATCGGCACCACGGTGTTGGGACTGAGCGCGAGGGCGGCCATCACCCGGTCGGAGCGGGCGCCGCCGATGTCGACGGGAACGCCCCCGACGGTGACCCGCGGCGGGCCGAGCAGCTGGATCTCGGCGTCCATGCGTTCCCCCGTCCCCAGGCGGGACACTGGATACCCTCACCGCCCCAACACATGTAGGACTACCGGTCTATAAGTCCTGATTAAACATCAGGCTTCTACCGATAGCCACCACGAGGCATACGATCGGGGGACCGCTCCAGGCGGGAATCAGACCGGATCCAGAACGGGTCCAGAACGGGTCCAGGCCGGGTTCAGGCCGGGTTCAGGCCGAGTGTGCCGGGACGGGATCGGTCTGGCCCGGCTCGGGGGCCGGCACCCCGCGGGTGATCAGGTACAGCGATCCGGCGGCCATCAGCGCGGTCATCGTGCCGAGCAGCACCCGGAAGTCGACCACCGCGATCAGCGCCGCGCCGAGGGCGATGGCGGCGGTCTGGGGGACGGCGATCATGACGCCGACGGCGGAGCCGGTCCGACCCATCAGCTCCGACGGCGTGTTGCGCTGGAGCAGCGTCATCAGCCCGGCGATGATCCACGGCAGGCAGACGCCGATCGACATCACGCCCAGGCCCACCACCCACACGGACGGAACGCAGCAAGCTGCGAAACCGAGCCCCGCGGCGCCCATTCCCAGGGCTATCACGTGGCTCTCGCCGAGCCGGCGGGTCAGCCGTCCGGTCAGCAGGCCCGCGACGATGGCGCCGACCCCCTGGACCGAGGAGATCACGCCCAGGAAGGCCGGCGGCCGGTGCAGCCCCTGGTCGACGATGGCGAACATCACCGACTCGGAGAACCCGAACGCGAGCACCGCCACCATGACCGCCGCGGTGGCCTGGCGCAGGACCAGGGTGTCCAGGACCTGCCGTACCCCGGCGGACAGCTCGGCGGTGAACCGCGCCTTCTCCGGACGCGGCGCGGGCGCCTCCTCGTGGATGGAGATGGCGCGCAGGAGCAGCGCCGCGAGCGCGAAGGTGGCGACGTCGCCGATGACGAGCGGCCTGATGCCGTACTGGGCGAGCACCCCGGCCCCGATCAGCGGAGCGACCAGGCGCAGACCCTGGAGCACGGTCTGGATCAGACCGTTGGCCTCGGCGAGCTCCTCGTCGGGGACCACGGTCTGCGTGTACGCGGTCAGTGCGGTGCCGGTGACGTTGCTGAGCAGGCCGTAGCCGAACATCACCAGGTAGATCAGCCAGACCCCGCCCCGGTCGTGCACCAGCAGCAGCGGCAGCACCGTCAGCGCCGTGACCGCGTTCAGCCCCATGATCAGCGGCCGGCGGCGGACCCGGTCCACGAACACGCCGCCGACCGGGCCGAACAGGCTGCCCAGGATGAAGACGAAGAAGGACAGCCCGGCCGCGGAGTTGCTGCCCGTCAGCTGCTTGATCCAGATGCCGAGCGCGAACCACATGATGTTGTCGCCGAGCATGTCGACGAAGCGCGCGAGTACGAGCAGACGGATGTCGCGGTGGCCGAGCAGGGCCTTCATGGCGTCAGTCGCCTTTCGTCCGGGTGGCGTCGAACGGGAACGTGAACTGGATGAGCTCGATCGGCGAGCTGTCGGCCGGCCGCAGGCTCGGGTCCTCCAGGCGCTCGTGGTACCGGAACAGCACGGCCCGCAGCTCCTCCTGGAACTTCTCGGCCTCCTCGGGGGTGAGGTAGAACACCGTCTCGGACACGCCGGTGATCTTCCGCCAGTCCTCGGGGAAGCCGTGGCGCAGCGCGTTCACCTTGGCGAGCCGGCTGAGCGACCGCTCCCAGAGCAGGGAGCTGAGCGCGTCGACCGCGATCTGCGCCTCCGGCGCGGCCGTGCCGCTGTCCCCGAAGCTGAAGCCGATGTGCGCCCGCCTCCAGGGCCGCCGCCGGCCGGCGCCGCCCTCGGTCTCCTCCACGAACCCGTACTTGGCCAGGGTCCGCAGGTGGAACGCGCAGTTGGTGGGTGACTCCCCGACCATCTCCGAGACCTCGGTCGCGGTCAGCGGCTCGCGCCGGGTGAGCGCCTCCAGGATGGCCAGCCGGGTCGGGTGCGCGATCGCGCGCATGGCCTTGGGATCGGTGAGTTCGCGGTGCGGGCGCTCGTCGGAAGACACGTTTCGAAACGCTACGCTCGAAACGGTTCTTTCGAAAGGGGTCGCAGGATATTGCCCCGGATGACGTGCTACCGGAGTGGCTCCGAAGGGCGGGAGCGACTGAAGTGTCGGGTGCGACGGATGCGGTGGAATGCGCGGAGCCCGCGAGATGCTCAACTCACCGTAGGGTGAGTATTCGGCAGAGGAGCGGAGAGCGATGACGGCGCCTGAGCGCACAGAGAAGGCCATTCTGGCCGGCGGTTGTTTCTGGGGAATGCAGCAGCTGATCCGGCGCGAGCCGGGAGTGTTGGAGACGCGGGTCGGCTACTCCGGCGGTGACGTGCCCGACGCGACCTACCGCAACCACGGGACGCACGCGGAGTCCATCGAGATCGTCTACGACCCCTCGCAGACCGACTACCGGACGATCCTGGAGTTCTTCTTCCAGATCCACGACCCGTCGACGGTGGACCGGCAGGGCAACGACATCGGCACCAGCTACCGCTCGGCGATCTTCTACCTGGACGACGAGCAGCGGCGGATCGCCCTGGACACCATCGCCGACGTCGACGCCTCCGGCCTGTGGCCGGGCAAGGCCGTCACCGAGGTCGCGCCGGCCGGGCCCTTCTGGGAGGCCGAGCCGGAGCACCAGGACTATCTGGAGCGCTACCCGAACGGGTACACGTGCCACTTCCCGCGCCCGGGATGGAAGCTGCCCCGCCGGGCCGCCTGAGCACGCAAGGCCCGATGCGGCGGCGTCCGCCGCACCGGGCCGTACAGACGACGGTGGCCTCCCCGCGAGAACATTCGCGGGGAGGCCACCGTCGTTCCCGCGGGACGGATCATCCCGCGCTCGGCACCGGTCCGGTCACGGGCTGGTGAGGGTGATGTCGTCGCAGGCGGAGGCGCCCGCCGTGGATCGGTAGCAGTAGATGTCGACGCTGGTGTCGGTCGCTCCGGTGGTGAACTGGTCGGTGAGCAGGGTCCAGCCGGTGCTGGTGGTGGTGGCGTCCTCGTTGTCGCCGGTGGCGGCGTTGTAGTCCTTGGCGCCCAGGATCGTGGTCCCTCCGTCGGTGCGGACCCAGCCGCGCAGAGTGTAGGTGGTGTTGGGGGTCAGGCCGGTGACGACCTGTTCGAGCGCCGCGTCGCTGCCGGCGGGCGCGGTGATCAGGGCGGCGTAGGCGCCGCCGTGCGGGTTGGCGGTGGTCAGGCCGGCCTGGTACGAGCCGGTCCAGCCGGCCAGGTCGCCGGTTTCCAGGCCGGTGTTGGTGACCGCGCCCGGCGTCGCCGGGACCGGCTCGACCTGGATGTCGTCGCAGCTGGAGGTGCCGACCGAGGACCGATAGCAGAAGACGTCCACGCTGGTGCCGGCCGGTCCGGTGGTGAACGGGTTGTTGATCTGGACCCAGTCGGTCGCGGTGGTCACGTTGCTGCTGTCGTCGCCGGTGGCGTCGAAGCCCTTGGCGCCCAGGATGGTGGTGCCTCCGTCCGTGCGGACCCAGCCGCTGAGGTGGTAGCGGGTGTTCGGGGTCAGGCCACTGATGACCTGCTCGACCGCGGCGCCGGTGGCCTGTCCGGCCGGGACGGTGATCTGGGCGGCGTAGGAGCCCGAACGAGGCGCGGCGGCGACCGTCGCGCTGTAGGACTGCGGCCAGCCGGCCAGCGACCCGGTCTCGAACCCGGGGTTCGCGACGATGCCGGTGGGCGCGACGGTGATCGGTGCCGTGGTGATGGCGATGTTGCCCGCGGCGTCGGTGACGGTGAGTTTGACGGTGTAGGTGTAGGTACCCGCGTTCGTGTAGGTGTGGCTCGCGGAGGCCGTGGTCTGCGGGCCCACCACGGTGCCGTCACCGAAGTCGACCGTGTAGCCGGTGATCGCGGCGGTGCCGGCGGTGGATCCCGAGGCGTCGGCGGTCACGGGCTTCCCGGCGAGCACCGGGTTGGCGGACAGGGTCAGCCGCGCCGTCGGTCCGGAACCGCTGACCGGTGGCAGCGAACCGCTCTGCGCGGTGGCCATGTACAGGTGCTGGACCCCGCTGAGATCCAGTGCCTTGCCGTTGTAGACCACGACGTCGCTGATGTCCCCGTTCAGGAAGTCCGTGTCGATGGTCTGCCACTTCGCCGCGCCGCCGATCACCATGCTGCCGGTGAAGCTGGTGGTCGCGGTGAAGGGAGCGCTGGCGACCAGGACGCCGTTCACGTACAGGTTCATCGTGTGCGCCGAAGCGTTGTAGACGCCGGCCAGGTGGTTCCAGCCGCTGAACTGGCTGCCGGTCAACGGCTGACTCTTCACCGAGACCGGGCTGAACGTGGCGCCGTCGGTCGGCTGCATGTCGAACTTCCAGGACTGGGTGCCCCGGTCGTACCCGAGGAAGAAGCCCCGCTCGTTGTCGCCGTTCTGCGCCACGACGGTCTGGCTGCCGCCGGTGTTCGCGCCGGCGGCGAGCTTGACCCAGGCCGCGACGGTGAAGCCGTTCGTGATCTCGACCGGCCCGTTCTCCGACAGCCCGCCGGGGATCGGGATGACGATCTTCGACGTCGATCCGTTGAACCGCGCCGCGGCCTGGGTGCCGCGGTCGTTCGTGATCCAGCCGACGTCGGTGGCCTGGCCGTCGAAGGTGTAGTCGATCGAGTCGTCGGCGTTCCCGGCCAGCGTGAACCGGTCGGTCATGCCGTCGGGCGCGGCAGCCCATTTGGCGGCCGCCGCGATGGTGTCGGCCAGGGTCGTCGTCCCGGCCGCGTTCAGGTTGACCTTGTCACCGCTGTCGAAGGCCGCGCCCAGAACGGTCGCGGCGGCGCTCGGACCGGAGGACAGGACGCTGGTCGCGCCGTTGTCCGCCACCAGCACCGACTTGTCGAGCCGGTTGGCCAGGAAGTCGCGCGCCCCGTTCCAGTAGCCCGGTTCGCCGGCGGCCTTCCAGATCGCCGAGCCGCTGAACGGCGTCACCGGGACGACGATCGGCGTGGCCCCGCAGCCCTTGACGGCCTGGATCAGAGCCGGCAGACCGCCGGCCCCGTCGAGGTCGGTGTCGGCCTTGCCGTCGGCCAGGTCGTTGTCCCCGACCTCGATCACCACCGTGGCCACATTCGGCAGCGCGCACACGTCGCGGTCCAGGCGGCTGAGCGCCGACAGCCCGCCCGCGCCGGGCGCCTTGTCGGTCAGCAGGCTGTTGCCGGAGACGCTGACGTTCGCCACGCCCGCGGTGTCGGCCAGGTCCGCGCCGAGGCGGTCGCTGAGCCGGCCGGCGTCCGCGGGCAGGGCGTCGCCGTTGCCGATCTGGTCGCCGAGCACCGCCAGCGTGCCCATGCTGAAGCTGCCGGCCGGCGGCGTGATCTCGACGTCGTCGACCAGGACCCAGCCCGGGTTCTGGGCCGTGCCCGGAGCGGCGGCGGTGAAACCGGACGCCGCGGCGGAACCGGTGGCGTCACCACTGGCCGTCCAGATAGTGGCCGGGGTCTTGGCATGCGCGCCGTAGCTGCCGCTGCTCGCCAGGTTGAGGCTGACCAGCAGGGACACACCCGACTGCACGGTGAGAGAGGCCGGATCGCTGTAGACCTGGCCGCCGGGCGGAATGGTCACCGAGGACCGGCCCCCGAACTTCAGCGCCACCGGGGGCGCCGTGGTGGCCGCGCCCGAGGACTGGACGCCGACGCTCGCCGTCGTGACGACCGCGCTCGCCGTGGCGTACGGGTTGTCCAGCCGCACGCGCACCGTGGTGCCCGCGAGGGTCGCGTGGACCGGCATGCGGATCGTGCCTGCACCGGCGCTCGCGGTGGCGTCCAGGGACGTGGCCCAGGTGGACGTCCACGACGAGCCCTGGGTCACCGGCCGCACCCCGATGGAGAACACGTGCAAGGACTCCATGTTGGGGAACACCCCGGGGCTGACCGCCGGCAGGTCGATCGAGGCCAGCGGGACGTTCTGGCACGCGACCGGGACGGTCACCGCGTAGAGCCGGTTGCCGCGCCCCGCTCCGCCGCCGAAGCCGCCGAGTCCCGTGACCGCCGCCCGCTCGCCGGCGATCGCCGTGGCGTTGCCCCAGTCGGGGATCGAGGCCAGGGTGTAGTCCTGGTGGTCGGAGTTGTTGCACAGACCGGCGTAGCGGATGGTCCCGGAGATCGCCGGGGAGGCGCCCATGGTCGAGGTGAGGAGCAGCCCCACCGCGGAGCCCTTGGCGCTGCCCAGACCGATGGTCTGGCCCTGCGCGACCGTGTTGTCCAGGGTGTTCGGGTCCTTGTCCGGCATCGTGTACGGCACACCCGCCACGGTGACCTTGGCGGCCCGGCCGTACCCGACCGCGGCCAGCTTCGCGCTGTCGAAGGTGGAGCCGTTGGAGTCCAGGGCCTGCGGCCCGCCGGCGACGGCACCGTCGCTGGTGATGCCGATGTTGTTGAACGAGGCCGCCAGGTTGACGTTCGGGTCGGCGGAGGCGTTGTACGTGAAGTGCAGCGGAATCAGCCGGATCTGGTCCACCGCGATGTTGTAGTACGGCGAGACGCTGGACGGGTTCGTACCGGTGGCGGTGAACACGAACTTGTAGGTCCAGCCCTTGGTCAGCGTCGCGCCGCCGAAGTCGAAGGCGGGAGCCGAGCAGCAGCTCGACCGGTAGCCGTCAAAGGGGCGGGACAGGATCTGCGGGGTCTGATCGGCCGGCGTGTGGCCGCTGTCATCGGTGACCGGGACGATCGACAAGGTCACCTTGCCGTAGTCGGTGGCGCGCGTCATCACCCCCTCGACGGCGAAGTACCCGGTGCCCGGCGGCATCACCGCGCCGGAGGGCATCCCGGTGCCGACCGTGTCGGTGAGCGTCAGCTGCGCGCCGTTCTCCGCGCCCCACAGCATCTCGTGGGTGTAGGAGACGCCCGTGTCGGCGTCCGTGATCGCCTGCGTGCCCACCGTCTTGCCGGTGGAGTTGACCGTTCCCGGCGACAGGTCGACGGCGTTGTTGGTCTGGATCGCGTTCGGCGAGACGAAGAAATAGTAGGGGGCTGATGGCCCGGACCGGTTGTTGGCCACGGAGTAGGCCTCGGCCGTCAGCCAGTGCATGCCCGGCGTCTTGAAGGGGTTGTAGGCGCAGCCGGGGCAGTTGAAGCTGAACCCGGTCGCCTGGCCCCACGCGGTCGGGCACTGGTTGTAGGTCATGGCGCCGTTGCCGTCCTGGCCGTCGGCGACGATGTGGTAGCAGGTCTGGTTGCCGACCGGATTGCCCGGCGTGATGTGGAAGGCGCCGCCGTGGGCCAGGTCCGGGCCCCAGTCGTCACGCGGGTAGTCCCAGGATGCCAGCGTCGGCACGCCCGGGGAGACCGCGTCCAGGTTGAAGGTGCACGGGCTGGAGGTGGCGGTCTGGTTGATCAGGTTCTTCGAGCTGACGGTGACCGTGATGGCGTTGCCGTCGGCCCGCATCCAGCTCTGGTTCGCCGCGAGGTCGCCGGAGGACGTCCAGTTCTGGGGGCTGCCGATGCCCTTGCCGAGCACCGTGACCGGCGCCGAGGACCAGGAGTGGCCGCGGTTGTCCGAGACGTTCGCCCACACCTGGACGGTGTCGGCGCCGCCGTAGTTGCCCTGGGCGTCGCCGAAGATGTCGGCGTTGACCTGGAGCGGGGAGGCGTTGATGTCGGAGACCTTCCCGAACCAGCCGTTGCCGCAGTTCACCTGGGTGTTGCCGTAGGCCACGTACTTCAAGGCGGGCGCGACGGCGTTGGAGGTCCAGGTGATGATCAGGTTCGGGGTCTGGCCCTGCTTGACCGACTCGAAGATCTTCCAGGCCGCGGCGTCCGACTCGTTGGTCGCCTTCAGCCCCATGGTGATGTCGTCCCAGCCGTTGGCGGCGGCGTTGGTCACCTGCTGGGTCGGGTCGAAGGACTCCTGCGCCCCGGGGCAGCTGGAGTTGTACCCGTGCGCGAAGGTCTTGGCCGGGCCCAGGCGGTAGGCCCAGGACGGCTGGAGCTTCCAGGTGGTCGAGCCGTCGATACTGCCGGTGGCCCACAGCTCGACCGAGCTCGCGGTGCAGGACGAGGAGTAGCTGTCGTACAGCAGCAGGCTCGCGGCCCTGATGTTCTTGCCGGAGATCACGTTCCGCAGCCCGGCGAAGTTCATGAACGACCGGTTCGTCTGGTACCGGCTGTTGGTGCTGTCGTAGACGTAGCCGGACCGCAGCGAGGACCCGTTGTCGAGGTAGTTGCTGTTCGGGGCGACGTCCCAGACCGTGTCGTAGTGCGCCAGGACCTGGATCGAGGTGTCCGGGTCCAGGATGATCGGGAACTTCGCCGCCGGGTCGGTCATCAGCTTCCGGTCCGGCACCATGGTGACCTTGGTCGCCGAGCTGTGGGCCGCGGCCGCGCGCAGGCCCATCGGCGCCCGGCGGGCGCTGGTCGGGGCCTGGTCCGGGGCGGCGGCCGCCTCCACCGGGTTGCCGGAGGAGTCCCACATCGCGGGGGCGGCGCCGTGGAGCACCGGCCGTCCGGCCGGGTCGGAGACGGTCAGCGAGCCGTCGGCGGCGGTCGCCACCGTGCCGCCGGCGACCGCGACCGGGAAGTCCAGCGCGGCCAGCGCGGGGTTGGCCGCGGCCGTCCGGTCCTTGACGACCACCTGCTGGCGGACGCCGGTCGTGGTGGCGGTGACCTTGAGGTCGACGCCGGGCAGCACCTCGGAGTAGGTGGCGGTGTCGCCGTCGAGCGCGGGCTTGGGCAGGGTGCCGGGCCAGGAGACGGTGAACGTGATGCCGGCCTGGGTCTGCGTGGCCAGGGCCCCGGTGCCGCCGTCGGACAGGGACACGGAGCTGGGTACCGCGGCCGGGGACAGCGTGCCGTCCGCATTCGCCTTCAGCGTGGTGTCGACGGGGATCCAGGACCCCCCTCGCCGGATCCGGGTCGGGGTCGTGGTGGTCGACGTGGTGAAGCTGCCGTCCGGGTTGGCCACCGTCGCCGAGGTCTGCGACATCAGGGCGTCGACCTGGACCGGCTTGCCGGACTTGGCCGCGGCGGCGGAGGCGGCGGCGAGCCGGTCCGGGGTGGACGCGTCGGACACCGGCGTCTCGGGCCCGTACGGGTCGGTTTCGGGCCGAGTCGACCCGGAAGCCGTTGTCGAAGCGGGCTGCGACGGGTCCGGTGCCGGAGTCGGCGTTGTCGGGGCCGTCTGCGTTGTCGGAGCTGCCTGCGTCGTCGGTGCGGCGGCGTGGGCGGGGACCTGACCGAGGCCGACGGCCAGGGTGCAGGCGGTCGCCACCGCGAGGCTGCGGCTGACCGATCTGCCGCTCAGTGCCCGTATCCGGGCGGTTCTTTGCATCATGTCTCCTGGGAAGATCAAAAAACGACGCGAGCAATCTAGCGAGGCCTGACCTCGCAGCTCCAGAGCTTTCGATCTTTCTTGTGTCAAGACCTTCTCAGGGCCGGGATACAGGTGGTAGCTTCCCTCAGCTACTTGCGTGATCTTGGGGAGGGAGTGGCTTGTGGGCCGCTGGTTGGGCAGTCCTGGAATTCGCCGCCGACGTCTGCGACGGCTGACATCCGGTGCCGCCGCCGTGCTGACGGTGGCGCTGGCGGTGTCGGTGGTCGACCCGCCGAGCTCGTCGGCCGCGACGGTCAAGGGCAAGCGGCCCTCGACCCAGGTGGAGAAGCCGGTCCCGGGAACGACCCTGGCCACCCGGGCCGTGACGCACCTCGGCTCGCTGCCGACGGCCGCGCCGACCGCGCCGGTGTCCCGGATCGCCGCGGGTACCGCGACGGTGACGGTGCCGCGGGCGGCGGCGAAGACGGCGTTGCGGAGCGCGGGATCGCCAGGCTCTGACAATGCGGCGCAAGCCGGTTCCACGCAGGCTGATTCGATCCAGGCCGGTTCGCTGCCGATCCGGCTCGGCGCCCCGGCCGACGGCCGCGCGACGGCCGCCGATCAGGTCTCGGTGACGGTCGCCGACCCCGCTGCCGCTCAGGCTGCTGGTGTCAATGGCCTGATGTTCTCCCTCACCCCGGCCGGCACCTCGGACGGTTCCGTCTCGGTCGGCGTGGACACCTCGGCGCTCGCGTCGATGTTCGGCGGCGACTTCGGATCGCGCCTGCACCTGGTGCAGCTCCCGGCGTGCGCGCTGACGACGCCCGACATCGCAGCCTGCCGGATCCAGACACCCGTGGCCGGACAGGTCGCCGCGCCGTCGGCCCACGCGCTGACCGCCGATGTCTCGCTGGCTTCCCCCGCCACGCCAGCCGCCCCTGCCGCTCCGGCTTCCACCGCCACTCCGGCCTCCGCCACTCCGGCCTCCGCCGCCCCGACCTCCGACAGCTCGGCGTCGCCGCCGCGAACAGCGCGAACCGCCGCCCTGGCCGCGTCGTCCGCCGCACCGGTGGTGCTCGCCGCGACCGGCGACGCCTCGGGATCGACGGGCTCCTTCACCGCGACCTCGCTCTCGCCCTCCTCGCAGTGGGAGTCCGGCTCCAGCTCCGGCGACTTCACCTGGTCGTACTCCATCGACACGCCGAAGCCGTTCGCCGGCGAGGCGCCGACCGTCGGCCTGGCCTACGACTCCGGCAGCGTGGACGGCCGGACCGACTCCACGAACAACCAGACCTCGCCGATCGGCGAGGGGTTCGACCTCGGCGCGGGCGGATTCATCGAGCGCTCCTACAAGTCGTGCTCGGACTTCACGGACCTGCCGAAGGCGCAGCAGACCGGGGACCAGTGCTGGGCCGGGCAGGTCCTGAACATCTCGCTGGGCGGGAAGTCCTCGGCGCTGGTCTGGGACCCGGTCACCGGCCAGGTGCACCCGGCCGACGACAACGGCGAGCGGATCCAGCTGCTGACCAACGCCTCCAACGGCGTCTACAACGGCGAGTACTGGAAGGTCACCACGACCGACGGTACGCAGTACTACTTCGGCCGCGACCACGGCCCGGGCTTCACCAACCAGACCCACACGAACTCGGCGTGGACCGTGCCGGTGTACGGCGCGCACTCCGGGGACCCGTGCTACAACGCGACCTTCAAGGACGCGTCGTGCCAGCAGGCCTGGCGGTGGAACCTCGACTACGTCGAGGACATGCACGGCAACGTCACGATGTACTACTACACGCCCGAGACCAACTACTACGTGCCGAACAACGCGGCGAACGGCACCACCAGCGTGAAGTACACCCGCGGCGGTGTGCTGGACCACATCGAATACGGTCTGCGCGACGACAACGGCACGGTCTACGCCAACCCGGCGGTCGACAAGGTCGTGTTCACCCCGGCCGAGCGCTGCATCCCGAACGAGAACGGCAACGGTTTCTCCTGCGACCCTTCGCAGTTCACCGCGGCGAACGCGATCCACTGGCACGACGTCCCGCAGGACCAGAACTGCGACCAGGGCGCGACGTGCTCGAACTACGCGCCCACCTTCTGGTCCCGCAAGCGCATCACCACGATCACCACGCAGGTGTACTCCGGCGGGACGTACCTGAACGCCGACGTCTACAAGCTGACGCAGTCCTACCCCGACACCGGCGACGGCACCCCGTTCGCCCTCGCGCTGGCCACGATCCAGCACTGCGGCAGCGACGGCACCACCTGCACCCCGGCCGTGTCGTTCCTGGGGCAGATGATGGCCAACCGGGTTCCGGTGAGCGGCCAGGCCCCCGGCTATCTGCCGGCCGTCAAGAAGTGGCGCCTGTCCGAGGTCGACACCGAGACCGGCGAGCAGATCCAGGCGGTCTACAACACCCCGGCGTGCTCTCCGAGCAACCTGCCGGCCTCGGACGAGACGAACGGTCTGGACTGCTTCCCGGAGTACTGGGTCCCCCTGGGCGCGACCGACCCGATCAAGTCCTACTTCTACCACTACACGGTCAAGCAGATCACTGAGACCGATCCGACCGGCGGGGCGCCGAACAAGGTGACCGGCTACACCTACCTGGGCCCGGCGGCCTGGCACTTCGACGACTCGGAGTTGTCCAAGGCAAGTCAGCGGACTTACAGCGAGTTCCGCGGCTACGGCAAGGTGCAGACCCGGGTGGGGATCAACCCGACCACCCTCACCGAGACGCTCTACTTCCGCGGCATGGACGGCGACACGCTGTCCAGCGGCAAGCGCTCGGTGCAGATCTCGGACACGGAGAACGACGAGAGCGTCGCCGACGCGAACGCGCTGGCCGGCTCCGTCTTCGAGAGCGACGTCTACACCGCCGACGGCGGCACCATCGACCACGCCACGGTCTCCGACTACACGGTCTCGGCCCCGGTCGCGACCCGCAACCGCACCGGCTTGAACCCGCTGGTGGCCGTGATGACCTCGGTGACCAGGCAACGCAGCCGGCAGGCGCTCGCGGCCGGCGGCTGGGCGCGCACCGTCACCAGCACCGCCTACAACAACCTCGGCATGCCGACCCAGGTCGACGACCAGGGCGACGGCTCCTCACCGCATTGCAGCCGGACCAGCTACGTCACCAACAGCACCGCCTGGCTCACGCTGGTGTCCCGGCTCACCGAGACCGCCGAGGTCTGCCCGAGCGGGAACCAGAACGGCACGCTGATCTCGGACACCAAGACCAGCTACGACAACCAGGCCTGGGGCGCCGCCCCCACGGTCGGCAACCCGACGTCGGTGGCCACCGCGTCCGGCACCACCGGCGGCGTCGCCGGGATCACCGCGTACGTGACCGCCGCCGCGGGCTTCGACCCCTACGGGCGCCGGACCTCCAAGACCGACGTGATGGGCCGGGCGTCCGCGACCGCCTACACCCCGGCCACCCTCGGTCCGGTCACGCAGGTCGTCGAGACGACACTGACGGCCACCGACCCGCTGAGCCGCTCCTCCACCACGGTGATGGAGCCGCTGCGCGGCCTGACGACGGCGACCATCGACGTCGCGGGGCTGCGCAACGACGCGACCTTCGACGCGCTGGGCCGGCTGACCCAGGCGTGGATCCCGGGCCGTTCGAAGTCCGGCGGTCAGACCCCGAACACGATCTACACCTACTCGGTCTCGAACACCGGACCGTCGGTGGTGACCACGCAGTCCCTGGCCGACGACAACAGCTACGTCGTCCAGGAAGTCCTCTATGACGCGCTGCTGCGCCAGCGGCAGACGCAGAACGACGCCGAGGGCGGCGGCCGGATCATCGGCGACACCGTCTACGACAACCACGGCTGGGTCATCAAGACCAACCACTCCTACTTCGCGACCGGCGCGCCGGCCACGTCGATCTACAACGTCGGCGACTCGGCCGTGCCGGACCAGACGATCACCACGTTCGACGGCCAGGGACGCTCGGTCAAAGACACCGAGTACCACGACGCGAACGCCACCTGGGAGACCGCCACCGTCTACGGCGGCGACCGCACCACGGTGATCCCGCCGGCCGGCGGCACCGCGACCACGACGATCACCGACGTCCGCGGCAACAACCGCGAGGTCGATCAGTACCTGTCCGCGCCGACGGTCACCGGGAACACGGTGACCGGCCAGATCAACGGCGCGGGCACGAAGTACGCGTACGACCCCGCCGGGAACCTGGCGCGCGTGACGGACCCGACCGGCACGAATACGTGGACGTACACGTACGACCTGCGCGGCCGCAAGACGGCGCAGACCGACCCGGACACCGGCCAGACCACCTACACCTATGACGACGACGGGGAGATGCTCACCTCCACGGACTCGCGGGGCAAGGTGCTGGCGTACAAGTACGACAACCTCGGCCGCAAGCTCGGCGAGTACGTCGGGACGACCTCCGGCACGGCGATCGCCCGCTGGACCTACGACACGCTGATGAAGGGCAAGCCGACCGCCGCCGCCGGCTACATGAACGGCAAGGCGTACATCACCAGCACCACCGGCTACAACAACGCGGGTCTGGCCACCGGCGTGCGCACGGACATCCCGTCCGGCGAAGGCGCGCTGTCCGGCAGCTACACCACCAGTTACGGCTACACCCCGGTCACCAACAAGATCCAGACGGTGACCGAGCCCGCGGCCGGTCCGTTCGCCTCCGAAACGGTCACGACCACCTACACCCGTCTGTCGAACCCGGCGACGACCACTGGCAACAACTACTACGTCTCGGCGACCACGTACTCCCCGTACGGCGAGGCGCTGCAATACACCCAGGGTCCTTCGTCGAACCCCGTCTGGCAGACCTACGCCTTCGACGACCAGACCCACCGCGAGACCGAGGTCCGGATCGACCAGCAGGCCGCGCCGCCGACCATCGACAAGATCGACTACTCGTACAACACGGGCGGTCAGATCACGAAGATCAGTGATCTGCGACAAGGGCTGAACAACGACACCCAGTGCTTCCGGTACGACGGCCTGAGCCAGCTGACCCAGGCGTGGAGCGCCACCGACAGCTGCGCGGCGGACCCGTCGGCCGCCGGAAACGGCACCGTCGGCAGCGCGGCCGCGGCGCCGTACTGGACCAACTGGACGTACGACGTCGCGGGCAACCGCAAGCAGCAGACCCAGCACGCGGTCCCCGGTGCCACCGGGGGCGACACCGTCACCAACTACACCTACAACACCGGCCAGCCGCACACCCTGGCCGGCACCGCGACCACGGGCCCCGGCGCGGGCACCGCGAGCTACGGGTACGACCCGGCCGGCAACACCACCGGCCGCACCACGCCCGCGACCGGCGCGCAGACCCTGAACTGGGACGAGGGCAACCGTCTGACGTCCATCACCGCCGGCGCCAAGGTCACGAACTACGTGTACGACGCCGACGGCAACCAGATGATGCGCAAGGACCCCGGCAAGACCACGCTGTTCATCGGCGACACCGAGCTGGTGCTGGACACGGTGGCCGGGACCGTCTCGGGCACGCGCTACTACAAGCACGGCGACGACGTGGTGGCCGCGGTGGACTCGGGCACCGGGCATCTCAGCTATCTGATGCCGGACCACCAGGGGTCCAGCGACGTCTCGGTCGACGCCACCACCAGCGCCGCGACCTTCCGCTCCTACACCCCGTACGGCGGAACCCGCGGCGCGGCACCCGCCGCCTGGCCGGGCCAGCGGGGCTGGCTGGGCGTCGGCACCGCGGACAGCAGCACCGGGCTGACCACCATCGGGGCCCGGGAGTACGAACCGGACACGGGACGGTTCATCTCCCGCGACCCGGTCTTCAGCTCCGACGGCGCCCAGAACATCGGCGGCTACACGTATTCGGGCAACGACCCCGTCAACAAGACGGACCCCACCGGTCTGTTCTGGGGCTCGTCCTGGATCAAGAAGCACGCCAAGGCCATCGTCGCGGTCACCGTGGTGGTCGCGGTCGTGACCGTCGCCGTGGTCGCCGCCCCGGTGGCGGTGGCCGCGGGCATGGCGGCCCTCAACGCGGCGGCCGGAGCGGCCGCCACCGCGACGACCATCGGCGAGATCGCGATCCCGGCCGCCGTCGCGGCCGGCGGGGTGGTGGTCTCGGCCAGTGCGGAAGCGGCCGGGGCCGGGGCGATCGCCACGGGTGTGGCGATCGCGGGTCGGGCGGCGACGGCGTTCGCCGGTGGCGGCGACGGCACCGAGGACTACGGCACCTCCCGGTCCGGCGGAGGGGGCTGCCACAGCTTCTCCGGCGACACCAAGGTCCTGATGGCCGACGGGACGAAGGAGCCGATCGCCGACGTCAAGGTCGGCGACCAGGTCGCGAACGCCGAGCCCGGCGGGGGAGTGGAGGGGCACCGCGTCGAGGTCGTCCATGAGACGCCCGACGACAAGGACTTCACCGACCTCACGGTCCGGACCGAACACGGCCCCGAGACCATCACGGGGACGCAGAACCACCCGTACTACGACGTCACCACCGGCGAGTTCACCGACGCTTCGAAGCTGAAGCCCGGCGACGAGTTGCAGACCGCGGACGGCACCGTCGTCACGGTGGTCTCGGTGCGCAACTACACCTCGGCGATGGTGACGCACGACCTGACCGTCGACGGGCTGCACACCTACTTCGTGGTGGCCGGCGACGTCGCGGTCCTCGTGCACAACACGATGTGCCCGACGAAGGCCGCGCTGCTGGCCGGTCCGCATCCGGACGACGTGGCCTACCCGGCGAAGGACAAGCCCTCGCGGACTTCGTCCTACGCCCATGACTCCACGACGTTCACCCAGAGCGGATGGGACTCGAGCTACCCGCAGGGATACTCCCGGTCCTCCCCGGTCGACACGTACACGGCCCACGGCAGTTCCTACACACAGGTTCCGCGTTACAAAGACAACAACGCCGGCGACGGCGCGTTCCATCTGTCGCACGCCGAGCCGCAACTGGCGGCGCTCCAGCCGGGAGCCTCACAGTCGGTGGACCGCGAGATGTGCGATGTATGTGTGATGAATATGGGGCCCTATGCCAAGCACATAGGCATGCCGACGATCGTGTCGGACCCGGTATTCATCCACGTCTTCAACTCCGACGGTGTCTATCAGACGCACGATTATCCGTCGTGGTTCCGGGGTCATTGGCGGGCGCTGCTGGACTGACGCCGATGCTAGGGTGACTTGATAGGCTGTGCCGGCCGGGTGGTTCCTACTGGACCGCCCGGTCGGCGTTTCCGTGCAGACCGGGGCGGGTCGTTGAATCCGTCGGTCGTTGAATCCGTCGGTCCATCCCGCGTGTTCGCCGATCGGCCGCGATGAGGGGAAGTACATCTGGTGAGCGAGTCCCGGGCTGATTGGCGCGATCTCTGCGTGCGGCTGGATCGTGCCGCGATGACAGAGCAAGCGGAAATGGCATTGGCAGTCGACGATGTGGTCGCCGCGGTCAATTGGTATGTCAGGATGGCGCGTCGCTATTACGGCAGTGCCGGGGAGAACGTTCAGACGCTACGTCCCAGGGTTGAAGCAGCCGCGGCCGCCGGCGACGTCGAGGCGAAGGCTCTGCTGGGCGGTTTGCTCCTGGAATACGACAGGGCGCCGGAGCAAGCCGTGCAACTCTTTGTCGAAGCGGTGGACGGCGGTTCCGCGGCGGGGATGCGTGGCCTCGGCCACTTGCTCGCCAACGGCCTCGGGATGCCCGCGGACGAGCCCAGGGCCGCTGAGCTGTTCCGCCAGAGCGCGGAACTCGGGGACGCGGTCAGCGCCTTCAACCTCGCTCAGTGCTACAGCAAGGGCCGGGGTGTGCGGATCAACGCCAAGAGCTACCTCGAATGGCTGCGGCGGGCCGCCGAACTGTGCCACAACGACGCCTGCGCCCAGTATGCCGAGGTGCTGGACCGGCAGCGGAAGCCGGAGGAGGCCTGGCTCTGGCACATCAAGGCGGCGGAACTGGGCAACATCCCCTCGGCCCTGACGGTCGGTGCCACCTACCGTGACGGGAGTCCGCTGATCGAGCGGGATCCCGTCCAGGCGGTGCGGTGGTTCCTCAGCACTCTGGATCGTGGGATCTCCGACGGTTTCCGGGAGGCCGACGGCATGGCCCCGGCGTTGACCGCCGCGCAGATCCGGGAGGCCGGTGTCTTGTCCGGGCACGAGCCCGAGGCGCAGCTGCTGATCGATCGGTACCACGCCGGGGAGTGACCAGCCCAAGGGGAGGGTGGCTACTTCCTCCCCAACTTGGAAAGCAGGCCTTGAACACGCTCGCAGTCCGTGCTCATCATCCCTAGACGTCGGTAGATCTCCAGAGCCTCGTTCAAGTACTCGCGCTCCTGAGCGGATTCGCCCATGGCGGCGTGGTGGGCGGCGATTCCTTCCAGGGCGATGGCTTCCTCGTCGGGCTGGTTCAGTTCTCGGCTGATGGTCATGGCCCGCTGGTAGAACGTGAGGGCGCGATCACGATGGCCGAGCGCCGCGACAGTGGCGGCGTAGGAGTTCAGCGCCCAGCTCTCGTCGCCGCAGCTGCCGATCTCACGGTAGAGCTGTAGCGCTCGCTCCTGAACCTCCGCGGCTCCCGGATAGTCGCGGGCCAGATACCGTACCCGTCCCAGGTTGTTCAGGACGGCGGCTTCGCCGTGGCGGCTGCCCAGCTGCCGGTAGATCTCCAACGCCTGCTCCAGGGCGTTCGTTCCCCCGGGGCAGTCGCCGAGCAGCGACCGGACCTCTCCCAGGCCGGTGAGGACGATGGCCTCACCATTGCGGTTTTCGAGCTGTCGGAAGCTTTCCAGGCCCTGCTCCAGCGCGTCCGCCGCTCCGGGCAGGTCCCCGCTCACGCACCGCACTTCGCCCAGGCTGGTCAGGGCGGCGCCCTCGCCGTAACTGTTTCCGAGCTGCCGGTATATCTCCAGGGCTTGCTCTTGGGCGTCTGTCGCCCCTGGCAAGTCGCCGGTCTTGAATCGCACCTGCCCCAAGCTGCTCAGCGCGGTGGCCTCGCCGAGACGGCTTCCGATCCGCCGGAAGATCTCCAGAGCCGGCTCGAACGCCGTCGCCGCGCCGAGATAGTCTCCGGTCAGAAGCTGTACTGCCCCGAACTCGTTGAGGGCGACGGCCTCGCCGAGGCCGTTGCCGATCTGCCGGTGGATTCTCAGGGCTCGTTCCAAGGTCTCCACCGCGCCCGGATAGTCACCCGCCGCACGCTGCCCCCGGCCCAAGTCGGTCAAGGCGTTGGCGTGAGCTCCGGGCGACCCGGTGCGTGCGACTGTCTCAGCGGCCTGGTGAATTCGCAGAGCACGAGGCCTGGGACCGTGATGGCGCAGACATTCGGCCAGGCCGGCGGCCAGGGCGACGGTGTGGTGGTCCAGGTGGCTGGTATGCGCGTAATCCCAGGCGGCGTCGAGATTCGGACGCTCGGTGCGCAGCCAGGCGCGAGCGGCGTCGGCGTCGCTCAGATCGGGGGCGTGGGCGGGCGCCGGGCTGACGGACGCGGGTTGCGGCAGGCGTCCGATGGGCTCGGAGGCGATTCGTGCGGTGTGGGCGTAGTAGTTCAGGAGGCGGTCCAGAGCCGCCTCGCGCGCGTCGGCGGGGTCGACGGTTCCGGCGATCGTGACGGCGTAGCGGCGGAGCAGATCGTGGAGGCGGAAGCGGCCGGGGCTGATCTCGGTCAGAAGGTTGTGGTCGGTGAGGTCCTGAAGGATGGCGTCGGCCGTGGCCAGGTCGGTGCCCAGCAGCGCGGCGGCGGCGTACGTGTCGATGTCCGGGCCCGGGGCCAGGCCCAGGTAGCGGAACAGGTCTTGGCGATCGCTCGCGAGGGCCTGGTAGGAGAGATCGAAGACTGATACGAGGTCCCGGTCGCCGTCGGAGAACCCCGTCAGGTTGGCGCCGCTGGCTTGGAGCCTTGCCGCCAGGTGCTGAAGGTTCCAGGTACGCCGACTGCGAAGAAGCGCGCCGGCGATCCTCAGAGCCAGCGGCAGGTGCCCGCACAACTCCACAATCTCCTCCAGGCGCGGATCCCCCGCGGGGGCGCGGCCCGGAGTGGCGACACTGCGGAACAACGCGACAGCATCCACGGTCGGCAGGACATCGAGGTTGAGGGGATAGGCGTCGTCCAAGCCTTTGAGGCGTCGGCGGCTGGTGATCAGGACCAGGCACCCGCCGGTACCCGGAAGCAGCGGCCGGATCTGTTCCTCGCTGCCGGCGTTGTCCAGCACGACCAAAGTGCGCGTGCCGGCCAGCTGGTCCCGGAAGACAGCGGCCCGGGCCGAGGTCTCGGCGGGAATTCCACCGGGAGGCAGGCCGAAGGCGTGAAGGAAGTCGGCCAGGACGTCGCCCGGTTCCCGGGGCGTGCGCTCATGAACGCCTTGCAGGTCGGCGAACAACTGGCCGTCAGGGAACTGATGCGCGAGGGTGTGGGCGGCGTGCAACGCCAAAGCGGTCTTGCCGACACCGCCCATACCGTCGATGGCGGAGATCACCACAGTGCTCGGCGGACCGTCCGATTCCGAGGATTCCGCCAGGTCCAGCAGCTGCGCGAGCTCGTGCTCGCGTCCCGTGAACGCCCTGGTGTCCAACGGAAGCTGCTTGAGCCGTGAGACCGCTGCTCTGGGCGTGCGACGAACGGTGCTCGCACCGCCTGCGGCGTGTCCACTCAAGGCATCGCTCTGGGCTTGCTTCAGTGCCTGGCCAGGTTCGCGACCTTCGCGACGCAGGGTTCGAATAGTCTGCATGGCCAGATCGGCAGCAGCCGTGCCGTCGCCGGCCGCGGTGAGCGCCTGGACGAGCAGCGTCGCGAAAGGCTCACTACCGGAGTCCTCGGCCAGCAGCGCCCGCAGCAGGTCGACGGCCAGATCAGGTTCACCCTGGTCAAGGTACGTCCTGGCGAGCAGGAGCGTGGCGGACCTGCGCGCGTTCTCCAACTCGGCACGACGTTGTTCGAGGTACGGAGTTTCCAAACCGTACAGCGCAGTGCCACGCCACAGCCCCAGCGCTTGCCGCAGCCCGGCAATGGCAGCCTGGGGCTCCCTGCCATCCAGGTCGGCGCGGGCACGGCGGACCAGACCGGCGAACCGGTGGGCGTCGACCAGATCCAGCTCCACCTCCGCGGCGAATCCCGGCGGCCGGGCGACCAGGCGAATCGAGGACTCGGCCGGGCGCAAACCCTGCCGTAGCGTGGAGACATAGTTGGCGATCAAATTCCCCGACGAATCCGGCGGATCACCAGGCCACGCCCACTCCGCGATCTGCTGCCGCGAAACCGTCCGCCCCGCGTTGAGCAGCAGCACCGCCAGCACCGCCCGGCGGCGCCGCCCCCCAAGGTCCAGCTCGGCACCGTCGCACATCGCCCGGAACTCGCCCAGCAGCTGGAAGTCCATGCTCTGATTTTGCCACCACCATCAGCACTCTGAATGGGCGCGGTCGCCGGAGGCCGCGCGCGGTGCGGATCACTCCCAGGGCTCTCGTGTCGTGGCGGCCTGAAGCCGACCGTGTTCGAGTGCGGATATCCCCAGTCGAACACCCTGGCTGCTCCAAGAGTCCGACGACACGTCATCGGCACGCGAGCGGGCCGACGCAGTCGTTGCGTCGACCCGCTCCCGTTACCTGATCAGCCGTTCAGTCCCAGCGTTTGACGGTCATGTCGCTGTGGGAACGAGCTTGAGCACGTCGACCCCGGCGTTGTACCTGTTGCCGGTGGAGGCCGCGTTCGTTCCGGTGATCTTGAAGGTGAAGTGGTGTATTCCGGCTGTCAGGTTGACGGTGCCGAAGGTGAACGGTGTGGCGATGAGGGTGCTGTTGTAGCCGTCCATGGTGGTGGCGAGTGCGGCTCCGTCCACGGCCACCGCCACGGTCCCGAAGTCGACGGCCTTGCTCATGGTCGGGGTGACCTGGTACAGCCCGGCGTTGGGCACGTAGTAGTCCAGGGTCATGGTCGAGCCGGCAGCGGTCGAGATGAACTGCTCCTGCGCGTTGTTGGACCAGGCGATGTTGCAGCAGCCGCCCTGCTTGACCATGGTGCCGCCGGTGGCGCTGCCCCAGATGCTCTCGGCTTCGGCCCGCTGCACGTCGCCGACGGCGGTGGGTGCGGTGAAGTGCTGGTTGGGATTGTCCAGGCAGCTCCATAGCTGGAAGGGGTTGGTGTTGTTGACGGCGCCGTTCGTGTTGTCCAGGCACAGCCCGGTCAGCGGGTTCTGCAGCGATATCTGTCCGGCGCTGGTGGGGGAGGGGAGGACCTTCCACACCTGGTTGAGGTTTCCGGCCTGGCAGTCGTACAGGGTGACCTTCGAGCCCTGAGTGTTGTACCCGCCGGTGTCCAGGCACTTGTTGGGCGGGCTGGCGGGGTTGGCGCCCATCAGGCGGACGGTGCCGTCGGCGCCGAAGGACCACTGCTGCGGCCAGGTGGCGTTGCAGTCGTAGACGTCGATGACGGTGGTTGTGTTGGCCAGGCTGCCGTTGAGGTCGTCCAGGCACAGCTGGCGGCCCGCGCTGTTGGGGTCCGTGTTCCCGGAGACGAGGGATCCGGCCATGCCCGCGACCGGCGGCTTGGCGAAGGTGCTGTTCTGGTAGAGATATTGGGTCTGGTCGGGGGTCAGGGTTTGCTGGTAGACCGCGACGTCGGCGATGCTCCCGTCGAAGTAGTTGTTGGCCCCGCCGTCGACGAAGCCCTCGCCGATGACGAGGGGGCCGGTGGAGGCCATCGGGGTGGTGTCGGTCGCGGTGCCGACGAGTTGGCCGTTGACGTAGAACGCCATCGTGCCCTGGATGACGTCGTAGGTGCCGGTCAGGTGCGTCCACGTTTTGGCGACCGCCGGTGCGGTCGCCGTGATCCGGGCCGGGCTGATACCCGGGGTGTCAGCCAGAGCGCGGGCGAATTGCCAGGTGGTGCCGTTGTATTCCAGGTAGAACGCGGAGTGCAGGGTGCCGCGCTGCACCACCATGGATTGGTATCCGGTGTTGGTGGCGGCGAGGTTGACCCATGCGGACACCGAGAAGCTCTTGGTGGTGTCCACGGTGGGCGCGCTGGTGGAGATGGTGCCGCCGCTGCTCGCGAAGCTCGCGTATCCGGCCGGGTTGGCGGTGACACCGGGCGTGCTCAGCGTGCCGTTCTTGCCGGGGCCGTTGCCCGAGTCCGGTGCGGTGGTTCCGCTGACGTCGTTGAGTTTCCACTCGTTGGTCGAGCCGTTGGCGACCGTGATGGCCGAGGTGGTGGTGATGGTGTTGGTGCCGTCGGAGACGGTCGCCGTGATCTGGTAGGTGCCTGCGATGAGGTAGGTGTGGGTGGCCGTGGCCGCCGACTGCTGGACGGCGGCGGTGCCGTCACCGAAGTCGAAGGTGTAGCCGGTGATCGGGGCGGCGCCGGGGTAGGTGCCGCTGGCGTCCGCGGCGACCGGCACGCGGATGAGTCCGGTGGTCGGCGCGTTCAGCGCCGGGCTCGGTGCCGAGCTGCCGGTCGGGATGAGGACGAGTTTGTCGATGCCGAGGTTGTAGCGGGCGTTGACGCTGTTCGGGCTGGTGCCCACGACCTTGAACGTGAAGCTGTGGAGGCCGGCGGCCAGGGTGGCCGTGCCGAACGGCACCTGCGTCGTGGAGACCCCCGAGCTCTGATATCCGTCGAAAACGGTGGGCAGAGGGGTGTTGGCGCCGTCCACGGTCACCGTGACGGTGCCGTAGTCGGCTGCTTTGGTCATGATCGGCGCGACCTGGTAGGTCGCGCCCGCGGCCAGGTCGTAGTTGATGGTCATCGTGGAGCCGACGGTGGTGTTGGCGAGCATCAGCTGGGCGCCGTTGGACCAGGATCCGCCGCAGCAGTGGGACTGCACCTGAGGGGTGCCGCCGCTGTTGCTGCCCCACGGTGCGCCGAGGTCCTCGGCCTCGATGACCTGGGACTGGCTGGTGGTGCCGGGCAGCGCGAAGGTCTGCTGCGGTGCCGGCGCATGAGTGTTGTCCAGGCAGGGCCAGCTCTGGAACTGGGTCAGGTTGGCGTTGGACAGGCCGGTGTCGTCCAGACACATGCCGGTGGCCGGGCTGTAGATCCAGAAGTGGCCGGGTGCGGACGGGGACGGGATGGTGCGCCAGTTCTGCCAGACGTCGTTGTTCGTGCAGGTGTAGATGATGATCTTCGAGCCCTGAACAGCCGGCCCGCCGGTGTCCAGGCACATGGTGGTCGCACCCGAGCCGTCCAACGTCCGGATCGTGCCGTCGGCGGCGAACTTCCACTTCTGCGGCCGGGTGCCGTTGCACTGGTAGATGTCGACGACATTGCCGTTGCTCTGCGTGCCGTACGCGTTGTCCAAGCACATCTGGCCGCCGGCCCCACCAGTGATGTCGGAGACGACCTGCCCGACCGACCCGGGAGTGACCTTGCTGCCTTGCAGGCTGGTGACGCCGAGGCTGGCGCCCCATTCCATCAGCGTGGCAGTGGTCTGCGACTGCTCGGACAGATCGATGGTGCCGGTGAGCGGCCCGAACAGAACGTCCAGGCGCCCGTTGGCCATGGTCCACAGATCGGGATTGCCGTCCCCGTCAAGGTCGCCGGCGGAGGAGACCCAGTCGTAGGCACGGAACTGGTCGGTGCTGCCGAGCCGGGTCTTGGCGCTGAGGTCGCCCAGCCCCGCGCCAAGCACGCCGGTGTCGGAGTGGTTGGTGAACTGCCACAGCGTGCCGTCGTAGTCGGCCCACA
This sequence comes from Catenulispora yoronensis, assembly GCF_039531695.1. NCBI lineage: Bacteria > Bacillati > Actinomycetota > Actinomycetes > Catenulisporales > Catenulisporaceae > Catenulispora > Catenulispora yoronensis. The sequence continues at coordinate 249,692 of NZ_BAAAQN010000005.1, forward strand.
GGTCCGGCATGCCACCGGCCGCCGGCGCCCCGGTCGGAGCCGGGTGGTGCGAGGCGTTGCCGGGAGCGATGAGCGTCAGGCGGTCCGAGGCCCAGTCCCACGTCGGCGTCGAGGTGGACAGCAGGACCGGGCTGCGCAGCTGCCCGACACCGGCCGGGGTGAACAGCCACACCCGCGCCGGACTGTGCCCATCGGTCTCGACCGTGATCAGGTTGGTCTTGCAGGCGATGGTCGGATGGACGATGTCGCAGCCGCCGTTCACCGGCCCGAGCGAGATGACCTTCTTGACGTCGTTCCAGCTGGTCTGGTTGTAGCCGGCACACTGAGGACCAGTCGCCGGAGCACAGGTGGGCCGCTGAACCTGGATCTGCTGGGTCTGGCTGTAGGCGTTGACGGTGTCCGGCGGGTGGTAGCCGGGCTGCGTGGACGCTGATGCGGTCTGGGCGTTGCGGTAGTAGTACATGTGACCGGCCCCATCACCGGTGTGATCGAAGGCAAACAGGTCATCAGTCGGCTGAACAACCTCCGCACCCCGGTGGGTGTACAGAGCACTGGTCCACGAACTGCCATTAGGCGCAGTGTTGGCCGGCGCGACCTGAATGGCATTAGCGGCCGCGGTCGCGTTCGGGTCAGTGCTCTTGGACATGTCGCGGTTGGCCGGATAGATGACCAGGTTCCCGGCACTGTCGGTGGACATGATGTTCGGCGTGCCGTCACCGGTGACGTTCCCGAACGACACCGGCTGGAAGGCCTGTGCCTCGAAGAAGTCGAAGCGGGCATAGGCCGAGACGTTGCCAGCAGCGTCAACAGCACTGACGTAGATGTAGTTGTTGCCCCAGTGCTCACCATTACCGGCACCAGCCGGGATCGAGATGGTGGCGCTGGTGTTTGTGGTGTTCCCGGCGTTGACCGACCCGCAGTTGTTGCCGGCCCTGGTGCAGTGGCCATCGCCTTCGTTGGTGGAGGCGGTGTTCAGGGCCCAGTCGAAGCGGACGATCGGAGTGTTCGGTGCGGTGGCGTTGACAGTGAGGGTGCCGCCGGTGCCGACGGTGGGGTAGGAGGCCAGGTGCTGGCCGGTGCGCTGGTAGGTGGTGGTGCTGAAGGTGGGTTGGTTGGGTGGGGATGTGGCTGCGGTGAAGTAGCACCCTGCTGCGCCGGGGTAGGTGGGAAGTGGGTAGTAGCTCACGCCGGTGAGGGGGTCGCCGACGTAGGGGATGACGCGGTAGCTCTGGCCGTCGGTGAAGTTGTAGGCCAAGGGGACGTCAAAGTTTTTCACCACGCCGGGGGTGTCGTACGAGATGGTCTCGTTCCAGCCGTTGGGCGGTGTGATGTCGGTGCCGTCGTACCGCTGGAGTTCGTAGCCGAGGGTGAGCGGATGTCCGGCGTCCTGGTCGGTGACTCCGAGGTGCAGGTTGATGGGGGTGCTGGTGATCGGCAGGTAGTGGGTGCCGTTCGAGCCGGATCCGCAGATCGGGGTGGTGTCGCTGTGGTTGCCGATCGGCGCGGTGTCGGCGCTGTAGCTGGCCAGGGTCGGTGATGCCCACCAGTGAGCGGTCAGCTTGGGCTCGCCGGTGCCCCAGTAGCCGGTACTGGAGGCGTAGTAGGCCATGTAGTTGGCGGTCGAGTGGTTGGCTTCGTTGGTGGCCTGGAAGCCCAGGGTGATGGTGGACCAGTCGTGGGAGGCGGCGTCGCGAGCCTGCTGGAGGTCGCTGAAGGTCCAGGTCTGGTCCTTGTTGTTGGAAGGACAGCCCAGGGAGCCGCCCGGGATGGGGCCGGCGCCGTTGCCGGACCAGATGGCCTTGCTGCCCTGGTTGCTCCAGGTGACGCCGCTTTGGATCGGTCCGGTGCGGTACACCGTCACAGGCGTGCACTGGAACTGATTGAGGATGCTGATGTTGGCCCAGTCGATGTCCTCGGGCACGTTCTCCACAGTCCACAGTTGGCGGGAGTCGAACTGGAGCATGCCGCGCACTAGCCCGCCGCAGGAGTTCCAGCCCACCCGCATCGTGAGGCTGCCCGTCTGGCCGGCGCCGTTGATGTATTCGGTGTCCCCGCACTGCCAGATCTCGGCGCGCTCATTGGAGTACACCGGAGTGATGTCCGGGTCCAGATACACCGGGTAGACGGTGCCGGGGTCGCCGAGCATTGTGGCGTCGGGGCGGAAGTCGACGCCGTTGCCGCCAGCCGTGATCGGCATCTTGGCCAGATGCGAGGTCATGGCTGGGGATTTGGTGATGTCGTTGGTGTCCGGGGCTGCCGTGTTCGAGCTCTGATCCGGCGTGCCGGCGGCTTTGGCGGCCGGTGCCGTCGCGGAGTCCCACATCATCGGCGTGCTGCCGGTGAAGCGGTCCTTGCCGTCCTTGTCGGTGGCCTTCAGCCCGCCGGACTCGGTGGCCGTTACCGTCAGTCCGGGGCTGGACATGCCCAGGTGCAGCGTCTTCAGCGCCGGGTTGGCGGCGGCTTTGGCGTCGTGGATGACCAGAACGTCGCTGACGCCGTAGGCGGTGGCGGTCAGCTTCAGATCCACGCCCGGAAGGATCGCCGGGTAGGTGGCGGTGCTGCCGCTGACCTGCGGCTTGGGTAGTGCGGTGGGCCAGGTAATGGTCAGCACATGCCCGGAACGGTCGTCTTCGACGGCCAGTGGGGCGGTGCCGCCGCCGGAGATGGTGACGCCGAACACGGAGGCCTTGGTCTGCCAGGTGCCGTCGGCTGCCTGCTTCAGGGTGGTGTCGACCGGGACCCAGGCGTTGTTCTGCTTGACCCGCTGCGGCGCGATGTTCTCGGTCGAGGTGAACGAGCCATCAGGGTTGGCCACAGTGGTTGCGTAGATAGTGGTCTGCGAGTCGACCGGAGCTGCCTTGCCGGTCGCCTTGGCCTTCGCAGTGGCGTCGGCGAGGTCCTTCTGCGCCGCCAGCTTCTCCGGCGATCCAGTGGGAAGCTTCTGTACCGGCCTGGTACTGGTCTCCTTGCTCGGGCTGTTGGTTCCGGGCTTGGTGGCGGTGGGGCTCTTGCCGTCCGCCGACGTGGAGTCGGCCGCCGAAGGCGACGGAGTCGAGTGCGGCGACGGCGGAGCCGTGGCGGTCTGAGCCCAGGCTTGGCCGCCAGTGAGTAGGAGCGAGCCGGTCAGCCCGGCGATGAGTGCCGACGCCAGCAGTCTTCTGTCCTGCCTGCGTCTTATCAAGGCATGGTGCATTGAAACGCCTTCCCCCGCATTGGTGTAGGGAGTACGCGTGAACTGCGCGCCAGCGGACCTTAGAAGTCGCAGAACTCTGGGTCAACGTCGGCAAGTTAATCGAAACGTTATGAACAGCGTCGCCTGAGTAACTCCCTGCCGTGAGAATCGGCAGCGATGAGTCAGACATTTCGGCACCATCCGATGCCAGTCGACGCCTCGCCCGTCACGCTAGGTGGCGATCTTACTATGGCTCGTCATTGAGTCGTAATCAAAACTGAGAACCACCGAAGTCGGTCCATCGACATCATCCCAGGGCTCGAATACGGTGCCGCTGCTGCCGCCGCATGGAGTGTCGGCGTTCGTCAGGTGTGCGATTTTCGGGGGTCTCATGAAGACTTGGCGTTCAATGGCGTCGACGGACTCGGCGCGTCGAGTCAGACGAGTACGCGCCATCGCGACGTGGACTGCCGCGGCGACCGCAATCGCCATGGCGCTGCCGTTGATGTCGGCGCCGGCGGCCGATGCGACGGGCCACGGGCACAAGGGCAAGATCTGGCAGCCGCGACCGGTGGTGAAGGAAGTCGCGGTGCCGTCGCAGGGCGGGTTGGCGACGAAGCGTTCCACGCCGCAGAGCCTGCCGGGCTACGTCGCGCCAGCTCCGGCGTGGCCGGTGGCTGCGACCGCGACTGTGGCCTTGGCCCCTGCGGCTGTCGCGCCGGCGAAGGCGTTTGCTGCCGGCGGAGCCATCGACGCCGCCGCAGGTTTGGCCGCGATCGCCGGGATGCCGGTCAGCATCGCAGCACCCAGCGATACCGCAGACGCAAACGCAACCCGCACTGCGACAGGGTCCGGCGCGTCGCCACCGCAGGCAGCGCCCGCCGCCAAGGTGACGCTGAGCGTTACCTCGCACGACGCGGCGCAGCAGGCCGGTGTCGCGGGCATGATCGTGACCGCGGTGCGCGCAGACAGCGGTGCGGCTGCCGCGCCCGCGACAGTCGCGGTGGACTACTCCAGCTTCGCGACAGCTTTCGGCGGCGACTTCGCCGACCGTATGGCGCTGGTGGCGCTTCCGGCCTGTTCGCTGACCACCCCCGACGATCCGTCCTGCCGTCAGCAGACACCGGTGCCGTTCACCAACGATCGCCAGCATCACAAGCTGGTGGCAACGGTGCAGATTCCGGCTGCGGCCTCCGTTTCATCGAAGGCTGCGTCCGCGGCGTTGGTGTTGGCGGCGAGCTCCACTCCGTCGGGGATGAACGGCTCCTACACCGCGACGTCGTTGACGCCCTCGGACACCTGGAACGGCGCGGGCAACGAGGGCTCGTTCGCCTACACCTATCCGATCACGACACCGGCCTCGCTGGGCGGCGCGGCGCCCTCCGTCGCCTTGGCCTACAACTCGGCCAGCGTCGATGGCCGTACGGCGGCCTCCAACGCGCAGGGCTCGTGGGTCGGCGACGGCTGGGACTACAACCCGGGCTTCATCGAGCGCTCGTACAAACCGTGTTCCAAGGCCGGTTTCCCCGCCTCCGCCGACGAGTGCTGGGGCATCCCGAACGCGACGTTGTCGTTGCCAGGGCACAGCGGCGAGCTGGTCCGCGACGACGCGACGGGAGCCTGGCGGATCGCCGGTGACGACGGCACGCGGGTCGAGCAGCTGACGGGTGCGACCAACGGCAACGCCGGTGATGGCGGCGCCTATTGGAAGCTGACCACGACCGACGGCACCGAGTACTACTTCGGCGCGAACCGACTGCCGCAGGCCGATGAGGGCACGAACAGCCCCAATGAACCGCCCACCTTCTCGGCGTGGGGCGTGCCGGTGTTCGGTACCGGAAGCCCGGCCGGTTCGAAGTGCGCGAGTCCCACGACGGCGGTGGCCGCTGACTGTCGGACCGGATGGCGCTGGAACCTGGACTTCGTCGTCGACCCGCACCACAACCTGACGCGCTACACCTACGCCCGCGAGGAGAACTTCTACCTGCGCGGGACGTCGAACAGCCCGACCGAATACCAGGCCGGCGGCTTCTTGCGGCAGATCGACTACGGCTGGCGCAGCAACGATTACTACAACACCGCAGTGCACCCCGCCGCCTCCGTGACGTTCAACCCGGTGGCGCGGTGCATCAGCGACACCACCCAGGCCGGGCATGACAGCCGCTGCCCTGTGGGCACCGTGCCGGTTTCCGGTGGCTTGGCGCAGACCGGCATCAACGCGGCGAACGCGCCGTCGTTCGTGGACACGCCCTGGGACCAGGCGTGCACTTCGGCCGGTACGAAGGACGGGACGGCCGGCGGCGCCAAGTGCGTGAACTACATACCTTCGTTCTTCAACACCGAGCGGCTGGACTCGGTGACGACGAACGTCTGGACCGGATCCGCCTACCGCCGCGTGGATCAGTACACGTTGATGCACCAGTTCAACGCGGTTCCCGACCCCTCCACGGCAGGCAATCAGCCGACATTGTGGCTGGCCGGGATCAAGCACAGCGGCTGGGTGGTGAACCAGGACGGCACCACGGCCCAAGCCGACGATCCGACCGTCTACACCTACGGCCAGTTCCTCCCGAATCGGGCCGCGACCCACTCGTTCAACGCGACCAACAACGCCTCGGACTACAACCGGCTGCGCCTGGCCGCGATCACGGACACCACCGGCTCCGAGGTCGACGTGTCCTACTCGGATCCGAGTACCCTGTGCCCGGGTCCGACCGCGCCGACGATCACGGCGAACTCCACGCTGTGCTACCCGGAGTATTGGACGATCCCCGGCGGCACCACACCGGTCCTGGACTGGTTCAACAAGTACACCGTGACGTCCGTGATGCGTTATGACGACACGCTGTTGGCCGCTGCGCGCCGGGTGAGCTACACCTATCTGGGCACGCCGGTGTGGCACACCAACGACTCCGAACAGACTGAAACCCAGTACCGGACGTTCGACCAGTTCCGGGGCTACGCACAGGTGCAGACAGTTGTCGGCAGCGAGATCGACAACAGCAACACCAAGCAGGTGGCCACGTACTTCCGGGGCATGGATCAAGACGGCAACGCCACCTATCCGTTCCAGGACGCCAACAAGCACGTATGGGTCGTGGACGGCCATGGTGATGTCTTCGCGCCCGGCGTTCCCGGCTTGCGCGATGACAATTCCCTGGCGGGGCAGGTGTTGGAGACGCAGACCTACGCCTCGTCCGGCAGCAGCAATGTGGTTTCCGACGTGGTGAACGTGCCGGTCGACCCGACCAGTTCGGGTCCGTCGAGCGCGGTGAATCTGCACACTGGTGGCCCAGACCCGGGGAACATGGTCACCGCCGCGCATGACCGCGGTTCGGGATTGCCGACGCAGCGTGCGCATTTCTCACACACCTCGAAGACGGTCACCTATCAGAAGGTCAGCACCGGCACCCGGCGCAGCGAGGTCGACTACGACTATGACAACACCCTGCCCAACCCGGTCATCGGCTCGTCGGGCGGCAACGGTCGGCTGTTGATGACCGACGACAAGGGCGATGGCACGGTGCAAGAGCTGTGCTCCGTGACGGGCTACGCGCTGCAAGCTGCAAATACCCAGCGCACCGCCATCCCGTGGCAGAGCACGAAGTTGCTGGGACCCTGCGTGTACGGAGTGAAGCTCACCGACTCCAACCTGGTCTCCGACACGGTGACGCTGTTCGACGGGTCTCCGAACACCAGCGAACTGCCGGGGCCGGGCGATCCGACCACCGTGAGGACGGCCGGCTCCATTCATCTGACAGACCCGGCCACCGGCACCTACGCCGAGTCCTGGGCGACGGCCGGCGCCACCTTCGACGGCAGCTACGGCCGCGTCACCTCGGTCACCGACGCGGATCAACACACCACTCACACCGACTACACGCCGTCCAGCGGCGCGCTCCCCTCCAGCTACAAAGTCACCAACCCGGCGGGCTGGGCCGCCACGACGACCCTGGATCAGGGCCGTGGCATCCCGGAGACGTCCACGGACGTCAACGGGCATCTCACCACTGAGATGCTCGACGGGATGGGCCGGTTGAAGGGGGTGTGGAAGCCGGACCGCCCGTGGACGACGAACAGGACCTTGCCCAATATCCGGTTCACCTACCTGCTCAACGGCACGACTCCGCACCTGGCCACCACTACGCAGCCGGCGCAGCCCAACGGCTACGCGGAGACCGAGACTCTGCTGGAGGACGGCAGCTATGCGGCCACCTTCAACATCGTCGACGGCTTCGGCGACGTGGTGCAGACCCAGTCGCCGGCGGTGGACGAGTCGCACGGCCGGATGATCGTCAACACCCGGTACGACACGCTCGGCCGGGTCATGGAGACCAACCTGCCCTACTTCGACCAGGGCGCCACGATCCCGACCGGAGTGTGGGCCTCCTGGAACGACAACCTTCCGGCCCAGACCGTCACCACCTACGACGGCATGTCCCGACCGATCACGGTCACGCAGAAGCACAACGGCTCGACCATCGCCGGCATGGTCACGACCACCTCCTACCCGGGTGTGGACCGCACCGATGTGGTCGGTCCCGGGAGCAACGGCGTCGGGCCTTCGTCGGCGACGTCGACGTTCACGGATGTCCGTGGCCGCACCACTTCCTTGTGGACGTACAAGAACAGCCCGCTGAGCCCGACCGGCAACGCCAACGACGCGGACGTCACCAGCTACGGGTTCGCCTACAACCCGGGCGGCACCGAGGGCACCGCGAGCACGGTCACCGACGCCACCGCCCACAACGTCTGGACGACCACCACCAGCGACCTGCTGGGTCACCAGGTGATCAAAACCGACCCGGACGCTGGAACCTCCACCAGCTACTCCGACAACGCCGGCCTGCTGTTGGCCACCGCCGACGGCCGGGGCCACGTGCTGGGCTACACCTACGACGTGCTCAATCGCAGGACGGGGGAGTACGACGGCGGTATCGCCGCCGACCACTCGGTCGGCGCGGTGGCCACTGCGGGCGCCCAAGCGACTGGCAACGGCGCGGCGAAGCTGGCCGCGTGGACCTTCGACCCGGCTGGGAACAAGGGTGAGCCGGATGCCTCGACCCGCATAGCCAACGGCAACGCCTATACACAGCAGGTCACCGGCTACGACGTCGACTACCGGCCGCTGGGCGCCAAGACCGTCATCCCCGCCAGTGAGGGACTGCTGGCCGGGACCTACCAGACGAGCAACTACTACACGTCTCAGACTGGTCTGATCGACCACTACGACACACCCAGCGTTCCGAACGCCGGGATCGGCCCGGAGACGGTCTACAACTCCTACAACCGGTTCGGGCTCCTCATGGCCACCGGTGGCAACGCCGACTACCTGGCTGCCACCACCTACGACCGTGACGGCAAGATCTTGTCCACGACGCTGGGCGACTACCCGTTCCAGATCGTGCAGCAGAACTTGTACGACGCCGGAACTGGCCGCGTCACCAACACGTTCGTCGACACCACGGCCGGTCAGAGCACGGTCAATCCGACGCAGCTGAACACTTACAGCATCGATGAGGTCTCCTACGCCTACGACGCCGCAGGCCGCCTGACCTCTACCGCCGACCTCCAGAACTGGTCGGTGTCAGGGTCCTACAACCCCGGTCCGGCGCAGCGGGACATCCAGTGTTACACCTACGACTACGCCAGCCGCCTGACCAATGCCTGGTCCGATTCCGGTGACCAGTCGCCGTCGGCGACCACCAACCCGAACAGCCCCACCACCGCCACCAGCGCCCTGGGCTCCTGCGCCTCCTCCACCGCCAACAATGCGCCCACTGACGCCAGCTCGAGGACACAGATCGGTGGCCCGGCCCGGTACTGGCAGTCCTACACCTATACCGGTAGCGATGCCCAAAGCGGCAACCGCACGTCCGTCACCGACCACGACCCGGCTGGCATCACCGCCAACAACATCACCCGCACCTCCTCCTACGCCGCACCGGGCGCCACCAACATCGGCGGCGCCACGAACCCCGGCACCGGCCCGCACCTGCTCGGCCAGATCACCAAGTCCGGCGCCGCGACCGGCACCGAGGGCTACTCCTACGATGGCGCCGGCAACACCACACTGCGACCGAACGGCACCGCCCTCGGCCAGCAGCTGACCTGGGACGCCGAAGGCCGCCTCAAGCACGTCGACAATAACAACGGCACCACCGCCGACTACCTCTACGACGCCGACGGCAACCAACTGATCCGGCGCGACACCGGCGGGACCACAGCAGGCACCACCCTGTACGTGGGCACCACCGAGATCCACCTGGCCGGGACCAACACCGTCACCGCCAACCGGTACTACAACTACCCAGGCGCCCCAGGCATCATCGTCACCAGCACCGGCGCCATCACCTACCAAGTCAACAACAACCAAGGCACCGGCGGCACCACGATCAACGCCGCCACCGGCAAGGTCATCGCCCGCCGGTACATCAAGCCCTTCGGCGAAACCCGCGGCACCCCGGCCACCCAGACAACCTCTCCCGCCTGGACCGACGACCACACCTTCCTTGGCAAAACCACTGACGCCTCAACCGCGCTCGTCGACATCGGGGCACGCAAATACGATCCGGTGACCGGTCGCTTCATCTCGATTGACCCGCAGTTCCAGCCTGCCGATCCGCAAGCCATCGGAGGGTACTCCTACGCGGGGAACGACCCTGTCGACAACAGCGACCCATCCGGCCTGAGGTACGCCGGTGAGAGCAGCGCCGGCTGGAACGTGTACCACCCGCCAGGCGAAGAACAAGGAAGCTTCGGGGAGTTCGTCGCTGGCGCCGGCCACTGGGTGGTCCACCAGGCAAATACGGCCTTCCAGCTCACACCCGTCAACAAAATCGTCTCAGCCGGCGCGACCGCGACGGTGGACCACACCATCACCAGCGGCGGCGCCAACGCCCCCTCCGGGCAGGTCGAGACCCAAACCATCTCGCCCGAGTCGGCTTACGACAACTTCATCGTTTCGCACCACATAGCCTCGCAGCGCCAGATGAACTCAGTGTCGACCTTCCTCGACATCGCCTCCACCTTCTCCCCGGCAGGCAAGGCCAAGGACGCGGATCTCCTGGAGGGCGGCCTCCGCGCCGCGGCCAAGCGCCTCATCACCAAACCCGCCGAAGCCTGCACCCACAGCTTCGCACCCGGTACACGCGTCCTGATGGCTGACGGCCTGACGAAATCGATCGAGGACGTCAAGGCCGGCGACGAGATCGAAAACGCCCAACCCGACGGCGCCACAGAGCACCACAAGGTCGACGAAGTCCACAAGACCCTCACAGACACCGACTTCACCGACCTGACCATCACCACACCCTCCGGCCCAAAGATCATCACAGGCACCCAGAATCACCCCTACTGGGACGCCACCACCGGCCGCTTCACCAACGCGTCCCAGCTCAAGCCCGGCGACCGCCTCCAGTCGGACGACTCAACACCAGCTACCGTAGCCGCGGTACACAACTACACATCCGCGATGGTCACCTACGACCTCACGATTGACGGGTTGCACACGTACTATGTGGTCGCGGGCGGCACGCCGGTATTGGTGCACAACTGTGGCGGGGAGGCGACCGTTCATTTGACTATCGTTAACGGCGTGCCGGATCACGCACTCATTACAGTCAGGAGTGACTCGGGTGAGGTGCTCCCCACGCACCAGTTCGGCAGCGTGAAGGACCCTCGTGCCGGGGTAGAGGTATTCAATCCGGCGACGAGGCTTGATCCGGACCAAACATTTAACATCAAGATTCCTCTTCCTAATGCAGACGGTGCTCTAGCCTATGCGGAAGTCATGATGGAGAAGACGGCGGCAGGGACTTATCCGAGTTACAGCTTGAGAACTCAAAGTTGTGTGACGTACTGTGCGAACGTGCTGCGTGCGGGTGGCGTTGAGGGTGTTCCGACAACTCCGCGTGCCGCGCAGGCATGGTTTTTCGAGCAGTTTGGATAAAGGCTTTTGTCGACAGAGGGGAAGTTCTCGATGGGTTTGCCGCGAGAGTGGGAGTGGTTAAGGGATATGCCCGACGAATGGGAAGCGCCTCTCGACATTCAAAAACCCACTCCGTACCCCGAAGTGAACATTTCAATCCGGCTCTTGTCCTGCGAATACCTTGACTTTGAGACGCGTGCTGCGGTCGGGCGCTTCGTGTCAGCGGAGGCGGAATATGATATTTGGTACCTGGGGAACGTGAAATCTGCAGGCTGGGAGATGGTAAAGTCTGCACACCTTCGTGAAATTCCAATGGAGCAGACTCGACTTGTCTATGAGGCGTGGAGAGTTTTTGAAGAGATCGATTACACCAGGGACCCCCGCGACGTTGTGCGCGAACGAAGAAGGATGGCACTCGCCGGCCTTCAGGCTGCACTCCAGGAGGCTGTAGACAGCTTCCATCGCGCGCGGCGAGAAAACTCTCCTGGTCACTGAATATGTGCCTTCGACGCGCTGGCGATGACGGGCATCGAACTCCGCGCAGATATTAACGGCAGAACAAGTCTTATGCTGACGGATCCCGACGGCGGTGACCAAGTCGTCATCGCCGGTAGGGACGGCCACGCCCCGCAAGCGCACCACTTACCACAAGGTCGGCAGCCGGCTCATCGCCGTCGGATGCGCCCGGTCGAGTACGGATTCGCGCCCTGAATGTTTCGCACCTCCGTACCAAACTCCGCACGAGGGTCATCCATCACATCGCTACCTCCGCCTCGTTCCTTTCCAGCCAGTCCAGGTACCAGCTCCGAAGGTTGTGGCGGTTGCCGGCTGCGTCACAGTGTGGCTCGAAGGGCGGGTTGGTGCCGCAGTCGCGGTGGCGGAGTTCTCCGCGGTGGGGGCCGATGAGGATGAGCCAGGTGGTCATTCCGCAGCCGTTGTTGCTGATGTGGATTGCGCCGCGGGCGCGGGTGGGGAGCCAGGTGTTGGTGCCTTGGTCTGCGAATGCTTGGGCGAAGTCGGCTAGGTGGTCGTTGCTGGGGTCCGGGGTGGGTTGGTTCGTGTCCGGCGGTGCGGAGGATTTCTTGCTGTCTGGCTGGCCAGTCCTCTGTTTCGACGAAGGGGGCGGGGCCTGGGCCTCCGCTTCCGACCTCCATCAGGAAGCTTCGATATCCGTCCGGGAGTGCCACGCCGCATTGGTGCTCGACCTCAGAGATCTCGGCGGCGGTTAATGTGGGTTCGAATACGGGGAACCGGGATGGCCCGTGTCGTGCTTCGTCGACCGCGAGACGCGGTCCCGGCCCCTGACCAGCTTGTTTGTGGACCCATGTCACCTTAAGTTCACGCGCTAGCTCGGCTGCACGAGACGGCTCTCGTAGGCGAAGATTACGACTTGTACCCGGTCGCGGAGTTCAAGCTTTTGCAGGATCCGTCCCAGATGGGACTTCACGGTTGCCTCAGCGAGGTTCAGGGCGGCTGCGATCTCGGTGTTGGACAGGCCGCGGCCTACGTGGACGAGTACCTCGCGCTCGCGGGCGCTGAGTTGGTTCAGTCGCGCGTCGTGTTCGGTACTGCTGTTGGCGTCGGGGACGTGTGCGCAGAAGTTCTCCAGCAGGCGGCGGGTTATCCGCGGTGAGACTACGGCGTCGCCTGCCGCGACGTTTCGTATCGCCGTGAGCAGTTCCTCGGGTCTTGTGTTCTTCAGCAGAAAGCCCGAGGCGCCGGCTCGGAGGCCGTCGAAGGCGTATTCGTCGAGATCGAAGGTGGTGAGAATCAGTACTCTGCTCTGCGGGGAGATCTGGATGACCTGCCGCGTCGCCTCGATTCCGTCGGTCCCCGGCATGCGGACGTCCATGAGCACGACGTCGGGTCGCAGTTCTCTGGCAAGGCGGACGGCCTCGGCGCCGTCGGCCGCTTCGCCGACCGGAGCCATATCGGGTTGGGACTCAAGAACGGTGCTGAAAGCCATACGGAGCAACGCTTCGTCGTCGACGATGAGGATGCGGATCGTCATGCTGAAACCTCATCCACAAAGCCGATGCCAACCCTGCCAGCGATGCAAGCGCCGCCGCTCTCGCCCACATCGCCGACGCTGCCAAGCTCAAGCCGCGTCTGAACTCCCCAACCACCACCCCGAAGCGGCCCGGCCCGCAACCGCCCACCGTACGCAGCCGCACGCTCGCGCATGCCGGAGATACCGTGCCCAGGCAACGCATTCCCGGCGATTGGCGAGGATGGGCCGCTGTCGCTGACGTCCACCTCGACGGCCCCAGCCGAGCACTCCACCCGAACCTCCGCCCGCGTGCCGACGGGTGTGTGCTTGAGAGTGTTGGTCAAGGCTTCCTGCACCAGTCGATAGACCGTCAGCTGCGCCGTAGCCGGAATGTGAGTGTGATCCCCGTGCACTTCGAGGCGCGTGGGCAGCCCGGCGGCGCACATGTGATCGGACAGGTCTTGCAGCTGCGCGATGCCCGGCAGCGGGTGGCGTACGGCTTCGGGCTCGTCGGCGCGCAGAATCCCCAAAGAGCGCCGCATATCGGTCAGAGCCTGCCGCCCCGTCTCCGAGATCTGAAGCATGGCGGAGGTCGCCTTGTCCGGCGACCGATGCTGCGCGTACACAGCAGCATCAGTGAGCGCGACCATGACCGAAAGGTTGTGGGTGACGATGTCGTGCATCTCCCTGGTAATACGTGTCCGCTCCTCAGCGACGGCCAAGCGCGCCTGCTGCTCCTGCTCTTGCTTCTGGCGTGCGGCCCGGTCCTCCAGCGTCGCGAGGTAGGCACGCGTGGTCCGCACATTCATACCGAGAACGGCAGCGGCGACGGCCATCGCGGTGACCGTGACAAAGAGCGTCAGGAACCCGCCCTCCGTCTCCCAGCGCAGGCAGGCCAGAAGCAACCCGACCTCCACAATGGCGCCGGCGACAAGCGTGACCCTCCGCCTGGAGCTCGCGGCGACGCTGTATAACGCCACCAGCAAGGCGATGTCGGCCGGCAGCTGAAGGTTCACCAGCAACTGGACGGAGGCAACAACCGCCACAACGCCGAAAACCATCAACGGAGCACGGCGACGCCACACCAGCGGCAGTGCAAGAGCAACCGTAAGAACCATGGCCACCGGCAGTTCTCGCGATATGCGCGTGGCCATGACGTTCACCAGAAGAAGCGTCGCCAAAAGCAGGTCCCACACCACCGGCGGCTGCCGTGAACCCCAGCGCGCAGCGGCTCTCAATGGCCGCGCCGCACGTGCGCAGCCCAGGCCGACGTACTTCGCCAGCCATGTAGTCGCCATCGCCCACCGCATCCGGGCCCGGTCAGCGGCCACCTCGGTCATTGCACGTTCCTGTCGATTCATCCTCACAGTGCCCCCGCGCGGGACCACCACCGCGTAAAGCTCGCTGGAGCCGAGCCGAGCCGAACCCAGCCGAGCCGAGCCGAGCCGAGCCGAGCCGAGCCGAGCCGAACCCAACCCAGCCGAACCGACCACCCAGCTCAGCCGACCCGCCACCCAACCACCGTACGCCGCACACCCCACAACCCACATGAGCCCACCGTCTGATCCCACCACGCCCCCATGCGACCCCAGGAGGAGCCCACCCACCACCCGTGGTCGCAACCCGCCCCCCACCCCGGCCTGCTCGTTTGCCACCCCAGTGGCAAACTCGACGGCGACCCGGGATCGATGTGGCAACCCACCCCCGCCACCGACGATGGCCACGTGACCGAGATCATCGCGGGACTGTACATGTCCCCTCTGGAAATCCTGGCCTTGCTGGCCGCCGTCGCACTGGTGGTGGCACGCTGGCTTCCCCCGGCTCCCCGCCCCCGCGTCACGATCGCGGCGGCAGCGGTCTTCGCGCTCTCCACGATCGTCCTGGGCGTCGTGGGGTTCCGCTGGCAGATGCTGCCGGTCCTGATAGGCGCGGCATTCTCGCTGCTGTTTGCACTCACGCCGCTGCTGCGACGCCGAAGCGGCCGGCCGGCGTGGCGAGCCTGTTGGTGGCTGGCGCTACCGGGATCAGTGGCCTGCGTCGGAATCATCGCCACCAGCCCGGTGGCTGCCTGGGCCTTCCCCATACCCACGTTCCCCGAACTGTCGGGCACCTTCGCGGTCGGCACCCGCGTAGTGCAGTGGACCGACCCGCACCGCCCCGAGACCTTCACCTCCGACCCGAACGACCACCGCACCGTCGTCGTGCAGCTCTGGTACCCCGCACAGAAAAGCCCCGCAGGCGCGCCGCGTGCCCAATACCTCGGCCGCACAGAGCATGAGGCGCGCATCGTCTCCGACGCTCTCGCTCAAGGAGTCGGTCTGCCCGCGTTCCTGGTCGACGACGTCTCGCAAGCTCGCACCCACTCAGTCTTCAACGCCCCCGTAGCCGCCGGGAGCGCACGGTTCCCTGTCGTCCTGTTCTCGCCCGGATCTGGCGGAGTGCGCACCCAAAACACCGCCTGGGCAGAGGAACTCGCCAGCCACGGATACGTCGTCGCAGCCCTCGATCATCCCTACGACTCCGCCGCCGTCGTCCTCACCGATGGCCGAGTAATCAAGAGCGCGACAGCGTCCAGTGGCGACGCGGACAAGGACGAGAAGCTGGCGGCCGGCTGGACCGCGATTCGGGCGGCCGACCTCAGCTTCGTCCTCACTCAACTGGGCAGCCTGGACGGAGGCGAGATCGCCGATCCGCTGACCGGACGCCTGGACACCGGCCGAGTCGCGGTGACCGGCCACTCCATGGGCGGAGCCGCCGCCCTCCAGGCCGCCCGACAGGACCGCCGCTTCGAGGCCGTCATCGATCTCGACGGCTTCCCGCACGGCCCCGCCTCGCCATCCCTCGATCAGCCGACGCTCGCCCTCACTCAGGCCATCACCTCGGGGACCGACCCGCGCTACGTATCCAGACTCACCGACGCGCTCAACTCCAGCACCGCGACGAGCTATCGCCTCACGATCCCCGGCGCCGCACACCTCACCTTCATGGACGGCCCGCTGTATCTGCCGCCTGTGCCCTCGATAGTCGGCTCCCTGGGCCGCAGCAAGAGTCCACGAGTCGTCGCCGGAGCCACCCTCGCTTTCCTGGACATCGTCCTTCGAGACCAGCCAGGCGACCCGGCCAGCGCTCTGTCGGCCTACGGCCAGCTCACCGTTTACCACCCGAACGCCGGCCACTGACCCGACGGGCTCCAGCTCCAGCTACCACTACAGGAACCACTACAGCTACGTACGGCTTCAGCTCCAGCTACTGTGTTCCAGGCTCGGACAGCCGGGCTTGGACACGGTCGATGTGCGCGCGCATGCCTAGACGCCGATAGATCTCCAGTGCCTCGTTAAGAAACGTGATGCCCTGCGAACTTTCGTCAGCGGTGAGGTAGTGGTCTGCGATCCCTTCCAGGGAAATAGCTTCATCGGCAAGCATGTTCAACTCGCGATTGATCGCCAGAGCCTGCTGATAGAGCGTGAGCGCGCGAGGAAGATCACCGAGTGCTGCGATACTCGCCGCGTACGAGTTCAACGCCCAGCCCTCGTTGCCCCGGCTGCCAATCTGCCGGTAGATCTCCAACGACTGCTCCTGCGCCGCCGCCGCTCCCAAGTAGTCGCCGGTCATGTGCCGTACCCGTCCCAGGTTGTTCAGCGATGCGGCCTCGCCGAGGCGGCTGCCGAGCTGACGAAAGATCTCCAGGGCCAGTTCCAGAGCGTCGATACCCCCTGAGAAGTCGCCGATCTGAGCGCGCACATGTCCCAGCTCGGTCAGGTTGATGGCCTCCCCGTGGCGATTTTCGAGCTGACGGAAGATCTCCAGGGCGCGTTCCAGAGCCTCGGCCGCCTCCGGATAGTCTCCGGTCTGATACCGCACCTCGCCGAGGTTGGTTTGCGCGGCCGCCTCCCCATAACGGTTGCCGAGCTCGCGATAGATCGCCAAAGCCTGCTCCTGGGCGTCCGCCGCCCCCGACATGTCTCCGGTCTCAAAACGCAGCCGTCCCACGCCGTTCAGGGCAGTGGCCTCACCGAGGCGGTTGCCGATCCGCCGGTAGATCTCCAGGGCCGGTTCCTGGACTTCCGCAGCTCTCAGATAGTCCCCAGTGAGATACCGCGCTTCTCCGAGTTCACTGAGGGCGACCGCCTCGCCGAGCTGATTGCCGATCCGCTGATAGATCTCCAGCGCCGGTGCGAGCGCCTCGCCCGCTCCTCGATAGTCGCCAGCAAGGCGCCGTCCGCGTCCTAGGTCTGTCAGGGCATTGGCATGAACGACGGAAGGTCCGCTGCGAGCGACGGTCTCGGCGACCTGGTGGACCAGCTGGGCGCGGGTCCAAGGACCGTCGTGGCGGAACGACTCCGCCAGGCCGGTGGCCAGGGCGGTGATGTGGTGGTCGAGCTGGACGGCGTGGGCGTGGTCCCAGGCGGCGTCGAGATTGGGACGCTCGGTACGCAGCCAGGCCCGCGCGAGGTCGGGTTCGGCCAGGTCGGGGGCGCAGGCGGGCGCCGGGCCGTCGTGGGCTTGTCGAGGCACACGTCCGATGCGTGCGGAAGCAGCCTGGGCGGTGTGGGCGTAGTAGTGCAGGAGCCGATCCACGGCCGCTTCACGGTGCCCGGCGTTGTCGACGGCGTTGGCGGTCGTGCGGGCGTGCAGGCGAAGCAGGTCGTGGAGACGGTAGCGGCCGGGAGCGATCTCGGCCAGGAGATTGTGGTCGACGAGGTCTTGCAGGAGCTGGTCGGCCGTGTCGATATCGACGTCCAGCAGTGCGGCGGCGGCGTAGGCGTCGACATCCGGGCCGGGGACCAGACCCAGATACCGGAACATGATCTGACGATCGCTGTCGAGAGCTTGGTAGGAGAGATCGAATACTGACGCGAGGTCCCGGTCGCCGTCGGAGAACCCGGTCAGGTTGGCGCGAGTGGTGCGGAGTCGGGCGGCGAGGTGTTGCAGGGTCCAAGTGCGTCGACCGCGCAGGAGCGCGGCGGCGATTCGCAAGGCCAAGGGTAGGTGGCCGCACAGCGTGACGATCTCCTCCAGCAAAGGGTCGTTTGCGGCGGTACGGCTGGGAGTGGCGATGCTGCGGAACAGGGCGATGGCGTCCGCGGTCGGTAGGACGTCGAGGTTCAGGGGGTAGGCGTCGTCCAAGCCTTTGAGGCGCAGGCGGCTGGTGATCAGGACCAGGCATCCCGCCGTGCCGGGTAGCAGTGGTCTGATCTGATCCTCGCTGCTGGCGTTGTCCAGGACCAGCAAGGTGCTGGTGCCGGCCAGGCGGTCGCGGAAAGCGGCGGCGCGGGCGGCGGTCTCGGCGGGGATGCCGCCGGGCGGTGTGCCGAAGGCTTGGAGGAATTCGGCCAGGACGTCGCCGGGGTCGCGGGGTGTGCGTTCGTGGACGCCGTGCAGGTCGACGAAGAGTTGGCCGTCGGGGAAGCGTCGGGTGAGGATGTGGGCGACGTGCAGGGCCAGGGCGGTCTTGCCGACGCCGCCCATGCCGTCGATGGCTGAGATGACCACTGTGCCGGGCGCGCCGTCCGGTCCGGGCTGGTCGGCCAGCTCCAGCAGTTGGGCGAGCTCGTGGTCGCGTCCGGTGAAGGCTCTGGTGTCGAAGGGGAGCTGGTTGAGCCGGGTCCCGGCTGCGCCGGGCGGGCGGCTGCCGGTGTCTCCGTTGCTGCTTTTCCCTCCGCCAAGGGCGTCGCTCTGAGCTTGCTTGAGTGCCTGGCCGGGTTCGCGGCCCTCGCTGTGCAGCCTGCGGATGGTGTGCAGCGCCAAGTCGGCCGCGGCGGAGCTGTCCCCGACGGCGGTGAGTGCCCGGACGAGTAGCACTGCCGCCGACTCGCTTCCGGAATCCTCGGTCACCAGCGGACGCAACAGATCGATGGCTTGGTCGGGCTGCCCGTTGTCGAGATGGACGCGGGCCAGCAGCCTGGCGGCGGATCTGCGGGCGTTCTCCAGCTCGGTGCGTTGCCCTTCGAGGTAAGGGGTGTCCAGGCCGCTCAGGGCCGTGCCCCGCCACAAGCCCAAGGCCTGGCGCAGTCGTGCCGTGGCGGCCTGGGGCTCGTTGCCGTTCAGGTCGCCGTGGGCCTTGCGGACCAGCTCGGTGAAGCGATGGGCGTCGATCAGCTCCGGGTCGAGTTCGGCAAGGAATCCCGGGGGCCGGGCCGTCAGGCGTATCAGCGATCCGGCCGGGCGCAGGGCTTGGCGCAGTCCGGAGACGTAGTTCGCGAGCAGGTTCCCCGAGGAGCCTGGCGGATCGGCCGGCCAGGCCCACTGGGCGATCTGCTGCCGGGAGACGGTCCGGCCGGCGTTGAGCAGCAGCACTGCGAGCACTGCCTGACGACGTCGGCCGCCGAGGTCCAGGGCAGCGTCGTCGTGAACCGCCTGGAAGTCGCCCAGCAGTTGGAAGTCCATGTGCTGATTCTGCCACCCGCATCAGGGTCCTCAATCGGCGCGATCGGCTGCTGAGGTACGGCTTTGGAGGCTGTCTGGAGCCGACTTGTGAACCCTCGGCGGGATGGTTTCGGCATCCGGCGACCGGCCCGACAGGAGCCGGAATCCGTATGGCCGCAGCCCGTTCTGGCAGAGGGGTTTTCATGACGGTGCCGACCCGTGCCCGCCCCAAGGACCTGGTCCCGCTTTCCCACCACCGGTCGCTGGACGCCGTGCCCGGCGGGTTCCTGGGCGATCCGCGAGTGATCACCGTGCGAATCAGTGATCTGCATGACGCCGACTCGCCTCGGAGCAGCGGCGTCGACATCGCACACGCCCACGTGCTCGCCCAGGTGGAAGGGCCGTTGCCCCCGATCATGGTGCATCACCCGACGATGCGGATCATCGACGGCATGCACCGCGTGGCGGCGGCCAAACTCAGAGGCCGGCCCGAGATCGACGCCATCCTCTTTTCCGGAAGCCTCAAAGAAGCCTTCCGCCTCGGCGTCCGCGCCAACGTGGCACACGGCCTACCACTGAGCCTCCCCGAACGCCGCGCAGCCGCCGCCCGGATCATCGGCTCGCATCCCCACCTCTCCGACCGCGCGATCGCCGCATCAGTAGGCCTGGCAGCCAAAACCGTCGGCACACTACGCCGCAACCTGACCCTCACCGACCAGACGGCAGCCCGCATCGGCCAGGACGGCCGGTCAAGGCCGCTCACCACGGAGAGCGGACGCAAAGCGGCAGTAGAGCTGCTGACCCAGAACCCGAACATCTCGCTGCGCGAGGTCGCCCGCAAGACCGGCATCTCGCTCTCGACGGCCTACAACGTCCGGCTCCGCCTCTTCACCGAGAAGGAACCGGTCTATCCACCACCCACCAGCACCTCGAGACCCCAACCCGCCCCACAACAACTCAGCTCCCTGCTGGAACGCCTGCGCAAAGACCCGTCACTGCGCTACTCGGACCTGGGCAAGGCCGTACTCCGCCTGCTGGACGTGCAATGCAACATCCAGACCCAGTGGCAAACGATCCGCGCCGGCATGCCGACCCACTGCCTGGACACCCTCGCCGAAGCTGCTCAGCACCTGGCGGCGAACTGGACGGCCATCGCTGCCGATCTCGCGGGCGGGGCCAGTGCAGTCTAGTCATTGAAGAAATTCTGCTATCTGTGTCATGATGGGAACGCCTCCTCTCCCTGCACGGTGGTGAGGTGGTCGTCTGCGAGCTGTCGTGTCGAATCGTGCCAAGTAGGCACGGCACTCGCGGACGATCTGGCGCCGCGTCCGTCACACGCAAGAGTTATAGGACGGTACGCACTCGTCGCGCCGACGGTGTCGTGCGGGCGTCGGCCGGGCATCGGGCGATCCAACCGGTGCCCGGCCGACGCATGTCAGCGGCGTGATTACCAGGGCGAATGCGCTGGTGCATGATCACATATTCGCGCTATTGAGCGCGCCGAAAGTCGCGTTTGACTACTGGACCTTATTGTTCGATCCTCAACTCTCAGCCACTCGCGATACCCTGAGGCGACTCGGACGACAGCGTCAACGGGCGCCCCACCCGTAGCGACACCACGATTCGATCACGTCTGACCGCAGGCCGAGCCGCGACGGCGAGGAGGGATCGCAGAAAGGGAAAGGGCATACCAGTGGCAGCTACTTCAGCTAATTCGTTCTTCGAGAGTCCGGAGCATCGCCACCAGCTCGCGGAGTGTCTCGAATCAGGTTACGTACCGCTGAAGTTCGCTTACACCGGAAGTGCTGCGCTCACCCACGACCGACTGGCCCGCTCGACGGGATACCAGCAGGTCATCGGTCAAGTCCGGAACGAAGTCTCGGTATGGCGGAGAGCCGTCGGCGACGTCGATCGGCCTTTGCGGATCGTGGAGATCGGTCCCGGCAACGGAGTGCATAGCGATAGTTTCCTCCGCGGCCTCACTGTCGACCGGCCTGCCGGTAGGTACTTGGCCGTCGACTTCAGTAGAACCCTGCTTGACATCGCGTTGTCACAGATCCGCGCCGGATGCGCTTCCGACCTCAGCCTGAGGGGAGAAGTGTGGGACATCGAGGAAGGGCCGACCGCCGCGATCGAAAATTGGCGTGATGACGATGAGCCGGTCACCTTGTGCCTTCTGGGAAACACACTCGGGAACGTCGAAGACCCGATTTCAGTGTTGGCGAACATTGCCTTCAGCGCCCGTGTCGGCGATATGCTCTTGATGAGTGTCACGCTCGCGAGCCGCCCCCAGGACGACTCCCTGATGCTTGCTCCCTATGAAACAGAAGTCTTCCAGGCGGCCGTCCTGGAGATCTTCGCCATGGCCGGAGTACCGCTCGACGCGATCCGTCTCACCCTTGACGTCGTCGACGACGCGGTCGTCGGCACCATCAACGTCACACGTGACGTTGTTCTCGACGATACAAAGCTGGTGCCGGGGCGGCCGATTCGATGCTTCGTGTCCCGCAGGTTCGTGATCAGCGACGTCGAGGCCATTCTCGCGGCGGCTGGCTGGGCCATCGAGCACGAAGTCGACAGCGGTGGCCATCTGGTCGTCGCGGCGCTGCGGAAGTAGCCCCGGCGATGACCGAATTCTTCGACGAGGCAAGGGATCGAGCCAGAGAAGATCGCCTGCTCTCCCTGCTCGCGGAGTCGGCCCCGCTGAGTGCGCGCGATGCGTCGACACTCTGCTGGCCGGAGAGCCCGGGTGGAGAGTCGTGCGCCTGGTACCACGGGGCCTGGCAATACCTACGGCTGTGCTCCCTGGTCAGCTCGCCTGCTTGGCATCGTGACTTCTATGACAAGGCACTGCGTAAAGGTTATGAGGCCGTACGCGGCGGCGCGCCGCGTGTACTCGTCTCGGGCGCGGCGGACTACTCCATGTTGGAGCAAATCTGGCATAGCGCGGGCGAGCCAGGCGCTGTCGACGTCACGATGATCGATCGATGCCCGACCCCTGTACAGGCCTGCCGTTGGTTCGCCGGGCGCATGGCGGCGGATATCAAGGCCGGGGCTGTCGATCTGTTCACGCACCCCATGCAGGACGCCTCGTTCGACGTCATTGCCTCGGATGCCTTTCTTACTCGATTCAGTTCCGCACAGACCGCGAAGGTCCTTGAACTTTGGCGAGCCTTACTCGCCGCCGACGGAGTCGTGGTCACGACCGTCCGCCTGCACGGTACCGATGATCTCAGAGCTGATCCTGCTGGTGACATCGCTGATTTTGTTGCGCGTGCGTGCCGTAATGCGCAAGATCTGCCAAAGGCTTTGGCCGCGGAACAGGGCTGGATCGTGCGAGCTGCCGAGGCCTACGCACGCCGCATGCGCAGCGAGGACCTTGGTGACGAACACGCCGTGATGGAAGCCTTCGCCGAAGGCGGCTTCGAAGTCCTGACGCACGAGCGGGCAGAGGTTCAGGGTGAACTGTATCCAGTGTCATATCTGCGTGTTGAGGCAAAGCGATTGCGCTAGCGCCGTCTCCGGCGGCCAGATATCGACGCCTCGAACAGGGTACACATCGCAGAGGTCTCATATCGATTGCGAGCGTGTATGGATCGTGACCCCTGGGTAGTCCGCCAATAGATCACGGGGAGATCTCCAGTTCACGGGCGCATATCGCAGGGGGATGAGGTCAAAGCCGATGACCTGGCAGTCGGAACTGCTTAGTGCGCTGGCCCGAGACGATTCGTCAGCCGCGGCGGAGATCGTGATTCGGCAGGTCGTCCAGGAACAGAAAAGCGGGATCGTCGGACTGCCCGCGCTGACGGTGCACGGGGAGCTCCAGGCCGGCATGGTCGTCTTCTCCGTCCGGGCTCCCAGCGGCCGTGGCTGGACCGTCAGCCGGCCGTTGCCGGAGCTCGCCGAGTGGGCGCGGTCCCGCAGGGATTTCGAGCCGTCCCTGCTCGCCGCCGTCGCCTCCAGCTTCACGGGCACGGCACATTGGGACGACGAGGAGTGGATCCCCTTCGGGTACGTCGGAACCGGCTCCATGCCGCGGGACCTCATCCGGGACATCGACGGCTACGTGAGCACCGACCGTGACGAGACGATCGTCGAGAGGCTTGCCGGCGCCGAGGATGTTCTGGTCATGGGGCCGCCGGCATCCGGCAAGACACTGAGCATCTTCGCCGCGGCCCGGCGTCGGAAGTCGCATCACGAGGATCATGTGATCTGGCTGGATCTGACGGAGGCGTTCGACAACGCTGAGGCCACACTGTTGGCTTTCCTTAAAGCGCCCAGCTCGCGCGGGTATCTGGTCGTGATCGACAATCTCCAGGCCAACGTCACCGCGACCCGCGCCATCTTCGATCTGATTACGCGACTGCGTGACGGCCTGAACATGCCGATCCGCACACTGGCCACTTGTTGGCCGTCCGCGTACGACCTCGTCATGGAGCTGCCGATCGCCTTCTCCCGCATCGCGGTCTGGGGAAGCGAGGTGATTCATATGCTGCTTGCCGAGAGCCAGCAGACCGATCTGGTGGCCACTGAGATCGACCAGCTGTCGGGCGGCGATGTGCTGTTGGCGAAGTCGGCTCTCAAGTATTTCCAACAGTTCGGGCGATTGCCGAGCGACGACGAACTCGCGGAGACCATCGCGGCCGTGACACATGCCGATCAGGTCACGGAACCCGAGACGCGTCGGACGCTCTACTGGTTCGCCAGCCTCGGTGCCTTCGAGATCGGCGTGTACCGGATGTATTGCGTGACGGAGGGTCTTGCCGCACCGGTTCAGGAACTGATGTCGATGAAGCTGATCAGCTACAGCGACGAAGTGTTGTCCATCGGGCATCCCTCGAAGGCCGCCGCCATCGTCCGCTACGCGGTCAGGCACTGGGACGACGATCCGGATCAGCCTTTTGAGCGGCCGTCGAAGCTGGCTTTCAAATATCTTCGCCGCTCTGGCAAGTCCGCCGTGCAGGCGACCCTGGAGAAGCTCGACCTGGTGAACAACCGACGCACGAATCAACGCGAGGACCGGATCCTGGCCAAGGTCTGGCCGCATCGCCGGGCACTGATTCACTTTCTCCGGGACCAGTCCGTGAAGCGGGATCCCTCCTGGGGCGGCAACATAGCCTCGGCGGCGTTCGCCGCCGCCGCCCTCGCACTGACCGATGAGCGCGAAGCTTGGAAGGCAAGCGCTGAGTACGTTCGACGCCAGTGGGGGTTTGACTCGCTGTCGAATCTGCCGAACAACCTCGGCCCTCAGCCCTCTCCGGACAGCGACGACTTCGTGCACATCCGCGACGCCATGATCGCTGAGGACGAGGCGATGCTGACGCAGGGGAACAGCCGTGATAGGCAGTCGGCGGAGAGCATCGACATGGACCGTTTCTACCGGACCTGGCTGCTGGGTGTCCTTTTGACCTTCGAGAACACCGCTATCGTGCCGGACCAGGGCCGCGCCGATTCACTGAGGGACATGGCCAGCAAGGCTCAGCTTCCCAACGGCGCGTTCTACCCGGAGCGGGTCCCATGGCTGACTGCGCGTGTGCTCAGCGGTCTGTTGCACCTGCGCGACGACAGCTGGCACACCCCTGGCGGGACCGTCGAGCGGGCCTGCAACTGGCTGCGTGATTCGTTCAGCAGCGTCGGCCCGTTCGGGGGCAGGTGGCACAGCGGTACCGGGACCTGGAACAGCGACGTCCTCACGACGGCGATGTGCATGACGGCCTTGCTGCGTGCGGGGGTTCGGACGAGTGACGACTGTATCCGTTCCGGATACAGCTACCTCAAAGAGCAGATGCCGGAGTGGCGCCTGCCGGGCCGAGAGATCGACTGCGCCGCCGCGGCCGAGGCCATCATGCTGGCCGGGCCGGATCGCCGCGAGATCTATCCAGTGATCGTCGACCTGCTGACGTGGGTCGGGAACGGGGGTGGGGGAGGGAGCCCGGGCACGGAGGAGAGCGTCAAGATCCCGTATGTCGCCGAACAGGTGGTGTGGATCGTGCAGAGTATCGTCCAGCGTGAGCTGGAGGCCTTGTTGCAGGACTTCGAACCGTCGGCCCGAATAGCCGGCCCCGCTCAAAAGGATGCCATCGAGAAGATCGATCGCGTGACGCTCACCTCGGCGACGGAGCTGACGGTGGTCGTCACGCCCGAACCATTCGATACAGAAGCACGGCGGGTGCTCACCGGGCGTTTGGAACGTCTCGGCAGAGAGATCACGGCCAACATCACCAGTCGCGAGGCTGCGCTCCGGGGCAGGAACCACGCCCGAACGCGCGAGCTCATCGAGGACCAGCTCGCCAAATGGCTCGACCGTAAGAACCTGCGGGACGAGGTCGAAGCGCAGCTTGCTGAGAATTCGTTCTCCCCCGCCGCGGCCACCCTGGTCGATCGGCTCTGGGCCGAGGTCTTCGAAGGCCACAGCCTGCGGTCCCGGGAGCTGTGAGCGTGCTGTCCCCGTCGCTCTTGAACTTCACTTCCGGCCTGGCCGCCGGTGCTGGTATCAACCTCCTCACCGGCCTGTCCGGCACACCGAATCCGGCCAGGGCGCCGACCGTTCTCGACTCCGTCATCTGGGTGGTCGACGCCGCGTTCATGGCCCACGCGGCGCAGCTTGCCGAGAGTGCGGACCGGGCGGCCGGATCGGTGATCGACAACACACTGACGCCGGCCGAACGGTCCGCGTTGCTGCACGATGAGGAGTCGCAGGTAAGGAAGCCCTACCGCATCTCGATCGTGCTGAGCGGAGTGTTCCTTTTGACGGCTGTCCTGCTCATTCCAGGGCTCCTGAAGGGCTGAGCCCGCGGACCGACCCGCGTTACCCCCCACCCACCAACCGCGTCCGCAGCCCCTCGATCAGCCGGTCGACCCCGTACGCGAACTGGTCGTCCGCGCTGCCGCTTCCGACGAAGTCGGCCAGGGCTACCACGTTCGGGTACTGATCCACCGGTGCTGATCGGAAGGCTTCGGTGACGGCTTCGCCGATGGCCTCCGGGGTGGCGCCGTGGGGGCCTAGGGAGGAGCGGGGGAGTTGCTCCTGGAGGACGAAGCCTTGGACGTAGGTGGCCAGCATGCGTGTCGCGTAAGCGGCGTCGGCGTTGGAGAAGCCGGCGGTGCGGAGCCAGCCCAGGGCGGTGTCCAGGACGTAGAGGAGGTTGGGGCCTGGGACGATGCGGCCGGCCAGGACGCGGGCGGAGTCGCGGTGGGTGTTCATGTGGCAGCGGTAGGCGTGGGCCATGGCGCGGAGGTTCTCGGCCCAGTCGCCGTCGGTTTTGAGTTTGCGGGCGTCCCACAGGAGGCTGTCGGCCAGGAGGTCGAGGAGTTCTTCCTTGTCCTGGACGTGCCAGTAGAGCGAGGCTGCCTGGACGCCGAGTTCGGCCGCCACTTTGCGCATGGACAGGGCGTCGAAGCCTTCGCGGGTGAGGACGGCCAGGCCGGCGGTGATCAGGGCTTCCCGGGTGATGGCCGGTGTTCTTGGTCGCGCACCCTTTCGTGCTGAAGCCACCTGGGGTCTCTCCTCGTCGCCTGTCGTCGTCGGCGCCGGGCCTTTTGTCCGGCGGTCGGCGTCCTGTGCTGCATCATCTCATCGAGGTTTGTAGTCTAACGCCGTTAGGGATACCCTAACGGCGTTAGATGGTCCCTAACGACGTTAGTCTGGAGCTTCGACGTCATGGCGCAGCAACATGAGCAAGGACTGCGAGCCGACTCCGGTCGGACAGCCACGGCGCTTGTCGCCGACCAGGGGGCGGCCGGCGCCGTCGAGCACGAGCCCCGTACCGCGCGTGCCAAAGCCCTGATTCTCGGTACGTTGTGCATCACCCTCTTCATGGCCATGCTTGACAATGTCGTGGTCAACACAGCCCTGCCGAACATCGGTGCGGAGCTGCACGCGGGCTTCACCGGTCTGCAATGGGTCGTCGAGGGCTACAGCCTCGTGTACGCGGCCCTCCTGCTCACCGGCGGGACGCTTGGCGACCGGCTCGGCCGCAAGCGGGTCTTCCTGACCGGCATAGTCGGCTTCACGCTCGGTTCGATGCTCTGCGCGCTCTCCGGCTCGATCGGCGAGCTCATCGCGGCCCGCATGCTCCAGGGCGTCGGCGCGGCGCTGCTCACCCCGGGCAGTCTGTCGATCATCCGCAACACCTTCCCCGAGCCCGGGGAGCGCGCCCGCGCCATCGGCCTGTGGTCCGGCATCTCCGGCCTCGGGCTGGCCCTCGGCCCGGCCATCGGCGGCCCGTTGGTGGACGCCTTCGGCTGGTCCAGCGTCTTCTGGATCAACGTGCCGATCGGGGTGCTGGCCCTGGTCGTCGGCCTGCGCGTGCTGCCGGAGTTCCACGACGGCCGCGAGCGGTTCGACATCGCCGGCCAGCTTCTGGGCGCGCTCGGGCTCGGCGCCATGGTGTTCGCGCTCATCGAGGGGCCGGACGCGGGCTGGACCAGCCCCCGGGTGCTCGGCGCCGGCGCCGCCGCGCTGCTCGCCCTGATCGCCTTCCTCGTCGTCGAGGCCCGCCGCCGGGCGCCGATGCTCGACTTGTCCTTCTTCCGCGACCCCGTCGTTGCCGGGGCCCTGATGAGCGGATTCATGGTCAGCTTCGGCATGTTCGGCGCGCTGTTCTTCCTGCCGCTGCTCATGCAGGACGTCTACGGCTGGTCCCCGACCCGGGCCGGCGTCGGCTCGCTGCCCGCGACCTGCGCCATCATCCTGGCCGCGCCGTTCGCCGGCGCCATCACCGGCAAGCTGGGCCCGCGGCCCGCGCTCGTCACCGGGCTGACGCTGTGTGCGACGTCGCTCGCCGGACTCTCGCTCTACGGCGTCGGCGCGCACTACACGCAGTATGTCTGGACACTGCCGATCGTCGGACTCGGCATGGGCATGTCCTTCGCGCCTGTCTCGGTCGCGGTCCTGGAACGGGTCCCGGCTGCGAAGGCGGGTATGGCGTCGGCGGTCACCAACACCATGCGTGAGCTCGGCGGGGTCGTCGGCATCGCGGTGCTCGGCGCCATCCTCACCAGCCGGATGACCGGGCTGCTCCGGACGCGCCTCACCGATCTCGGGGTCGACGCCGGGCAGCGCCACGAGGTCACCGGCGCGGTGACTCGGGGTGGTGCTGGAGGCATCGCGGCGAGCAAGTCGCTGCCGGCCGCGCTGCGTACGACGGTCGATACTTCGTTCACTGACGCCCTGCACCTGGCCTTGCGCTGCGGCGCCGGCCTGCTCGCCGTCGCGGCGCTGGCCGCCTGGGTGCTGCTGCGCAGTGGAGCCCGGAGGCGCACCGCCTGAGGCCCATCCTCAGGCGCCGCGCCGCGCTGAACACGCGGAGCACGCGGAGCACGCGGAGCGTGGACTCCGCCGCGTCGACCGGAGCGGATGATCTACGCTCGCGCGCATGTCACAACCCATACGACTCCACATCCTCATCACCACCCAGCCCGGCCACGCCCAGGAACAGATCGACGCCTACGAGAACCTCGCGCCGATCGTCCGTGCGGAGCCGGGCTGTCTGCAGTACGACCTGCACCGGGTCGTCGGAGACCCGGACCGGTTCGTGCTCGTGGAGCTGTGGGAGTCGCGCGACGCGCTGGCGGCGCACGACGCCACCCCGCACATGGTCGCCGCCGACGCCGCCAGCCCGGCGTTCCGGGCCGGGCCGGCGCAGGTCGTCGAACTTGAGGCCGACGCGCTGGCCTGAGCATCCTTCCCGCTCCCGCGCTAGCCCGAATGGCTGGTTGTCGGCGGCGGCGGGTTTGGCATCCGGGCGGCGGGGCTAGGTCTCCATGCATTGACATATGCAGACCCGGGAGGTCCCGCCGATGGCCGGCAAACTGCGTTCCAGCCTGGCGTGCGCGACCGCGGTCGTGGCCTGCCTGCTCACATCCGTCGCGGCGACGGCGGCGACGGCCCCAGCGCCTGCGATGACCCCAGTGACCGCAGCGCCCCCAGCGACCGCGAGCCCGGCGGCAGCCTCAGGCAACCGCTTGCAGTTGGAACTGGACTCGCTCACCGCGGTCAAGGGCGGCCCGCCCGGCGCCATCGTCGTCCTCGACCGGCAGGGCCGTCGGACGGTCTACCACTCCGGCCTCGCGGTGATCGACCCGCGCCGTCCGAGCGCGAACGATCACATGCGGATCGCCAGCGTCGCCAAGGCTTTCAGCGGCGCGGTGGCCCTGCGGCTGGTGGACCGGGGCACCCTGCGTCTGGACGACACCATCGCGTACCGGCTGCCGCACCTGCCCGCCGCCTGGGGCGCCGTCACCCTCCGTGAGCTGTTGCAGCACACCAGCGGCCTGCCCGACTACTCCGGCTCGGACGCGTTCATCAAGCTGTTGCAGGCCGATCCCCGGCGCTACTTCGCCCCGCACTCGTTGCTGACCTTCGTCGCCGACCGGCCGCTGCTGTTCGCCCCGGGCACCCGATACCAGTACTCGAATTCGGACAACGTCGCCGTCGCGCTCATGGCGGAGGCGGCGACCGGCCGCCGTTACGAGGACTTGCTCAAGAGCCTCGTCACCGGCCGCCTCGGCCTGCGTCGGACCAGCTTGCCCTCGGGCTACGCACTGCCCAAGCCCTTCCTGCACGGCTACGCCGTCCCGCCGACCGGCGCGCCCGAGGACGTCAGCACGGAGGTGGGCGCCTCCGGAGCCTGGGCGTCGGGCGGAATCGTGTCGACGCCGAACGACCTCGACACCTTCATCAAGGCGTATGCGGGCCCTGAGCTGCTCTCCCGGTCGATCCGCAAGGAGCAGCAGAAAGTGGTCGCGGGCAGTTCCGAGCCGCCCGGCCCCGGCACCAACGCCGCCGGACTGGCGATCTTCCGCTACACGACCCGCTGCGGCGTGGTGTACGGCCACACCGGCAACACGCTGGGCTACACGCAGCTCGCCCTCGCCACCGCGGACGGCAGCCGCTCGCTCACGTTCTCTGTCAACGAGACGCTCACTCCGAAAACCAACCCGCAGCTGTTCGACAAGATGCGCGGTATCCAGGAGGACTTCGTCTGCGCCCTCCTGCGCCGCTGATATCAAGCCAGACTGCCGCGTCCCTGCGTGATCCGTCGAACCGACCTCGAACCCCCACCGTTGCCCCCAGAAGCCACCACTCGCAAGGGGGAACGATGCACGGTTCGAAAATCGGCGGAGGCATCGCCATCGCCGCCGCGCTGGTGCTCGCCGCGGTTCCGGCCGCTTCAGCGATCCCGGCCGGCGCGGCCACAGCGGCCACAGCGGCCACAGTGGCCCCAGCGGCCCCAGCGTCCGCCGACGCGGCCCCGACGGCCACCGGCTGGACAGCCGTCAGCGCACCACCGCAAGGCCAGAACGCCTTCCTGGTCGCCGCCGCCTCGACCGCCGACGCCGACGCCTGGGCCGTCGGCAGCCAGGGCGGCGCCGCCACCACCAACCTCGGCTCCAAGGTCCTGATCGACCACTGGAACGGCTCCGCCTGGACCCAGGCGACCGCGCCGGCCATCGCCTTCCCGACCGCCGGCCTCGACGCGGTGAGCGCCAGCGGGCCGAACGACGCCTGGGCCGTGGGGCAGATGCGGCAGCAGCGCTATCAGTTCAATCCGTTGGCCCTGCACTGGAACGGGAGTGCCTGGAGCCCGGTCAGCATCAGCGTCCTGGGAAGCACCACGGTCGTCGGCGTCGCCGACATCAGCCCGACCGACGCCTACGCCTTCGGCACCTGGACCCACGACGGCCAGGCCGCGCACTGGGACGGCACCGCGTGGACCAACTTCTCGCCGCCGCAGCCCGACAACAACAACATGGGCGGCGCCCTCACCGCGATCTCCGCCGACGGTCCCGACGACGTGTGGATGACCGGCTCGGCCCTGGAGCAGATCGGCGCCAACGCCTACCAGTACGAGCCGTACTCGGTGCACTGGAACGGCAGCGCCTGGAGCCTCGTCCCCATGCCCACTGTCGGCAGCAGCAACGTCAACGCGGTCGACAACCTCTACGGGCTCAAGGCGAACAGCCCGACTGACGTGTGGGCCGTCGGTACCGCCGGCGTCATCGGCACGACCGGTAGTTACAGCACCCTGATCGAGCACTGGAACGGCACTGTGTGGACCAAGGTCCCGAGTCCCAACACGGGTACCGACCCGCTGCTCCATGCCGTGACCACTGCCAACGCCGCCAACAGCGTCTGGGCGGTCGGCGACAGCGTCATCCCCGGCACGACCCAGCGCCAGTCGTTGACGCTGCACTGGAACGGCAGCACCTGGAGCATCGTCCCCAGCCCGAACGCTCCCGGCTTGCCGACCACTCTCTCCGGAGTTACGACCACGCCCGGCGCGTCGATAGTGCACGCTGTCGGCTACTCGAATTCCTTGTCCTCCACAGCGCCGGTCTACAACCCGTTCGCAATGCGCAACGGCTGAAGAGATAAAAAACCGAAATCCTACGAAGGCGGAGCCGTCGACGAACGAACCGCGAGCGTCGGCTCCGTCGGAATCACCAGATCGACCGGATGCTTTCCCTCAAGCTGATCGATGATCGCGTCCGCCCCAAACCGTCCCAGCTCGCGCAGCGGCATAGCTACCGTCGTCAGCGGCGGCGAGAGGTATGCGGCGATCGGGAAATCGTCGTTGCCGATGATCGAGACGTCCTCGGGAATTCGCCGCCCGGCCTCCCGGGCACCGTGCATGGCACCGATCGCCTGAGCCAGGGAACTGGCATAGATGGCGGTCGCCCGGCCGGCTTCGAGAATGGCGGCCGCGCCCGCGGCGCCGCCGGCTTCCGAGAATTCGACGTGCTCCACCTGGCACACTTCGAGCCCGAATTCCGGGGCGTATTCCAGGAAGGCCCGCGCCCGCTCGTCGCTCGGCGCGATGCCTCGGGGCCCGGCCACATGCGCCACGTACCGGTGGCCCAGCTCGGCGAAGTGCCGCACCGCCAGGCGGCTCGACTTCGCGACGTCCATGACCACGTTGCGCCCCGACCCGGCGACCGCGCGGTTGAGGAACACATGCGGGATCCGCGACTCCGACAGGGCGCCGATCAACGTGTGGTCGGGCCGGGCCGAGGCCACGATCAGCCCGTCCACCCGGCCGACGTCCACCAGGTCGCGGAAGGCGGCCATGGCCGAGTACTCGTCGTAGTCCTCCGACATCACCGAGACGTAGTCCCGCTCCCGGGCCCGCTCGAAGGCCCCGCGGGCGATGGTCACGTAGGTCATGTTGGTCAGCTTCGGCACCAGCAGGGCCACGGTGCGCGCGTGCGACGTCGCCAGCGCCCGGGCCGCGACGTGCGGCCGGTAGCCGAGCGCCTGCGCGGCCTCCATGATCCGCAGCCGGGTCTCGGGGCGGGCTGAGAAGTCCGGATCGCTGTTGAGGACCTTGGACGCGGCGGCCTTGGACACCCCCGCCGCGCGGGCCACGTCGGCCAGCCGTGCGCGACTCCCGTGGAGGCCGTTCTGCGCCCCTTTGCCGGGTTCTGGTGGCACCGCTACCCCTTTGCCTGGTCGCCGCGAAATTCCTTGACACCGTATCAGGGATCGAGCTAGCGTTCGCGGCCAGTTAACCGGTTTCCTAACGCCGATTCTACCCGAAGGATCCTGGTATGAGACATCTCAACCGCGCACTCTGCGCGCTGACCTCGGCGGCCCTCGCCGTGGGTGTTCTGGCGGGGTGCGGTTCCGGTTCGTCCTCGTCGTCCTCCTCGGGCGGGTCCTCCGGGACCGTGACCCTGAAGGTCGAGGGCTGGAAGGGCGGCGGCGCCGAGCCGGCCAACGTGGCCCAGGTGAACGCCGCCTTCCAGGCCGCGCACCCGAACATCAAGCTGGACTACAGCTTCGTCCCGCCGAACGACGTCTACCTGCAGAAACTCCAGTCCCAGCTGATCGCCGGCGACGCCGCGGACGTCATCATGGTCGACCCGCAGAAGGTCCAGACCTGGGGCAAGTCCGGGTACCTCGCGGACCTGACGCAGCAGGGCTGGACCTCCGGCGTCCCGGCCAACCTGAAGCCGTTCGTCAGCTACCAGGGCAAGGTGCTGGCCGCGCCGATGGAGCTGAGCCCGGTGGGTATCTACACCAACTTGGACATCCTGGCCAAGGCCGGGATCGACAGCGCCCCGACCGACTTCCCGACCTTCCTCGACGACCTGGCGAAGCTGAAGGCCAAGGGCCTGCCCGGCTACTCGCTGCCCGACGCCCAGGGCTACATGGCCGAGTTCGTCATGCTGTTGTCGGCGGCCACCACGGTCTACGGCCAGACGCCGGACTGGGACCAGCAGTTCATGGCCGGCAAGGTCACCTTCCCGCAGTCGTTCCAGAAGCCGCTGGAGCAGATCCAGGCGCTGGGCACCCGCGGCCTGGTGGATCTGAAGGGCTCGGTCGGCACCGACGAGGTCACCACCGGCGAGCCCGACTTCCTGGCCGGCAAGTCCGCGTTCTACGCGGGCGGCTCGTGGCAGGCCGCGGCGATCCAGAAGGGCGGCTTCAAGCTGGCCTTCATCCCGTGGCCCGGCGGCGAGGCCGGGGTGGCGCCGAGCGCCCTGGTCTTCCCCGGGACGATGTGGTCGGTCAACGCCAAGACCAAGGTCTCCGACGCCGCGAAGGCGTATCTGGACTTCTGGGCGAAGTCGGAGAACCTGGCGCCCTATGTGCAGGCCGAGGCGGCCATCAGCCCGTTCGGCGGCGCCGGCGGCACCAGCCCCTTCCTGGCGACCATGGCCTCCACCTTCGCCTCGGGCAAGTTCACGCTGATGCCGATCAACACCTGGCTGCTGAACGCCCCGGAGACCCAGATCCGGTCCGCGCTGCAGGGCTTCCTGCTCGGCAAGAGCGACGTGAACGCCACCTTGCAGGCGTTCCAGAAGGCCGCCGCCCCCGGATCCTGAGCCCCGCGCACCACCGCGGTGGCGGGCGGCCCCGCGCCGGGCCGCCCGCCACGCCCCGAAAGGACAGCACTTTGCTCCAGCGCAGCCGTCGTACCTGGGTCTTGTTCCTGCTGCCGGCCACGGCCATCTACGGCACCTTCATCCTCTATCCCCTGGTCCGCGGAGTCCTGCTCAGCTTCACCGACAACACCGGCGGCCCGAGCTCGAACTTCGTGGGGACCGAGCAGTACCGGAAGCTGTTCGACGATCCCCAGGTCGTCGACGCCCTCAAGCACACGGTGCTGTACGCGGCCGTCGTGCTCGTCGTCCAGACCGGCCTGGGCCTGCTGGCCGCCTCGATCCTGGCCCGGCGCCCGCGCGTGCGCCGCGTGGTCAGCAACATCCTGCTGCTCCCCGCCCTGATCTCGCCGGTCATGGCCTCGTTCATCTGGTCCTACCTCTACCGGCCGGACGGCGGGATCAACGCCTTCCTCGGCGATATCGGCCTGGGCCGCCTCCAGCAGGTCTGGCTCGGCGATCCGTCGATCGCGCTGTTCGCGGTCGCCGCGGTCAACATCTGGATGTTCGTCGGCTACTCCTGCGTGATCTTCCTCGCCGGATACGCCGGCATCCCGCAGGACGCGCTGGACGCCGCCGCGATCGACGGCGCCAACGGCTGGCAGCGGTTCCGCGGCATCGAGTGGCCGATGCTGGCGCCCGCGCTCACGGTGAACGTGACGCTCAGCCTGATCGGCACCCTGGGCGTCTTCGACTTCCCCTTCGTGCTGACCGGCGGCGGCCCGATGGGCTCCACCAGCACCCTGACCATGCTCATCTACCGGGACATCTTCACTCGGACCGACTTCGGCCAGGGCGCCGCCGCGGCGGTCGTGCTGCTCGTGCTCGTCCTGGTGGTCTCCAGCGCGGCGGGATCGCTGCTGCGCCGACGGGAGCGCGCGATATGAGCAGCGATATGAGCACCACGCGGCATCCGTCCGTGCCCCCGGCCCGGGTTTTGGGCGCCGACGTCGTGGTGAGCGGCGGCGACCGCCCGAGAATCCGGCGGCGCACCCGGCGCCGGCTGATCGAGATCCTGCTCGTCGTCGCGGCCCTGGTCTACGTCGGCCCGTTCCTGTTCACGCTGCTCGCCTCGTTCCGGACCGCCGGCGACATCGCCGCCGACCCGCTGGGCCTGCCGCGCCATCTCACCCTGGACAACTACAAGACCTCGGTCCAGGAGATCCACTACTTCTCCAGCGCCTGGAACGCCGTGCTGCTGACCGTCTTCTCCTGCCTGGCGATCTCGGTGGTCGGCTCGATGGCGGCCTATCCGCTGGCCCGGATCACCTCGCGTCTGAGCACTGCGATGTACCGGATGTTCATCCTCGGGCTCACCGTCCCGGTGTTCGTGATCAT
This sequence comes from Catenulispora yoronensis, assembly GCF_039531695.1. Classification (NCBI taxonomy): domain Bacteria; kingdom Bacillati; phylum Actinomycetota; class Actinomycetes; order Catenulisporales; family Catenulisporaceae; genus Catenulispora; species Catenulispora yoronensis. The sequence goes on from NZ_BAAAQN010000005.1 coordinate 285,377, forward strand.
CGGCCCGCTGTATCTGCTGATCCGTGACCTGCACCTGCTCGACAGCCGCTTCGGGCTGGTCGTCATCTACACCGCGCTCAACCTGCCGGTATCAGTCTTCTTCTACACCAGCTTCGTGCGGCAGATCCCCGCCGAGCTGGAGGAGGCCGCGGCCATCGACGGCTGCGGACCGCTGCGCACCTTCTTCACCATCATCTTTCCGCTGATGCGCCCCGTCACCGGGACACTGCTCACCTTCGTCTCGCTTCAAGTCTGGAACAACTTGGTCATCCCACTGGTCTTCCTCCAGGACCCCGGCAAGAGCACCGTCATGGCCAACGCCTACTCCTTCGCCGACCCCCACACCTTGCAGCCCACCCAACTCTTCCCGGCCGCGCTGCTCGGCGTGCTGCCGCTGTTCGTGCTGTTCCTGATCTTCCAGCGGCAGGTCGTCTCCGGCATGACCTCGGGAGCGGTGAAATGAGGGGCCTCGGGCTGGTCACCATCGGCCAGACCATGGCCGTCATCCGCAGCCGCACCGAACGGCCGCTGGAACACGGCGCCCGCCTGGGCCTGAGCTTCGCCGGCGCCGAGACGAACGTGGCGATCGGCATGCGCCGGCTCGGGATCCCGGCGACCTGGATCGGGCACCTGGGGCCGGACGCCCTGGCCGACATGATCCGCCGCGAACTGCGCGCCGAGGGCGTCCAGGCCCGGGTCCGCGTCGACCCGGACCGGCCGACCGGCCTGATCCTGTCCGAGCAGCGCACCAGCGGCACCACCCGGATCTGGTACTACCGCAAGGACGCCGCGGGCGTCGGACTGTCGGCCGCCGACGTCGACGGCACCCTGGTGGCCGCCGCCTCGCTGCTGCACGTGACCGGCATCCTGCTGTGCCTGGGGCCCGGACCGGCCGAGGCCGTGACGCACGCGGTGGAGCTGGCGCGCGCGGCCGGGGTGCCGGTCTCCGTCGACCTCAACTACCGCTCCGCGCTGGCGACGCCGGAGGAGTTCGCGCAGCTGGCCCGGCCGCTGATCGCGGCCGCCGACATCGTGTTCGCCACCGCCGACGAAGCGGCGCTGCTGACCGGTCTTCAGGACCCGGCCGACATGGCCAAGGCCCTGCACGCGGCGGGCCCGCCGACGGTCGTCATCAAGTCCGGCGCCGACGGGAGCCTGCTGTCCTGCCCGGACGGCCGGTTCCGGCGCGACGCGATCGCGGTGCGCGTGGTCGACACGGTCGGCGCGGGCGACGCGTTCGCGGCCGGGTTCCTCGCCGCCTTCCTCGCCGGCCACGACGCCGAGCAGCAGATCGACCAGGCGGTGCGGGTCGCCGGGTTCTCCGTCGCCTCCGACGGCGACTGGGAGGGGCTGCCCAGCGCCGCGGAACTGGTGCTGCACAGCGGAAAGGACGTCTTGCGATGACGAGGACGACCCGCTGGTCCCGGGTCCTGGTGACCGGCGCGGCGGGCGGCATCGGCCAGGCCGCCGTGCCGTATCTGCGGCAGCGCGGCTTCACGGTCACGGCCTTGGTGCTGCCCGCCGACTCCGATCCGCCGCCGGCGGACCGGACCGTGGTCGGCGACGCCGCCGACGTCGACACCGTCGCCGACGCGCTCACGGGCTGCGACGCCGTGGTGCACCTGGCCGCGCTGGCCCACCCCTCGCTCGGGACCCCGTACGAGGTCTACCGCAACAACGTCGCCTCCACCTTCAACGTCCTGTCCCAGGCCGGCGAGGCGTCGATCCACCGCGCGGTGATCGCCAGCAGCATCCACGCGCCCGGCTACGGCCTGAACCCGCACACGCCGCTGCCCGCGTACTTCCCGTTGGACGAGGACCTGCCCTACGACATCGCGGACCCCTATTCGCTGTCGAAACGCTCTGATGAGCTGACCGCGCAGATGGCTTCCCGCACCTGGGGCATGCAGGTCGTCGCCCTGCGCTTCCCGCTGGTCAAGACCCTGCCGGTGCTGCGGCAGGAGAAGCGCGTGGCCGAGGCCGATCCCAAAAGCATGGTCCGCACCGGCTGGGCCTACCTGACGATGACCGACGCGGTGCGCGCGATCGAGGCCGCGCTCCGGGCGCCGCTCGTCGGCGCGCACGTCATCGGCCTGAGCGCCGCGGACACCCTGCTGGACCGGCCCACCCGGCGGCTGCTCGACGAGTACGCGCCCGACGTGCCGCGCCGCCGGCCGTTCGACGGGAACGCGCCGCTGATCGACACCACGCTCGCCGAGCACCTGCTCCGGTTCACCCCGAGCGAATCAGTGCACGAGGACACGGGATGGGGCCGCCGGCCATGAAGATCACCGCCATCGAGACCTTCGTGCTCAGCAACCGGCGCGCCCTGGTCAAGGTCTCCACCGACGAGGGCGTGTCCGGATGGGGCGAGCACACGCTGGAGAACTGGGCCCGCACCGTCACCGCCGCCGTCGAGCGGATGAGCGAGCACCTCATCGGCGCCGATCCGCTGGCCATCACCCGCCTGTGGCAGAACCTGGCCCGGGGCGGTTACTACCGGGGCGGCCCGGTGCTGTCGTCCGCCGTGGCCGGGCTGGACCAGGCGCTGTGGGACATCAAGGGCCGCTGGCTGGACGTGCCCGTGCACGAGCTGCTCGGCGGCCCGACGCGCGACCACGCCCGCGCCTACGCCCACGCCAACCGGGACGGCCGGACCGGCGACCCCGAGCTGGCGAAGCGGCACCTCGCCGCCGGACTGGACCTGTTGAAAGTGGCGCCGCGGGGCCCCGTCGGCTTCATCGAGACCCCGGCGCGCGTGGACGAGATCGTCGAGCAGCTGGGCGAGCTGCGGCAGGCGGTCGGCGGCCACGTCGACCTCTGCATCGATCTGCACGGCCGGTTCTCCGTCCCGATGGCGCGCCGGATCCTGCCCCGGCTGGAGCCGCTGGGCCTGGCCTTCGCCGAGGAGCCGCTGCGGCCCGAGCACAGCGACCTGATCGGCGACCTGGTCCGCTGCTCGCCGGTGCCGATCGCCACTGGCGAGCGGCTCTATCAGCGCACTGAGTTCCGGCGAATCCTGGAGGCCGGGGTGGCCGTGGTCCAGCCCGATGTCTCGCACGCCGGCGGCATCACCGAGGTCTTCCGGATCGCGACCCAGGCCGAGGTCTACGACGCGCAGGTCGCCCCGCACTGCCCGCTGGGGCCGCTGGCGCTGGCCGCGAGCCTGCAGATCGCCTTCGCCGTGCCGAACTTCTACGCGCAGGAACTGTCCTTCGATCCGCATCTGGGGCCGTCCGACGACACCCGGCTGATGCGCGACCCGTCGGTGCTGACGCCGGTGGAAGGCCGCGTCCGGCGGCTGACCGGCCCCGGTCTGGGCGTCGAGATCGACGAGGACGCGGTCCGGGCCGCCGTCGACACCGGTCCGCTGGGCCCCGGTTCGCCGATCTGGACCCATGGTGACGGGAGCTTCGCCGAATGGTGACCCCTGGGATCGCGGGCGTCGACCGTGATCAGGCTGCTGAGTCACAGCTCTGGTTCGACCGCGCGCTGCGGGACAGTCCGGTGATGGCCATCCTGCGCGGTCACGGGCCCGAGCGCACCGTGGACCTCGCGCGCCGGGCCTGGTCCGCCGGCATCGACCTGATCGAGGTGCCGCTCCAGTCCGCCACCGATCTGGAGTCGCTGCGTGCGGTCTGCGCACTGGCGGCCGAGAACGGACACAGCGTCGGCGCGGGCACCGTCATCACCCACGAGCAGGTCGACGCCGCCCGACGAGCCGGAGCCTCGTTCATCGTGAGCCCCGGCCTGGACGCCGACATCGTGCGCGCCGGCCTGGCCGCCGGCCTGCACCCGCTGCCCGGCGTCGCCACGGCCACCGAGATCCAACAAGCCGTCGCGCTGGGCCTGCGTTGGCTCAAGGCCTTCCCCGCGACGGGTCTGGGAACTGCTTGGTTCCAAGCGATGCGCGGTCCCTTCCCGCGGATCTCCCTGGTCGCCGTCGGCGGTGTCGACGCCGTCAACGCCGACGGTTTCTTCGCGGCCGGAGCCGACGCCATCGCCGTCGGCTCCGCCCTGGCCGATCCGAGTCAGCTCGAACGACTCGCCGAATATGTGCGCAGCACTTGAGGAAAGGCGCGACACCAGCTCCACACCTTTGCCCGAAAGGAACCCCTCATGGAAATGGGCCATGTCAGGCGTATACGCCTGCTGAGTCTATTCCTCCTCGTCTCGACGCTGGCCGCCATGTCGATCATTTGGCAGCCGAGCGCCGGACACGCTGCATCCACTACACACGCAGCGTCCACTACAAACACAACCGCCGCGACACCGTCCACACCTCAGTTCGCCGACTCGCCGTTCGGCGTGGCCATCCACATACCACCCACTGACGGACAGCCACCGCAGGTCTCGACGGTCGGCGTCACGTGGGCGCGGACCGACATCAGCTGGAACGTGGTCGAGAAAAAGCCTGGCGTGTACGACTTCAGCACATACAAGCCGTTCATGGATCAGCTGAGGGACGACAAAATCAATCCACTCGTTATCCTCGACTATCAGAACCCGCTCTATGACGGGGGAGCGACACCCTACTCAGACGCCGCTTACGCCGCTTGGGTCAACTACGTCAAAGCGGTGCTCAACTACTTCGGGTCACGGATCTCGTACGTGGAGGTCTGGAACGAACCCAACGGTGGTTGGTTCGACGATCACGGCGGTGCCTGTGTAGACGTTGTTGGCGGCCACGCTACTCGCCAGAAGCCGACTTGCTATGCCCATCTCTTGCAGGTCACCTACCAGGCGGTCAAATCCATCCGCCCGGATGTGGGTGTGGTCGGGGGAGTGCTGTACCAGGTCGACACCAACTACCTGGAGCAGGTCTTCCAGGCCGGTGGCATGCCGTACATGGACATCATCTCCGACCATCCCTACGGCGCGACGCCCGAGGACGGCACGGCCGACACGCAGCAGATCGGCATGGAGAATCTGATCAAGCAGTACAACAACGGCAATCCCAAGCCGATCTGGGCCACCGAGGTCGGCTGGGAAAGCAGTGTGGTCGGATACCAGAATCAGGCTGACTACCTAGTACGTAGTGCCGTCCTGTCGCTCGCGGCCGGAGTGCAGAAGTATTTCTGGTACGACTTCATGAACGATCATGACGAATACGGGGGCATCCATACGCATGGTCTGTTCGATGAGGAGAACTCTGCGGGGCAGTATCCGCCGAAGCCTTCTGCGACAGCGTACAAAGTGCTCACTCAGCAAGTGGGCACCAAGTCCTTCGTGCGCAGCGAGATAGTGGGCAGCGGCATCTACGACAAGCTGTTCAGCAACGACCTGCGTGTGGTGTGGTCCACCGCCGGGAACCAGCAGATCTACGTGCAGACCGCCAACCAGCTGACCGTCACCTCGATGACGGGCGCCACGCAGACCGTGACGCCGGTCAACGGCGTCGCGACCCTGACGGCGTCGGCCGACCCGATCTACATCCAGGGGGCGGCCAGCCGGGTCCTCGCCGCCGGCAGCGGCGGGACCGTGACAGGCATGGAGACGCAGGCCCCGGCGTCGACCGTGAACCTGAGCGCCGAGGGACGCTCGGACTGGGCCACTTGGGCGGCGGCGACCGCCACCAGCTATGACCGCAAGAGCACCGGCGGCAGCCAGATCAGCAACTACACGCTGCTCGGCACCGGCAGTGCCAGCAAGTCCGGCGGCGGGGCTCCGACGGTGAGTTGGAGCGACGGCACGCCGGACGCCGGCGGCACCAACACCGCGGGCGCCTATACAGCGGGAGCGAACAACGGCTTCCAGCTGACGGTGCCGGCGGACACGACCAAGCGGGCCGTCAAGCTGTACGTCAACTCCTGGCACGCGACGGGGCAGCTGGTGGCCACCCTGAGCGACGGGAGCGGCTCCTACCTGGACACCTCGGTCAGTAGTTCATCGGGGACCAGCGCGGGCGTCTACACCCTGATTTACCAGGCCAACTCCGCCAACCAGACACTCACGCTGAAGTGGACGACGAGCACCGACTTCGGAGGCGGCGGCGTGGTTCTGGAGGCGGCGACGCTGGGTCCGGCGTTCTCCACCGGCGTCGAGCCGAACGACCTGGCGCCCACGTGGAACAGCGCCGTCGACAACGCGGCCTATCCGGCCGGTGGCCTGGTGAACGTCACAGGCGTCTGCTGCGGCATGACCGCGCCGGAGGCCTACGTCGACAACGGCGCTCCGCTCAGCAACCACTCGGGCACCCAGTCGCTGCTCTACTCCGGCAGCGGCACCACCTCCAGCGGGGCCGACCACGCCTACCTGAAGGTCTTCGACCTCAGCGGCAAGAACCTCGTGGTGGGTCCCGGGACCACGCTCACCTACTGGATCGATCCGGAAAGCTCGGCCAACAGCTACGGCTATGCCAGCGGTGGCAACAGCACCTGCGTGGCCGTCGACCTGATCTTCACCGACAACACCAACCTGCGGGACTCCGGGGCCGTGGACCAGAACGGCAACCGGGCCCACCCGAGCTATCAGTGCGGCCACTTGACCCTCGATACGTGGAACCGCGTCACCGTCAACCTCGGCGCGGTCGCGAACGGAAAGACCATCTCCCGCGTGGACATCGGCTATGACCAGGCGAACGTCACCGGCGGGTATCGCGGGCACATCGACGACATCAGCGTTATCGACTGACACAGGCAGCGATGACGTCATCGCACCCTGAGGAGGGTTCCGGCGCAGCGGCTGCCGGAACCCTCTTCGTCGATGTACGCAGCTGTCAGCAGCGCGGTAGCGGCTAATCCAGCAGCGTCGCGTGCTGCTCCATGAACCGCGCCACGTCATCGGGATCTTCGAGGGGGAGCGGGTAGACCACGAGGCGATCCACGCCGAGTTCGGCGTAGCGCTGCGCGGACTGCCGGTCCACGACCACCGGGTTCAGCGGCATGTAGATGATCTCCAGCCGGCCCAGCCGATCCGGACGCTCGACTTCCTCGGCGGCGCGGCGGAGCCCGGCGAGGTGGCGCGGGAGATCGTCGAGGCCGCCGTTGCCGAACCAGGCGTGCCCGCGGGTGACCGCGCGGCGGAAAGCGGCCGGACTGTGGCCGCCGACGACGATGCGGGGGTTGGTGGGGCGCGGATGGGCGTCGACGTCGCGGAACTCGGCGTACCTGCCCTTGAACGCGGGGGCCGGATCGGTCCACAGGCTGGTCATCGCGTCGATGTACTCGTCGGTGCGGCGCCCCCGGTCGGCCATCGGCACGCCGACCGCGCGCATCTCCGGTTCGAGGTAGCCGACGCCGACTCCCAGCAGCAGGCGCCCGCCGCTGAGCACGTCCAGGCTCGCCGCCTGTTTGGCGAGGACGACCGGATTGCGCTGCGGCAGGATCACGATTCCGGTGCCGAGCTCCAGCCGCTGCGTGACGGCCGCGACATACGCCAGGTGTACCAGCGGATCAAGGACCGGATCGGTCGGCGCCATCGGCGATTCCGGTACTCGGGGACTCGGCAGCACCACGTGTTCACCGGCCCACCACGACATGTAGCCCAGTTCCTCGGCCAGCCGGGCCAACCGGACCGTGTCGACCGGGCCCAGCGTCGCCTTGGCGTTCAACCCGGACACACCCAGTTCCATCGACGATGCCCTCCTCCGCTCGCTGATTACGTCTCATCGTCGGACGGCCGCGGGAAGCGTGTCCAAGACCGTCCGCTATAGCCTTTGGCTATGGATGTCCATGTGCGCGATCTGCGGTACTTCGTCGCGGTGGCCGAGGAACTGAGCTTCACCCGGGCGGCCGGGCGGCTGTTCATCGCGCAACCGTCGCTCAGCAAACAGATCCGGCATCTGGAGACTTCGCTGCGGGTCGCGCTCTTTGACCGGGACCACCGAACGGTCGCCCTGACCTCGGCTGGTGCTGCTCTGCTGCCGCAGGCCCGGCAGATCATCGAACAGTGGGAGGCCGCACAGCATGCCGTCGCCGCCGCGACGGCGACCCAGCGAAGAACACTGACGGTCGGCTTCCACACCAGGATCGGCCGGGGCCTCATCCCCGCCGTCACGGCCAGAATGGGCCGCGACGTGCCGGAGTGGAGGCTGTTGTTCCGGCAGATCGCGTGGGGCGATCCCACCGTGGGGTTGGCGAGCGGCGAAGTCGACGTGGCCGTCGCCTGGCTGCCGGTCCCGGCGACCGGCGAACTGGCGTGGAAAGTCGTCGCCACCGAGGACCGCTGGGTGGCCCTGTCGGCCGATCACCGGCTGGCTGTCCGCACCGAGATAGCCCTGGCCGAACTGGCCGACGAGCCGTTCATCGCGCTGCCGACGTCCGCGGGAGCGCTTCGCGAGTTCTGGCTGGGCAACGACGAACGGGCGAGGCCGGCGTGCGTCGTGGCCGAGGCCGAAACGGCTGAGGAGGCGATCGAAGCGGTCGCCTCCGGGCTGGGCCTGGTATTGCTCGCGGCCGGTAACGCGGAGATCTACCAGCGGGACGACCTGGTGTGTCGGCGCGTTGTGGGGCTGGCGCCCAGCGAATTGGCCGTGATCTGGCGCGCCGGGGACGACCGCCGCGCCGTGCGGACCTTCATCGAGGCGTGTGAGCGGTGTCTGTGCGGGCCCGGAACAGTGTGATGGCGATGACGTTGCCCATGATCCGCTTGAGGACCGGCAGCGTGTAGCGGAATCGGCGCGGGAGGCGGCTTCGCACCGCTGCGGGCGGCCGGGTCACGGCGGCTTCCTGGACGACTTCCAGCCCGAGCGGCTCCAGCGACCGGGGATCGTCGCAGGGCCAGGCCCACCGCGCGGCCAGGTTCTTCTTCACCGCCATCTTGTGCTGCTGGTCCAGCATCCGCTTGGTGTAGGTGTCGAACACCAGCTGCGCGCCCGGGAACGACTCGGCGATCCGGGCCAGTGCCGTCGGCGTCTCGTCGAGATACACCAGAACGCCCTCGGCGACGAAGAAGTACGGCGCCGGACTGGCGTGGACGACGTCCAGCCAGTCCTCGTCGAGCACCGACGCGGCCACCATCCGACGCCGGTCGGTGTCCTCGAAGAACCGGCGCCGCAGCTCGATCGTGTCCGGCAGGTCCAGGTCGATCCAGTGCGTGCGGCCGTTGTCGACGCGCTCGAACCGGGTGTTCAGCCCGGTGCCGAGCTCGACGACGGTCCCTTCCGGGTTGTGGCGCAGGAAGTCGCGGACCAGCTCGTCGAAGACGGCTGTTCGCAGGACCGTGATACTGCCGCCCCAGCCCTGGCTGTACTGCTCCACGTCGAAGTCGACGGCCGCGACGATCTCGGCGGCCTTCGGGTCCCGGACCACAGGATGTCTGCGGGCGGACTCGCGCGCCCGTCCGGCCAGCGGGATGAACAGGGTTTGCTGGACCGATCCCAGCTCCACCTTTACTGGTTCCGCCATACATTCCTTTATAGCCGATCCGTCCCAGCGGGGGGATGAATGCCGGTCCACCCTCTTTCCACCCGCCTTCCACCCCCGGGTGGAAGCGATTCCACCCGCCGAGCTGCGAATCTCTAACTGTCAGCCAGAAACGAAGCAGAAAACAGCAGCTCAGAGGGGAGTTGGCCACCATGGACGCCAGCATCTGGATCGTGAACATCATCGTGTTGGCCTCGGTGCTCGGCTCGGACCTGGGCCGCCGCAAGGTCGGCGCGGCCCGCCTGCTCC